>CAZNVU010000001.1:0-69658 GCA_964576575.1 uncultured Chryseobacterium sp.
TCTTAACCCAGATGATCAAATTGGCGTTCTCCCTTTCAAACCCTATCAATCGGGAACCTTCTTTCCCAATGTTCTCACTTTTTCATCCGGAAATATCACTGTGGATTTGACGGTGACCTATGCTTGGTAAAACGGAAAGAGGGAAATGGGAAATGGAAAGTGTAAAGTGTTTTAGGTGTTAGAGAGGTGAAAGTCCCGATGTTTCGGGAGTAGCTAGCTATGATTGGTCATTCCCGCAGGGACGAGGTGGTGAATTGCATTAAAATACAAAAACGCCAAGCTCGCCAAGATTTCGCTAGGCTCGCAAAGTGGATATTGAGATGCATCCATTGCTTTTTCATGATGCGTAAAAGAGGAAATGAGAATTTTTGATTTTGAAGTGAGAGAGATTTAGAATGTGATTAGAGATATTTCAATTTAATTGGGAGTTCTCCCCATTGATATAGTAATTTTAACTCGTCATATAAAATTTGATTATGAAAAAGGGAATTTATTTGGTTTTGAGCTTGGCTTCCAAGATGGTTTTATTTTTGTTATTTGTAACCTCGTCATTTTTAGTTAAAGCCCAGCTGACCCCGACGACATGGGATTTTACCACTAACTCAACCGGTTGGTCTGGTAATTTCACTCGTTCAACTACTACCAACGCTACCATGTGTGGAACAGCGGGAATGCGTAGGAATTTTTATGCTGGAAGCAGTACCCAGGTGGGCAATTTGGTTTCGCCTGTTTTGCCCGGGACAAATAACGGCGGGCTAGTAACTATCACTTATAAATATAAAGCAGCTAATTACATCGGTCCCTACGGTCCGGCTAATCCCTGGGGTTCATTTGATGTTCAATATGGTCCTACCGCAACAGGGCCATGGACTACATTTGCGACGGTTTCTCAAGAGACTCAGACAGGGACGTGTTTGACAAAAACCCACTCTTTTTACCCTCCTCCAGGCAATCTCTTTTTAAAGTTCAATTGTCAATGGACGTCTGGAGATTATTATTTGTCTTTTGATGATATTCAGATTGTTTCTCAATCAGGAGAACCAAGTTGTCAATATTCTCCTCAAATCGTTTCAAGTCCTCTTCAAGTAGGGGACTGTTTGAATTATCTTCTTACAAGCTATTATACCAACTCAACTAGTGTTTGGAAAAGAGATGGGGTAATTATTCCCGGGGCAGATAGTACTACCTTTTTGGTGTCTTCCAATGAAAATTCAGGCAATCATACCTATACATATGAGACTGCTTGCCAAATCTCAGGACAAACATTGGTTTCAAATGCGTTGGAAATAAACTCGCAAAGTTGTTTTAATGATTATTCATCACCCATCAATTACATGTTGGTGCAGAACGTTACCACAACTGGAATAAATGCCTCCAATCAAACTGCCCAAGTGCAATTTGATTTGAATTGGGGATATGCATGGAAAGACAGCATCAATTGGGATGCAGCTTGGGTATTCATGAAATACAAAAATGCTGCAGGCGAGTGGAAACCCTGTAAAATCAAAACCACAGGATTTGACCACGGACAAGGCACTCCGAATAACATTCAAATTCCTGCTGACCAAATGGGGGCATTTGTCAGTTTGGAACAATATGGAAATGCCCATATGGATATTTCGGGTATGCAGTTGCAATGGGATTACAGTGCAGAAGGGCTTTCCAATCCTGGGGCAGTTGAGGTGAAGGTTTTTGCCGTCGAAATGGTTTATGTACCGCAAGGAGATTTTAACTTATTCAAAAACTTTGGAGGAACAACGATTATTGCTCCCGGAGATAACTTTGGCGTGATCAATACACGTTTAACACCGGTTCTGACCTACAGTGGTGGTGCATGCCGCGTTAAAGGTGATGCGGGTTTGGATAGTAATGCTGATGGTAATGTAGACAATCCTGATTATCCAACTGGTTATACTCCATTTTATGCATTTAAATACGAAATGTCTGAACAGCAATATGCTGATTTTTTAAATTGCTTGACTGGCACTCAAATTTCCTCTTTGGGTGTAGCCGGAAGTTCGATCACATTAAATAACGGCGTTTACTTCGCCTCTGCACCCAATCGAGCTTGCAATGGATTTACAGATGTGAGGGCTTTGGCCTATGCCGATTGGGTTGGATTGAGACCGATGACGATATTAGAATATTCAAAGGCAGCCTTGGGACCATACCAACCAATAGCAAATTCACAAGTGCCACTATCGGGCTATTTTTCAAATGCAATAGTTCAAAATGTAGGAAATACTGATTCTGGTTCATCCATGAAAACTTCTTCAGGTTCGGGATATTTTGGCATGAAAGACTTAGGAGGAAATGTAGCAGAGGAGATGGTGAATTTGAATGCTGTAAATTTTTCAAAAAATATTCACGGAGACGGTGCGCTAAGTGCGAATGGAAGTTCGGATGTCGCCAATTGGTCTGGCTTGAACATGGTGTATTGTGAACCCTACACATCAACGATTACTGCCGCTCAATATGTAACGAGAGGATTTGGCTTCCGCTTCGCGCGCACTGCGGAATAATTTTTTCATTTCTAAAAATTATGAAAAGATTATTTCAAATCCTTCTGGGAATTGGGCTGATGCTATTGGTCCAAGTCTCCTTCGGGCAGAGCCTGGCCCTGACCTCCCCCAATGGGGGTGAGGTATGGGAAGGGGCTTCTACCCATATCATCTCCTGGAATTATAGCAATGTCGATTATATAAAAATCGAATACTCGCTGGACAACGGGTTGTCTTGGAATACCATTTCCGCTTCTTATGCAACGAGTGCATTGACCTACACTTGGACGGTCCCGGCCATCGCCTCTACCCAAGCCAAGGTGCGCATCACTAATACACTGCAATACACGCAAGACGAGAGCAATGGGGTCTTCACGATTCCGCCGCCTACTCTTTCTTTGGTGTATCCGAATGGTGGCGAACAATACAAAAAGGGCTCCGGACAGTATGTTGAGTGGGTTTCTACAGGATTGGCCAATGTCACGCTGAAATACTCATTGGACAATGGCTCCAATTGGACCAACATTGGGACTTTCCCAGCTACCAATGGTTACGCCAATTGGGTGGTGCCTGCAACAGTGACCAATCAACTGTTGTTGCAAGTGAGCAATAGTGAGAATGCGTCTTTGAATGATGTTTCCAGCGCAACAACATCCATCGTTTCTGTACCCCCCGTCAATCCAACCAAGTATTATGGAGGACCTTATGATGGTTACGATGTCTCGTCGTCATTGACCGACGCCTTGACTATAACTTCCCCCAATGGTGGTGAAGTGCTGTATCCTTACAGCACGCACAATATCACCTGGGATTATCAGGATGTCAATTTGATCAATCTGTTTTTCTCATCGGACAATGGGGCGAATTGGAGTTCCATTGCCACCAATATTCCTACTAGCGCAAAGTCATACGCTTGGACGGTTGTCAATTCTCCCAGTACCAATTGTTTGATCAAAGCTGTTGGCGTAGACAATGCTTTGGTGGATGTGAGCAATGCGGTATTTACCATTTCCAATTCTTTTGTTCAGGTGACTTATCCCAATGGGGGGGAAGCTTTCGGGAAAGGAACGGGGCAATACATTGAATGGGATTATAGTGGTGTGGCCAATGTGAAGTTGGAATATTCCACCGATAATGGAACCACTTGGACCAACATTGGAAATGCGCCTGCCACCAATCGATACGCCAATTGGGTAACACCAACCAACGCTATAACTTGCTTGATTCGCGTTTCGGATAACTTGGTTCCTGCCATCAATGATGTTTCGGATGCCGGTTTTGGATTGTCTTCTATACCTACAGTGAACCCTACCAAATATTACGGTGGCCCTTATGACGGATATAGCATGCACAATAACCGAGTCGACTCTGTGCATGTTACTGCCCCCAATGGTGGCGAGATTTGGATGTCCGCTTCGACCCAAAATATCACATGGACCTACAACAACGTGGATTACTTGACCATTGAATACACCATCAACGATGGTGCGACCTGGACCAATATAGCATCCAACATTCCGGCTTCTCAATTGAGCTATGCTTGGAATGTTCCTTCGACGCCATCCAATATCTGTCGTATTCGCATCAAAGACATGTACAGCAATTTGGTGGACATCAGCGATGAGGCATTTATCATTCCCAATGGATTTGTGCAATTATTGTATCCCAACGGGGGGGAGAGTTTTGGGAAGGGAACAGGACAGTATGTGGAGTGGAACTCTGATGGATTGGCCAATATCAAATTGGATTATAGCATTGATAATGGAACAACTTGGAATGTGATAGGGACTTTTCCTGGTGCAAACAAATACGCCAATTGGGTATGTCCATTGACAGCGTCCAATCAAGTATTGATGCGCATCAGCGATCCTTCAGGTAGCGGCATATACGTTGACCAGAGCAATTTGACATTTCAAGTAGTAGGAGTGCCCATTGTGAATCCCACCAAATATTACGGAGGTCCTTACGACGGCTATTCCATGTACAATTATTTGGATCAATACGTCAAAGTCATCAAACCCAACGGTGGTGAGATCTGGGGCAATGGAACGACACAACAAATCAAATGGGCGACGCTGAACAACGATGAGCATTTGAGAGTAGAGTATACCACCGACAATGAAGCCACTTGGACGACTCTGTTGAATGATGTGCCCAACACGCCAGTGACCTACAACTGGACCATCGCAGCAACACCTTCTACAACTTGTAAAGTCAGAGCAACCACCATGAGTGGATTGGAAGTTGACAAAAGTGACAACTTCTTTACCATCGCCAATCCCAATGGAATTGTTACCAACGCCATTGCGGGAAATAATTTCTGTCCAGGTCAAACTTTCAATGTCAATTTTACCAAGTCGATTAATTTCAATGCAGGGAATCAGTTCATTGTGCAATTGAGCGACTCGATGGGGACTTTCAATGGTGCCTTGGTCAATATTGGATCAATCACGGCAACGACTCCTGCCCCCATTCCAGTGACCATACCCGATCGTTATTACACCTCGAATTTGTACCGATTGCGGGTCATCGGAACCAATCCACCCACCATTGGAACGGACAATGGAACCAACTTCACCATCAAAGCCTTGCCTTTGGTGGATCTGGGCAACGATGTGACACTTTGTAACGGAAACAGTCAAACCCTGAATGCCACCAATACTGGAGCGACCTACTTGTGGAGCAATGGCGCGACAACTCCCACCATCACCGTTAATCAAGCGGGAACTTATCACGTGGAAGTGACCAACAGCTGCGGTGTTTCTCGCGATACTGTCGTGGTGAATGTCTTGGCACCACCCGTTGTGAATCTCGGTCCCGACTTGCAGATCTGTCAAAATGCGGCGGTTACTTTAACAGCAGACAGCGGTGCCACCAGCTATCAATGGAGTACAGGTGCCATCACTCGGAGTATTCAAGCTGTGTTGGCGGGGAATTATGTGGTGTATGCCACCAACCAGTGTGGAACCACCAACGACAACATTAACATCAGTTATCTGCCCACAACCACCATTGAGTTGGGAAATGACCAGGGACTTTGTCCGGGAAGTCAGGTTGTATTGAATGCCAATACGCCCAATGCCTCTTATCTCTGGAGCAATGGAGCTACAACCCCCGCATTGACGGTTACACAGCCAGGAACCTATTGGGTCAATGTCACCACGCAATGCGGGGTCATTTCGGATCAGGTCAGCATTTACAACGGTGGATTTACCTTGAATGCAGGAGCAGATGTGCAGTTGTGTGATGGACAAACAGCCAGTTTGCAGGCCACCGGCGCCAATAGTTATTCTTGGAGCACGGGACAAACCTCATCAGGCATTCAAGTCAGTCCAATAGCAACCACAACCTACACCGTAACAGCCACCAATATTTACAGTTGCTCTGCCACAGATCAAGTTGTAGTATATGTCAATGCTAACCCGGCTGTACCATCGGTGACGGTGGATGGACCCACCACTTATTGCAACAACGAAACGCGGATATTGAGCACCGCGATCATCGATGGTATTTCCAGACAGTGGTTGCGAAACAACATCGCTTTGAACGGAGCTACACAAAATACCTATCAGCCCACCTCAACGGCTACTTATCAATTGCGGGTGACCAATGGGAGTGGATGCACTGCGCTTTCGGTCCCGATTGGAATTGTGGTCAATCCAGCACAAACCACCTACACAAACGTAGAATCTGAAGGCAGTTATGTTTGGCCGGTGACGGGGTTGACTTATACAGCGACAGGAATGTACATCAACAACATCAGTTGTGCCATTGATACTTTGAATTTGACCATTACTGGTCCTCAACCCTGTGATGACAGCGACCCATGCACCATCAATGATATCAGCATCGGTGGTATTGGATGCGCCGGAACCTTCGTCGACACAGACAACGATGGCACTTGTGATGCGAACGATTTGTGCCAAGGTGCAGAGCCGGGTACAACGTGTGATGATGGTGATGCTTGTACTGTGAACGATGTCATCCAAGACAACTGCATTTGCACGGGAACAGTTGCTGATGCTGACAATGATGGAACTTGCGATGCCAACGATTTGTGCCAAGGTGCAGAGCCGGGTACAACTTGTGACGATGGCGATGCTTGCACAGTGAGTGATGTCATCCAAGACAACTGCATTTGCGCTGGAGTAGTTGCTGATGCTGACAATGATGGAACTTGTGATGCCAACGACTTGTGCCAAGGTACAGAGCCGGGTACAACTTGTGATGATGGTGATGCTTGTACTGTGAACGATGTCATCCAAGACAACTGTACTTGCGCTGGAGTAGTTGCTGATGCAGACAACGATGGCACTTGTGATGCCAACGATTTGTGCCAAGGAGCAGAGCCGGGTACAACTTGTGACGATGGTGATGCCTGCACAGTGAGTGATGTCATCCAAGACAACTGCACATGTGCGGGAACTTTTGCTGATGCGGACAATGATGGAACTTGCGATGCCAACGATTTGTGCCAAGGTGCAGAGCCAGGCGCAACGTGTGACGATGGTGATGCATGCACAGTGAGTGATGTCATCCAAGGCAACTGTACTTGCGCCGGCATCTACGCCGATTCGGACAACGATGGCACTTGTGATGCCAACGATTTGTGCCAAGGCGCAGAGCCTGGTACAACTTGTGACGACGGTGATGCTTGTACAGTCAACGATATCATCCAAGACAACTGCATTTGCACCGGCACCTTTGCCGATGCGGACAATGATGGAACTTGTGATGCCAACGATTTGTGCCAAGGTGCAGAGCCAGGCGCAACGTGTGACGATGGTGATGCATGCACAGTGAGTGATGTCATCCAAGACAACTGCACTTGCGCTGGACAGCTGTTAGATGCCAACAACGATGGAGTTTGCGATTTGAACAGCATACTGGGTTGTACGGATGTGAACGCCTGCAACTACAATCCAGAAGCCAATACGGATGACAACAGTTGTATTTTACCACAACCAGAAATTTGCAATGGTTTGGATGACAATTGTGATGGTGCAGTTGATGAAGGTTTGGTTCCTTCAGGATTGAATATCACCAATGTCGCCACCGCGCAGTATCCCGTTTGCGTAGTAACAGCGATCGCTTCAGCCAACTTGAACAACGGTGCCAACTCAACAGTGATTGATGGTGATGGGAACGACCTATGGTTTGGCATTACCGCGCAATACAATACGCTCAGAGCGGGACTCTCAGCGGCCACAGGCAACAATGAATTGCGTTTGTTTGAGGTGAATGCAGCGGGCTGTCTGGAACTTCTAGAGACCGAACACGAAACCACCACAGGTAATCAAACCTTATTGAGCGATCAACTCACCGTCGGTAAAACATACTACGTTGCGGTGCACAACATCAGCGGAGCCATGAACCCCAGTGCTAAGATTTGTTTCAACCACTTGTTGGGTTCCACCTGTGATCACTATTACAGCAACAATACTGGAATCTACACCTCCGTTTGCAACAGTTTCAAGGCGCAATACCGAGCCAATGCTGTCGCTTACACTTTTGATGTGTTGTCCGCCACTCAGAATAATGTGGACCAGGTCATTGCTCCATGGACTTATACTACGCCCAATGCGATTTCTGTAGTCTCTCGTTTGGGAATGATCTTGCCTCCGAACCAAGGAACCTCACCCATGGTGTACACCTTGAAAGTTCCGGTGTTGTACTCCCTATTTGATGCTGCAGGAAATTTTGAAAATCTTTTCGCACAAGCAACAACAACTTGCACCGTCACCTTAAATGCAGAAACCACTATTGCTTTGAGAAGTTCTGATCGTTGTCCGATGAATAAACCGATTACCGGTAACATCGCACCGGACAGAACGGTCTGCGGCGCCATGCGATACGATTGGGAGTTCACGGAAGTATTGCCCAATCCTGGAACGGCTCAAGTTGTTCAGGGCGGTAATAACGCCACGGTATTCTTCTTGAGCAATATACCGGGCATCACCGTGGGTAAGACTTACAATGTTAGAGTCAGACCAGTGCACAGCAGCGGAATAGCGGGACAGTGGGGTAGTGTGCAGTGTTTGAGAATTTCACCAGCAGGAATGGTTCAACAGAGCGAGAGTGAGAAAGAGAGCGTCTTGAGTAATGAGTCACGAGTTTCGAGTATTTCTATTTATCCTAATCCTACGTCAACAAGTAGTTTTGTATTGCTATACAACGGTCTTCGTAGGGGCGAATTGACATTCGCCCTAGATGCCACAACGCAACCGAACTCCGACCAGGAAATGGTGATGATGGACATCACCGGCAAGATTGTATTTAAAACCAACGTGGTGTTGAATGGAAACATCGCTGAGATACATTTTGGAGATTTGGCTGCTGGATTGTATTTGGTTGATTTTGGTGGGGAGAGGAGTAGGTTGCAGGTGGTGAGGTAAATCGGAAAGAGGGAGACGGAAAGCGGAATAGCGTCCATTGCGAGAGCCTTGCGCCCATTGCGTTAAAAATAAACGGAAGTATCTCAACTTCGCTACGCCATGATTGCGCAAAGCGAGCAAAGTGGATACTGAATGACTTCCTTTTACTATGTGACAAGGATAAGTGCTATTTTTGTGAAATAAATCACATTTTTGGCACTTATTCCTGTAATTCGTCCAAGGGTGATGTGTAATGACATTGTGTATGACCCAACTCTTCCGAAAAATAATCAACGATCCCGTTTATGGTTTTATCACCATTCGCCATCCGTTTATTTTTCAACTCATCAACCATCCTGCATTCCAACGTTTGCGCCGCATCAGCCAGTTGGGTTTGAGCCACCTGGTTTATCCCGGTGCCATTCACAACCGTTTTCAACATGCTCTTGGCGCCATGCACCTGATGCAAAATGCCATCGATGAGTTGCGTGTGCGTGGGGTGGAGATTAGCAAAGCTGAGGAAGAAGGTCTATTGGCTGCTATTCTTTTGCATGACATTGGCCACGGTCCCTATAGCCATGCGTTGGAACATAGCATCGTTGGTGGGGTTCACCATGAAGACATCAGCGCCGGTTTGATGGACCAAATGAACCGCGATTTAAATGGCGGCTTGCAATTGGCCATTGACATATTTAACAACCAATATCCCAAGCCATTCATGCACAGCTTGGTCAGTTCACAGTTGGACATGGATCGTTTGGATTATCTGGCGCGGGACAGTTTTTTCTCCGGTGTTGTAGAAGGCCAAGTGGGCAGCGAGCGCATCATCAAAATGATGGATGTGGTGGATAATCAGTTGGTGGTAGAGGAGAAGGGGATATATAGCATTGAGAAGTTTATTGTTGCCAGAAGATTCATGTACTGGCAAGTGTATTTGCACAAGACGGTGTTGAGCGCGGAGTATATGTTGGTTAATGTGCTCAAACGCGCCAAGGAGTTGGTAGAACAAGGGAAGACCGTTTGGAGTACTCCTGCATTGTCTTTCTTTTTGCAACAAAATTTTACCAAACAAACGTTCTTTGAACACCCATTGGCCTTGTCCACTTTTTTGGAATTGGACGACCAAGATGTCCTCAGCGCACTCAAAGTATGGCAACACCATGAGGATGTTGTCTTGCGCGAACTCTCACAAAAATTGGTGCAACGAAAGTTGTTTAAAATACAAATTCACACCCAGCCCATCACACCTGAAGATTTACAACAGCGCATCGTAACGGTTGCAGAGGCCAAGAACATTTCGCAGCACGAGGCATCCTATTTTGTGATGACAGGCGAGGCGGCCAATAGGGCCTACAGCCAGAGTGGAGACATCATATTGATCAAAATGAAAGACGGAAGTGTGCGCAATGCGGCTGAAGTCAGTGATCACCTGAGCTTGGCCCCCATGACACGCGAGGTACGCAAGTGGTTCGTGGCGCAATAAACCCCCTACCTTTGCGTTGATGAATCCAATGAAACCAAAGATATTGTGGGCGGATGATGAGATTGAATTGCTCAAACCGCATGTGCTGTTTTTAGAGCAAAAGGGATATGATGTAACGACAGTGAACAATGGCAGAGAGGCGGTGACCTTGGTCAAGGAACGCCATTTTGATTTGATTTTTCTGGATGAGAATATGCCTGGTATTTCAGGTTTACAGGCTCTTCAAGAAATCAAAGCACATGATGCTGATTTGCCTGTGGTCATGATTACCAAGAGTGAGGAAGAACACATCATGGAGGATGCCATCGGTTCTAAGATTGCCGACTATTTGATTAAGCCAGTTAATCCCAATCAAATCTTGTTGAGTATCAAAAAGAATCTGGATGATAAGCGTCTGATTCAAGAGAAAACAACCCAAGATTACCGCCAAGAATTCAGAGAAATATCCATGCAGCTCAGCCAAAGCATGCCAGCAGACGGTTGGAAAGACTTCATGAAAAAATTGGTATATTGGACAACAGAGTTGGCGCAGACCAATGAAGAATCCATGAAAGAAATTTTGCAGACGCAAAAGATTGAGGCCAATCAACAATTTGTCAAGTTTTACGAGCAGCGTTATCTGGATTGGATCAATGCCAAAGTGGAAGCACCGGTGATGTCGCATACGTTGTTCAATAAGAAAATTAAATCTTTGGTTCAACCTGGACAACCCTTGTACTGGGTGGTCATTGACAATTTGCGTTATGACCAATGGAAGATCATTGCTCCTTTCTTGAAAGACCTTTACCGCACTGAAGAAGAGGATATTTATTACTCAATTCTTCCCACAGCCACCATGTATGCGCGCAATGCCATGTTCTCCGGTTTGCTGCCTTCCGAAATGCAAAAGCTGCATCCTCAATTGTGGAAAGATGAGGATGAAGAGGGTTCAAAAAATGAACATGAGCATGACTTCCTTCAGGCGCAATTGAAGCGTTTGGGAATGAACGTTAAGACCAGTTACCACAAAGTAGTGCAGAATCAGTTTGGTAAAAAATTGGTGGATCAAATCTCCAATTTGAAGCAAAATGATTTGAATGTTATTGTCTACAATTTTGTAGACATGTTGAGCCACGCACGCAGTGAGATGGAGGTGATTAAAGAGTTGGCAGAAGATACACCGGCTTATTTGTCCTTGACCAAATCATGGTTTGAACATAGTCCACTGCGTGAGATGTTGGAGAAAATGGCGGAACAAAAGGCGCGTGTCATCATCACCACAGACCACGGGACTGTGAGGGTGGAAGACCCCATCAAGATAGTGGGTGATAAGGCAACCAATAATAATTTACGCTACAAGGTTGGAAAAAATTTGAACTATAATGCAAAGGATGTTTTTGAAGTCAAGGATCCCGCTGCAGCACATTTGCCAAGACCACAGTTGAGCAGTTCTTATGTTTTTGCCAAGTCTAAAGGGTATTTTGTTTATCCCAACAACTACAATCATTTTGTTACTCACTTCCGCAATACCTTCCAACATGGTGGTATTAGCTTGGAAGAGGTGTTGATTCCATTTGTTGTATTGCAAGCCAAATGATCCAGTTTGAATATTCCCTTGATCAAATAACGTCAGTGGCCCAATCGCTGGTTGCACAACTACCGTCTAAGGCCGTTGTGCTGTTGGATGCTGAGATGGGAACAGGAAAAACCACTTTGATATCTCAAATCCTGAAACAATGGGGGATTCATGAGGTGAGCAGTCCCACTTATAGCATTTGCAATGTTTACCGAACTTCTAGTGGGCAGACGGTTCATCATTATGATTTGTACCGCATTAAGAATGTAGATGAGTTGTTGGAGATTGGTTTCCAGGACCTGCTGGAAACGGCCGACTATCATTTTATAGAGTGGCCAGCCTTGGGAGAGCCTTTCTATGAATCTCCCATTACATGGCAAATTAGCCGGAATGAAGACCTCAGAATCCTGACGATTCTGTGATCATCCAAAACATGCAGATGTATTACTTTTGTACCTTTATTAAACAATGAACAAGAACAACTATTGTGTGATCATGGCGGGTGGAATCGGCTCTCGATTCTGGCCCATGAGCCGCACGGCTTTTCCAAAGCAATTTCACGATATTTTAGGAGTGGGCAGAACCCTTATCCAGCAGACTTTTGATCGTTTCAGAACCCTTTGTCCAACGGAGAATATTCTGATTGTTACCAATGAGCGTTACCGTGATTTGGTTCAATCTCAATTACCTGAATTGGCGGCTAATCAAATTTTGTGTGAGCCTTTCATGCGCAACACTGCGCCTTGCGTTGCCTATGCAGCGCATCGCATTCAAGCATCCAATCCGAATGCCCGGATGGTAGTGGCACCTTCAGATCATTTGATTTTAAATACAACACAGTTTGAGGAGACGATTCAAATTGCGTTTGATCAATCAGAGAAAGGTCAGTTGGTGACCTTAGGAATTAAACCAACACGACCCGACACTGGTTACGGTTATATCCAATGGGCGGATGATGCCCATGCAATTAATGATCGCGTAAAACGCGTGAAAACGTTTACTGAAAAACCCGATTTGGAATTGGCCAAAGATTTCTTGGCCAGTGGTGATTTTTCATGGAACAGTGGGATTTTCATCTGGAAAGTGGATGCTGTAGTCGCGGCTTTTGAGCAGTTTCTTCCGGACATGAATAGAGCATTTTCTGAAGGTCAATCGGTTTACGGAACTGAGAAAGAGCAGGCCTTTATCAATGGCATGTATTCGGCTTGCGAGAACATTAGTATCGATTATGGTATCATGGAAAAGGCCAAGAATGTCAATGTGGTTTTGAGTGATTTTGGTTGGAGTGATTTGGGCACTTGGGGTTCATTGCATGGACACTTGAAGCATGATGACTACCGAAATGGTGTGGTGGGCAATAACGTCAGCCTGTACAATTGCAGCAATAATGTGGTACATATGCCCGATAACAAACAGGTCGTGTTGCATGGCTTGAACGGATACATTGTAGTAGATTCAGGCAATACGCTATTGGTGTGTAAGTTGGAAGACGAACAAAAGATCAAAACTTTTGTGAACGATATTAAAATGAAGAAAGGTGATGATGCCGTTTGATCAGATGTGATCAACAATCCAAGCCCTGAGCTCGTCCAAGTTAACTTTATTTTGTGCAGAAATAAACAAGACGTCGGACTGCATTTTGGCCATCCAAGTTTTCTTTAAATACAACAAAGTTTCTTCTTTGGACAAGGGTTCCTCAAGACTTGCTTCGTCATGTTCTGGGTGAAAGGCGTCTATTTTATTGAAAAGCAAGAGCGACTTTTTATTTCCACAGTCTATGTCTTTCAAGGTGTCGTTGACCACTTTGATATGATCCTCAAATTGTGGATGAGAAACGTCAACGACGTGAATGAGAATGTCTGCTTCTCTGACCTCATCCAAAGTGGATTTGAAAGATTCAATCAAATCATGGGGAAGTTTTCTGATAAACCCAACGGTGTCGGAAAGAAGAAAGGGTTTGTTTTCTAGTACAATTTTCCGAACAGTGGTATCCAGTGTAGCAAACAATTTGTTTTCCGCAAAGACATCGCTTTTGCTCAAAGAATTCATGAGCGTTGATTTCCCAACGTTGGTATAACCCACCAATGCCAAACGGGGAAGATCTCCTCTGTTGCTGCGTTGTGTTTTCTTTTGGCGATCGATGACGGCCAATTCTTTTTTCAAAAATGAAATGCGATCACGGACAATACGGCGGTCGGTTTCAATTTCTTGCTCACCAGGACCGCGCATACCAATACCACCTTTTTGTCTTTCTAAGTGGGACCACATGCGTGTTAATCGCGGCAGCAAGTATTGGTATTGCGCCAGTTCTACTTGCACCTTGGCATGTGCGGTGCGCGCTCTGCGGGCAAAGATGTCCAAGATGAGGTTGTTCCGATCCAACACTTTGACCTTTTTGTCCTCAATATTGAAAACCTGCTCCAAATTGCGCAATTGCGACGGGGCCAATTCGTCATCAAAGATCACCATGTCCACATCGTGTTCATGCA
The DNA here is from genome assembly GCA_964576575.1 of uncultured Chryseobacterium sp. Lineage (GTDB taxonomy): Bacteria > Bacteroidota > Bacteroidia > Flavobacteriales_D > Sanyastnellaceae > CAMCTV01. Next base: position 14,403 of record CAZNVU010000001.1, read on the forward strand.
CGTAGTTTTTGATTTCTTCAATTTTACCTGTTCCGACAAAGGTTCTGGAATCCGGATGAGGCAGTGATTGTGTAAACCGCTCCAATGTTAATGCATTGGCCGTTTCAGCCAAGAAAGCCAGCTCGTCCAAGTACTCTTCTAAAAGCCTTCGGGTTTGGGTTTGTGTGACAATGCCGACCAAGACACAAGTCTCTTGCGGTTTGGCTGTGGAAACTAATTTGGCCATGGATTAATGGGTACGCATTTGAATAACATAATCCGCAACGGCCTTGATTTCTTGTGGTGATAAACGACCATCGAATGGAGGCATGCTGCCTTTTCCCATTTGTATTTGCGCCACCACTTCTTCTTTTTTTAAAGTCGAAGCAGGCAAAGCCTTGGCTCCAGCCAGTTGCAACTGACCATCTAATCCGTGGCAACCCGCACAACGTGTAGTATAAATGTCTTTGCCATTGGGTGCACTTTCCTGCTGGGGAGCGCTTCCGTTGTTGCATGAAAATACAACCAAGGCAAGGCCAATTAACATGGATGATTTCATATTAGAACCAACCACGGTATGGAGCAAATGATAAGAAAGGCCATGGAATCATCGCCATCATGATGATGAAACCAATCAAGAAGAAACGGAAGATCGTTTTGTAACGCGTTGCGCTGTCAGCTGCTCTTTTTCCTTTGATATGCCCCAAAGAAATGAACACAATGGCAATCAACATCATCATCGAGTGTTCCATAATAAAATATCTATTCTCAGCAAGTTTCATTTCTGGGGTGCCGGAAACAGCGGAAAATTTCTGGAACCAAAGAATAATTCCTAAAATAAATTGGGTATGTACTACCAACATGCTCAGCATAGACCACTTGCTTGGAGCGGCTTCCTTGTTTTTCATATTCATGAAGGCATGAACAATAGTCCAGATGATCAAGATCACTGCGACGTAACGCAGAAAAGAATGTAAGTGAAGAATTCCAGTCATAATTTTTACTTTGTCACAAATATAATCTTTGACGGTCCAATAAGATGCCTCATTTTTGACAAATGAATAAAGTACTTTACAATGTCACTGTTTCAGTGGATGAGGCAGTGCATGAGACTTGGTTGGATTGGATGAAATCCGTACATATTCCTGAGGTAATGGCCACTGGGATGTTCTTAGAGAATAGGATTTGTAGGGTATTGGATTTTGAAGAGGGTGGAATAACCTACGCGGTGCAGTATGTATGCCGGAGTGCGGATGATCTAGATCGTTATCGAGAGGAGTTTGCAACGGCTCTGCAGGCGGATCACAATGAAAAGTTTGGGCAACACTGTGCTGCTTTCAGAACAGTATTGGAAATTTTGGATGAGATCAAATAATTACTTCTTATTGAATCTACCCGTCTTTTTATCAAAACCATAGGGGCAATGTTTACAACCGCTTTGGCAGCAACGTCCACGTTTGAGGTGGTATTGTTCAGTAAACACAATATACCCCTCCTCGGTGTAGTAGTAGTCTCCTTCCTCACGGGGTATGTTTTGGTTTTTGTCCATCATCAGCAAAATAATGAAATAGTGCGTTAAACAATATTTAAAAATGAAATCGGTTCAATGGACTTATCAAGAGTTGTCGTTTGGGGAGAGTTTAAATGAACTCAATTGCACCTTGCGTCAATCTTGGCACTTACCCGAGTGGGAATCAGGTAACAAACGATTTAAGTTATTGTATAATGTACAAGATGCCGTTCAGAAAGGCTTTGACACCATAATTACAATGGGAGGAGCTTGGAGTAATCACCTATTGGCGAGCGCTCAATATGCACAACATCAACGTTTGAAGTCAGTGGGTTTGGTTCGAGGATATTGGCACAAAGAACAACCTACGGTTTTGATGCAGGATTGCGAAAACATGGGGATGCAAGTTGTTCCGATTGATTCTGCATTGTATGATGAGCGAGGAACGGAGGATTTTAAAGTTTGGCTTCATGATCACTTTCCCCATGCTTATTTTATCCCTGAGGGAGGCGCCAATTATTTGGGATTGATGGGATGTATGGAAATGTTGACAGCATCGGATCGCCATTCTTTCTCGGACGTTTGTGTTTGTGCAGGAACGGGAACCACAGCAGCCGGTTTGCTTTTATCCTCCCCTCACCAACGCATTCATTCATTTTTTGGTTTGAAGCTGTCAGAAGGAGAGATGAAAGAAATGGTGAGACAAAAGATTCGTTGGGTGATGCAAGATGTAGAAGTAGTAGAAGAAATGATGCAGCGATTGGAAGTTTATGCGGATGAACGTTGGGGTGGATTTGGAAAGATAAAACCGGAGCTTGTTGAATGGATGAGGATGGAGAAGGAGAAGGGAGTGCTTTGGGATAGGGTTTATTCAGCAAAAATGGGCTTTGCACTGGCGCATGATGGTTTGCGCAACGCAATGGGAACAGAAATTTTGGTTTTGCATACAGGAGGATTGAGCGGAAACAGAAGCCTGGAGACTATCTCCGTTTAATCCAGGATTCTGGATTTTGCGCAGTTCCTTTTGTGCTGTTGACAGACCACAACTCAAAGTGAAGTACCGCCTCGTCATCTGTCATACCCACATTGCCCAAAGATTGTTTGGAATTAACCTTGTCACCAACTTTGACGCTGACCTGAGCAAGTCCAGAATAGACTGTTTTATAGGTTCCGTGGGTGACTATGATGTTGTAACCCGCACCAGGGATGCTAAAAACTGAAGTTACCTTTCCTCCAAATACGCACAATACATTTTCACCTTGCTTTGTGGTGAAGTCAACGCCGTTGTTGTTCAATACAATATCATCCAAACTGGGATGATTGTGTTTTCCAAATCTTGATGTAATGGTTCCTTGTGCCACAGGCCAGGGAAGGTTTCCTTTGTTGGTTTCAAAGTTGCTGTTTAATGCAATAACTTCTGGTGCTAAAGTAATGGCGGTGTTTTTGATTTCTGTTTTGGTGGCCAACGGTGCCTTTGGCCCTTCACCTTTTGGTGTTTCGGTTTTTGGAGTATTGACTGCTGTGAGTTTCTTTATCTTTTCCTCTTCTTTTTTGCGTTCTGCTGCCAACTCCCTGTTGATGATGTCTTGGATTTTACTGTTTAATTTCTTGCGGTCTCCATCCAATTTCTTCTGTTGCGCGCGGAGTTTACCTTCTTCCTTTTTGAGTTTTCCCAACTTTTCTTGCTGGGATTGGCGGTCCTGATCGATTTCTGTTTTTACCACTTCCTGCTCCTTTTTCAAAGCTAGCGCTTCATGGCGAGTGTATTTCAGTTCGTTGATTTTATCCTTCAGTGTTTGCTCTGTTTCTTGAATTATCTCCACTTGTTTTTGTCTACCTTCAGACAAGGCCTGCATGATCTTGTATCGCTTGTAGGCTTGATAGAAATCATCTGCGCTCAGAATAAAAACGATGCTGTTGTAAGTGTTTCGGTTTTTGTAGGCTTGATAAACCATTTTGGCATATTCAGACTTCAATGATTCCACTTGGAATTCCAACTGCTCGATTTGGTTTTGCTCTTGTTGAATGGTTACATCCAATTGCCCCAATTCACCATCGATGTTCTCAATCATTTTTTCCCTATAGCGAATTTGCTCATTGAGCATGGCAATTTGGTTGGATGTTAGTCTTTGCTTTTTCTCAGAATCAGCAATCATGGCTTTGGTTTCCTTGATTTTGGCCGTTATCTCATCCCGTTGTGTCTTGAGCAATTCTTTTTTGTTTTGCGCCAACATCCATTGACTGACCAGAACACCAGTAATGATGCTCGAAACAATGATGAAGAAATGTATCAGTTTTCTCATAATTTCTTTTTCACTTCATATCCCTCTGGTACTTCAAAAGGATATTCAAATGTTCTATCGGTGACCCATTTGTTAACGTTCCAGCCGAATATAAATTGTTTCTCTTTGTCTGTCACGATGATTTCTACTTGACCAGGATAGGCGTTTTGCTTTTCTTTGTTTTCATCAAAGCTCCAGGAGTTGTATTTTATTTCAATTAACCTGTTGTTCATGAGGTCTTGAAATACACATTTGTTGAGATGAAAGTGCTCGCTCTCAAACCAATATTTAGAAAGGATAAGGCCGTCTTCCTCAAGTTTGTGTTGTCTTCTTTTTTCTCTGTTTCTGATTCGGTCGTCATCTGTTTCCAATGTATCTGGATTTTGGTTCAGAATGGCCATTGATTTTTTTATGCGTCTTTTGTATCTGGTGGAGATGAGGTATTGATTATCGTCAACATCAGATTTGAACTTTCCTCCAATGCGATCTATCCCTACAGGTCTGCCGCTCATGATGCTTTCTAAATCTTCTAAGTCAAATTCGAAATGCAGGAATTCTTCCAAAGAATCAATATCACTGATGTAGGCAAATTTATTATCAGGAATTTTAGATAGTACTTTTAAGCTGTCTTTAAGGATTATCACCCGCGCCACTTCTATTCCTAAAGCCGGTGAAAAACTCATCCAAATGGCGCTGTCGTTTTTGATTCTGACATTGGCTTTGAATTCAATGTTGTCTTCTGTATTTTTTGTAAATCCTTCGATTTTCATTCCAAGTTGTTTGTATTCCGTCCAACTTTTTTCGTTTTGCTTAAGGACAGTCATGGCGGGCTTTGGACGGATGTTTTCTCCAAGAGCATTAGCGCTTTTGGAAGGTCGACATCCTATCAGAACAATGAGTGATGCAATGATTATGTATATATGCTTTAAGGACATTCGGGATTAATTTGATTCAGCCAATTATTGAATGGCATTTTTTTCTTGGCCTCCAATAAGAATTTGCAAGCTGTAATGTTGTCTTTTTTCTCAGTGAAATACTTGGCGGCATTCAAGGCGTCAAAAAAACTATTTTTGTCAAATTCAGATTCAGCGATGTTTTCACCTTTTCTCATTCTTAGCGCATGCAGTGTGATTTCGTATCCAGGAATTTGGTTATTGATCAAAACAATCACTTGGTCTTCAAGTTCGGGAATGTTAATAGAGAAAAACTCGTTGATCCAACCCATTTGTAAGACTGAAACTGTGGTCATGATGTTTATTTTTTTCATCATTGCTTGACCTTGAAAGAGCGCGTTTTTTTGATCACCAATTGCCGCATAACTAAATAGTTTCATCAGGTATAAACCTGATTCTATTGCTGGGTCGTCTAGGACTATGGCCAGACCTGCATTACACTCTTCTATACACCTTTGAAACTCACCCATTCTGAAAAGGGCCTGGGCAGCTTGATTTCTGAATTCCGCGGCAAACGGAAAGAGATTATAGGCTTCTTGAGATAGATCATAATACTGTGTTGCTGATGAGGCTGGGTTTTCCTCAAACATTCCCAATAATGCTATCCAAACTACTTTTTTGGAGGGGTCAAGTTGAACAGTATTTAAGTACGATTCTATTGCTTTGGTTGAATTATTGTTCAACGCATAGAAATCACCAGCCAATGAGTGCGCTTTGGCTTCTCTCGGAAAAGCAATCAATGTTTTTTCAATGCAACGTGCTATGATGGCTTTCCATTCTTCTTGTATGTTCTCACTGTATACAAAAGGGGCCAGTGCATTGATGCGTTGATCGATTCCTATTCCTGGCATGTCCAACGCTTTATCCAGGGCCAATAGAATGTCTTGTGGATGCGCTTTGGGGTCTTTTGATAGGATTTTGTATTGCAGAAAGGCCTTTTGACTTTCAGGCGTGTGGGGATTTTTATTGATCAAGTTTAATGCCTTTTGATTGGCATTGGTGCCCAAATAAAACTCTACAGCCTGCATGGTGAAGTCTGTTTCTTCCGGAAATGCCAATGCTAGTTTTTCAAGTTCAAGACCGGCTGCATCTATATCTTTCAGTTGAATATATAGTTCTTGTTTTAAGCGTGATATATATGGGTCGATGCCATTGACTTTTTCCAATTGATCCAGCGCTTCTATGGCTTGTCTCAACTCTCCATTTCTGGAGCAAGTTTCAGACAATTCAAGCAATGGCAATGTCCATGCAGGGTCTTGTTTGATGAGCGCTTGGTATTGCTTGGTGCTTTGTGACCATTGATTGTTGGCACCTAGACATCTAGCGTATTCTAAACCATACCACTTGTTGTTCTTGTCTATTTCAACAGCCCGCTTGGCATGCATTAGCGCCAATTCTGGAATCAGCAATTGTTCCCTTTGAATGCGTGCAACTTCATAGTGCGCGGCGGCCTCATTGGGTAGAATAACCAGATAGTCCTCAAAGGCTTTTACGGACTGTTCCCACTTGGCATTGTTTTTCAATTCGATTCCTTTGAAAAACTGGTCGTTCGCTTCTTTGGCTTTTTCCTTGGAAAGAAAAATACTGGTTTGTTTTTTAGCACAACTGCTGAAAACGAGGATAAACCCAAGAATGATATGTATGGTGATTTTATTCAATGTTGCCTACGGTAGAAAAATCTCCTAAATTCAGATCACCGGAGTAATGTCTGATATGGCAATTTGAACCAATCATCGCATTTTCAATATTGGATTCAGCAATTACAGTTTGTGCATTGACAATGGCGTTTTCAATTTTAGTATTAATGATTTTTACACCTTTTTCCAATGACACATATGGTCCAACAATTGCATTTTTCAGGACCACATCATCTGCAATAAAACAAGGAGGAATAATTTCACTATTCTCTCCCAAAGTTTGTGCTTGTGCATATTGTGGTTCATAGCCCAATATTTTTTGATTGGTTTCAACAACAGCTGCTTTGTTTCCGCAGTCCATCCAGTCATTGACTGTTCCCGGAGTAAAGCGGGCTCCTTGTTTCATCATGTTCCTCAAGGCATCAGGTAGCTGGTACTCTCCGCCATTGGTGATGTTTTTGTCTAACAAATATTGCAGCTCTTTTCTCAGCCATTGACCATCTTTGAAATAGTAGATACCGATCATAGCAAGGTCACTGATAAATTGCTGCGGTTTTTCGACAAACTCCAATATTTTTCCGTTGTCATCTGTTACAACGACACCAAACTGTCTTGGGTCGTCAATTTTCTGCACCCACAAAACACCATCGGCATTTTGATCCAATTCAAAATTGGCTTTGAACAGTGTATCGGCAAAGGCTACGGTCACAGGACCCTCAAGGTGCTCTGCAGCGCAAAGCACAGCATGCGCAGTGCCCAATGCTTGGTCTTGGTAATGGATGCTTCCTTTGGCGCCTAATGTTTGGGCTACTTCTAGCAAGTGTTGCTCAGCGGCTTCTCCAAATCGTCCGGTAACAAAGGCTATGTGCTCAACTTTTTGGTCGCTCACTTTACAAATTTCCTCTACCAAACGTTGCACAATGGGCTTTCCCGCTACGTGAATAAGCGGTTTGGGGGTGGTTAAAGTATGCGGGCGAAGGCGCTTGCCCATGCCCGCCATAGGTACAATGACATTCATGCGTATTAATTAGCAGTACCAAAGAAAATCTACAAGTCCTTTGTTTATTCAATCGATTGAGAGAATAATCAACACTGTATCGTTAACGCAAATGTTTGTGCTTATTTGATTTGGCCGTATTTGCGCTGGTATTTCTCGTATAAGTCTAATTGTTTGTTGCGGATGGTAATGTCACGTCCGTCAATGAACGCACGAACCAAGTAGTTGGTTTGCATGTTCAGAGCATCCCCTTCTGAAAGAAAGAAAGTGGCACTTTTACCCAATTCAATACTTCCATAATTTGCGTCGATCTTGAGGATTTTGGCGGCATCCAAAGTGAGCGCTTGAACTGCTGCTTCATAGGGTAGGCCGTATCCAACAGCTGTTCCTGCTAAGAAGGGTAGGTTGCGAGAATTCATGGCTTCCATATCTCCTGCATTTTGAAAACAGAAAAGAACTCCAGCATCGTGCAGGCGCTTGGCCAAGGTAAACGGAGCATCTATTTCATCACCGGAAAAACGGGGTAAGCTGTGAACGCGCGGTATCATCACGGGGATATTGTTTTCCTTGAGCAATGGAGCAACCCAGGCTGCATCATGACCGCCAACGATAACCATTTCTGGTATTTTATGTTTTTGTTTGAATGTTACAGCTTCTGTTATTTGACGCTCATCTTCTGCATGAACATACCAAGTTGCGTTGCCATCAATGACTGGACACATAGCTTCCATTCTTGGATCTACCTCGCTTGGCTGTGGCATACTGCAATAGGCTCTAGATGCTTCAAAGTAGAGTCCTAGTCCGTCCACTTCTTCTGAATAACCTTTGTTGATTTCCAAACCACCTTGAGAACGACGGTAGGGGTATGGCCAATTCACATGTATACCATCATTGGTTCTAACCACGGCATCTTCCCAGTTCCAAGCGTCCAAGTGTACAATGGATGATGTGCCTGAAATGGTTCCACCCCTTGGAGTGACTTGTGTTAGTAGGACTCCATTGCTTCTAACGGTAGGCAATATTTCCGAGTCGGTATTGAAGGCAATGAGTGATCGGATGTGCGGGTTGTAATCTCCCACCTCATAAAAGTCGCTGGTAGCACGAACCGCTTCCATCTCTATCAATCCCAAATTGATTGCAGGAGCTATAAATCCAGGATACAAGTGTTGTTCACTGGCATAGATAACCTCATCATATGCGTCTGGAGCCAATCTAATGGTACGTGCATCCGCAACCAAAACTATTTTACCATCTTTGAATCCGATGGCTGCATTGTCCATCACCTGACCATTGCCCAGATGCGCCACCGCGTTCATGATGAGAATAGACTTCGATTGTTTTGGTGCAGGAGAATACTGCCCTTGCGCTATGCAGCTTATCAGTGCAAAGCAAATGATTAAAATCTTAGTGGTGGTTTTCATGGTCATGTTCTTCAAAGTGATACAAATCTCCGGTGCTGTCGCAATGGAAATGACGACGCTTTCTACCTTTAGGTTTTTGTGGTGTTTCTCCATTGATGATGGCCTTCTGCATGGCATCCATTAATGCTTTGCGATCATTCCATTCTTCTTGGTGCAAGAATCCATCTTCTTCACGATCAAAGTAGCATCTGCCATCAACAAATGTTTTTTCTGCGATGGCGTATACACTCAATGGGCTGGTGTTCCAGATGACAACATCCGCGTCTTTGCCTGCTTTTAATGACCCCATTCTTTCATCGAGATGAAGAATCTTTGCAGGATTCAAAGTAACAAACTTCCATGCCTCTTCCTCAGAAAGATTGCCGTACTTTATGGCTTTTGCCGCTTCTTGGTTCAATCTTCTGGCCATTTCTGCATCATCTGAATTGAAGGCTACTACAATACCTTCTCGGTGCATAAGGGCTCCGTTGTATGGGATGGCGTCACGCACTTCCATTTTGTAGGCCCACCAGTCGCTGAAGGAAGATGCTGCTGCTCCATGCGCTTTCATCTTGTCAGCTACTTTGTAACCTTCTAAAATGTGGGTGAAGGTGTTGATCTTGATTCCCATGCTGTCCGCCATGTGCATGAGCATGTTGATTTCACTTTGAACATAACTGTGGCAGGTGATGAATCGCTTGCCTTCCAGGATTTCCAATAATGCTTGTTTCTCCAAATCAACCCTTGGTTTGGGTAATTTGGTTTTTGACTTTAAAGACAAATTGTAATTTTTCCATTCATTACCATATTCACGCGCTTGATGGAAGTGATCATAATAAACTTGCTCGACACCCATTCTGGTTTGTGGAAAACGAATACTGTTGAAATCACCAGCATTGCTGTGTTTTACATTTTCGCCTAAAGCAAATTTGATAAACCCAGGGGCATTTTCTATCAGCATTTGTTCATGGTTCACGCCCCATCTGGTTTTGATTAATGCGCTTTGTCCACCTATAGCGTTGGCACTTCCATGTAAAAGTTGAGCTGATGTAACACCACCTGATAGTTGACGATAAATGTCAATATCCTCTGGCCAAACAACCCGAGCTTCCTCTACTTCTGCACTGGATGTCTGCGCGTGCTCATTGACTGACATCAAAGCAATGTGACTATGCTCATCAATAATTCCACATGTGATGTGTTTGCCTGTTGCGTCTATGCTAGTGACTTCTGATCCTGTTGGCGGTGACACTTTACCTACCTGAAGTATTTTACCATTTTGAATTAAAAGATCACCCTTAATAATTCCTTCTTTCTCATTGGTCCATAGAGTTCCGTTTTTGATCCATACCGTTTCTTGCACAGGCAATGTGTTTCTGCCATAGGCACCAAAGGGGTAGGTCATTTCTGTAATTGGATTAATCCACTCTTCAATGGCTTCAACGGTGGTGTCGGGCTCAATGATGTTGGGATTAAATTTTCCATTGATGGTAATGTTCTTGCTGTCTCCATTTTGATCGATAAGCAACCACCCTGTGACACTACTATTTAGCTTTTGCAAACTCATGTATTGTTGAGAAATTGCAATACTATCACTCTTGGGCATTAATGAAATGGTAATTCGCGATTCATCCGTTTTAACTGTACTGTTTAGTGACAAAGTGTCTGCGCCTTGTATCCAAGTGGCCATGACGCCTTGCGGTTTGTCTTCTACAACAACTTTTATTTCTTGGCTTTTTTCGGTTTGTAAGGAATAGGTTCCCAACCATGGATTTGCTTTTGTAACATTTACTTCATGTTTTTTACCCATCACCCAGTTTTCCTCAATCTTACATTTTTTTGAAAGGAGTGGTTCATTGGTGATAATGAAATTGGCCCATTTCCCTTTGTCCAAGCTGCCCAATTGGTCATATGCATTGATCCATTGCGCTGGATTTTTGCATAAAGCTCGAATCACGTCGGATTCGTCTAGTCCATACCTCGCAGCCTTTCGAATGTTGTTTAAGAAACCACTTTTATCGTCTAATCCGTCTGTGGTAAAGGCAAAAGGAACATTAGCTTCTTTGAGGGAAGCTGCATTTGCTGGAGCCCAGTCCCAATGTTTCAATTCTTCCAAGGGTACTTGTCTTGCCAATAGCGGGTCAATTAAATCATATGGTCCAGGAAAATTAACTGGAAGAACAAATGAGCCTTTGGTTGCTGCAATTTCCTGCATTCTTTGATATTCATTTCCGCAACCTTTAAAGATGTATTGCACCTTCATTTCGTCTCCAATCTTGTCAGCTCGCAGGGCGTTCCATTTGTCATCGGTTTCAAAAAAGGAAGGGAATTGCTGTAATTGTAAAAAAGATTCTAAGCTGAGGTTGCGTTCTAGTTGAATCCCCTGATTTTTATACCATTCAGCATCGAAATAGGTTTGACGCAAAAGGGCGATTGAACCCATCAAGCTGGATGGATATTCTTGTTTACTACTTCCTTTTTCAAATGAATAATGTGCCGACACATTGGATTTTAAAAGTGCAATATTTTCGTTGTTATCTAAAGCAACTAAGGCTCCGCTACCTCTCACAATTCCATCTTTTCTGTGCGTAACCACGGCGCCAACACCGGCTTTGATTAAATCATTTGCAGCGGATTCATCATAGTTAAAATGGTAGCTGGCTGCGTAGTCTGCGTGTATAGCGTCATTCCAGCCAAATGCTCCCTTCCTGTTGCGATCAGGATTTGGGAATGGAGACCATTGTGCTTGTTCAACAGCGGGTTGTCCATAGCTGCTATACAAATCAACAAAGGACGGGTAGATGTGTTTGTTGCTGTAATCCAATATTACAGTGCCAGCAGGCAATGTTAGGTTGCTGCCTACGTTGATGATTCGACCTTTGTAAAATAAAAGGGTAGCATCATTTAATACCTCAATGTCATTGATGTGCAGTGTGGCATGAGTGAGGGCGGTGTGTACCACCTCCTTTTCTCGAGCGCCATTGACAGGGAAAGTGGGTTGCGCATAAATCCAAGCAGACTGAATCAGGGCAACAAACAAAAATGTTTTTCGCATACTGCAATGATAAGCAAAAAAGCAGCAGCAAAGAACGGGCTAGAGGGCTTAATGTATTACACCAACAACATCAGGAATAACGAGCTTTCCAGCTGTTTTGGCTTGTATTTCTTCGATGCTGACGTCGTGGGCTCTCTCTAACAAATGAAATGCGCCGTCTTTGATGTCAAACACACCCAAATCGGTGACTACTTTTTTGATGCAATGAATTCCAGTGAGAGGAAGGGTGCATTGCGGCAAAAGTTTGGAATGACCTGCTTTGTCGCAATGTTGCATGGCCACAATGATGTTTTTTGCAGAGGCTACTAAATCCATGGCACCGCCCATTCCTTTTACCATTTTTCCGGGGACTTTCCAATTGGCAATGTCTCCCAATTCACTCACTTCCATGGCGCCTAAAATGGTCAAATCCACTTTCTGGGCCCTAATCATTCCAAAGCTCATCGCACTATCAAAGAAGGATGATCCAGGCAGTGTCGTTACTGTTTGTTTTCCAGCATTGATAAGGTCGGCATCTTCTTCACCTTCAAAAGGAAATGGTCCGGTTCCGAGTAGACCATTTTCAGATTGCAGAACTACCTCGATATTACTGGGAACATAATTGGCCACCAATGTGGGGATGCCGATGCCCAAGTTGACGTACATGCCGTCTTTGACTTCTAATGCAATTCTTTTTGCAATTCCATTTTTATCCAACATGATTACGCGCGCTTTTGGGTGGTTCTTTGTTCAATTCTCTTTTCGTATCGCTTTCCTTGGAAGATGCGATGCACATAGATGCCAGGGGTGTGTATGTGGTCAGGGTCCAATTCACCCGCGGGGACCAATTCCTCCACTTCAGCAATGGTTATTTTCCCAGCCATGGCCATCATGGGATTAAAATTTCTTGCGGTACTTCTGAATATCAAATTGCCCATGGTGTCTCCTTTCCAAGCTTTGACTATGGCAAAGTCTGCATCAAAGGCATATTCCATGAGATAAGTTTTTCCGTTGAAGACTCTGGTTTCTTTTCCTTCGGCAACTTCCGTTCCTACGCCAGCGGGAGTGTAGATGACGGGCATTCCATAGCCCGCTGCCATACATCGTTGGGCCAATGTGCCTTGGGGGATCAGTTCTACGTCTAATTCTCCACTGAGCATTTGTCTTTCAAACTCAGCGTTTTCACCAACATATGAACTGATCATTTTTTTTACCTGTTTGCCTTGGAGCAATAGGCCCAATCCAAAATCATCAACACCTGCATTGTTGGAGATGCAGGTCAAATTATCAACGCCCAAATTGACCAATTCGGTAATGCAATTTTCAGGAATGCCACAAAGGCCAAAACCCCCGACCATAAGGGTCATACCACTTTGAATGCCTTGGCATGCTTCGTTGGCATCACTTACAACTTTATTAAAGCCCATTTTTATTTTTTTTGTATTGAATCTGCCCCGCCCATGAATAACTCTCCATTGTTGTACAAATCTTCATCACCATCATCGGAGAATACATCCTCTGCAAAAATAGCTCCTGGCTCATGCACATTGCAATCAAATCTGAGGGTGTCATAGTTTTCAGGTCTTGGGAAGTCTCCTTTGGAGATTTTGATGTTGGGGTCGGCGTATACCTTGTTCATGAAATAACCAAATATAGGAAGACCTGTATTGGCGCCCTGACCAAGGTTGGTGCTGCTGAATCGAATGGTGGGATCTTGTGCTCCTACCCATACACCAGTAACCAAATCTGGAGTCATACCTATGAACCAACCGTCAGTATTGCTCTGTGTAGTTCCTGTTTTTCCCGCCATAGGATACCTCAAATTGCCATAAGGTTTTCCACTTCTGATTCGCGCTGCTGTTCCAAAGTTGCATACGCCCTTCATCATGTCTACCAATGCATAAGATACGCTTGGATCAAGGGCTTGACTGATTTGCGGATCTGCTTCGTAAATCATGTTGCCATTGCGGTCTTCAATTCGAAGCAAATAGGTGGGTTCTATGTACATGCCATGATTAACCATCGCGGAGTTGGCTCCTACCATTTCATACAGCGACAATTGCGCCACACCCAATGCAATGGAATAGGTGCGGGGAATGTCACTCTTGATACCCAGATTGCGCGCCAATGCCACTACAGCATCCACTCCGTAATCGCTGATCAATTGCGCGGCTACTGTATTGACGGATGCTGCCAGCGCTTTGTTCATCACATATCGTCCGGCACTTCCTCCGCGCGGACACCAGCGTTCACCGTTAGGTAAATTAAAACAAGGTGATGCGACAACAATAGGGTCACATGGTTTTTTACCCATACGCAGCGCTGTGGCGTACACAATGGGCTTAAACGTAGATCCCACCTGACGGCGTGATTGGTAAACATTGTCGTACTTAAAATAGTTGTAATCTATGCCACCAACCCATGCTTTGACGTGTCCTGTTTTTGGGTCCATGGACATAAGACTAGCATGAAGTATTGTCTTATGGTACAAAATACTATCCATGGGACTCATGAGTGTGTCTTTGGGTCCCTTGTGCGTATATACCTTCATTTTGGTTTTGGTCTGGAAGATTTTTTGAATCTCCGCTTCATCATGTGATGCCCAATGCTCACCACAACCTCCAGCCTCTGAATCACAAACATACTCTTTGCCTTCTCTTACAATATAGTTTTTGGGTCTTTGGCATTCGGGACACATGTGTCCAGCTAAAAATTTGTATCGCTCACTTTGTTTGTAAGCTTGATCCATGATGTTTTTGCGGTCACCTTCTGTGATTCCATTGTAGAAAGGATAGTTTTCCTTTTTTCTCGATTTTAAATCTTGGGTAAATGCTTTTTGCAATTCTTTGCTCAAATGTTCTTCTACAGCCCATTCCCCGTATTCCTGCATTTGGGCATCTAAGGTGGTATAGATTTTTAACCCGTCTTTGTATATGTTGTAGGGCGTGCCATCTGCTTTGATATATTTCAAATTACCTTCTGCATCTTTCTCATCAAAAATTTCTTGAATTTTCAAGCGCAATACTTCTCTGAAGTATGGCGCCACTCCCTCGGTGTGGCTGATTTTTTGAAAATCCAAACCTAATGGTAAAATGCGTAGACTATCATATTGCTGTTCTGATAGGTAATTGTTTTTAACCATCTGTTTCAATACCACTTCACGGCGTTTGGTAACTTTCTCCGCACGCTTCATAGGGTTGAACAAAGAAGAGTTTTTGAGCATACCGATGAGCATCGCTCCTTGTTCTACCGTCAATTTTTCTGGCGTTGTGTTAAAATACACCAAAGCTGCAGATTTGATTCCTACGGCTTGATTTAAGAAATCATATTGGTTTAGGTAAAGAGTGATGATTTCTTCTTTGGTGTAAAGGCGTTCCAACTTGCATGCGATAATCCATTCACGAATTTTTTGCCAAGCACGTTTTACTTTTCCAACTTTTTCGAAATTCTTGGTGAACTGTTGCTTGGCCAATTGTTGGGTGATGGTGGACCCTCCACCGTCTTGTCCTAGGCTGAACATTGCCCTAAATAACCCCAAATAATCTACGCCACTATGTTTGTAGAATCTTTCATCTTCAGTTGCTACCAAGGCATCCACGACATGTTTTGGAATCTCATTGAACTTCACATCGGCACGGTTTTCTTTGAAGTAAGAACCAATCATTTTTCCGTCGGCGGAATAAATGGATGAGGCCAAGCTGACTTTTGGGTTGGCCAAGGTTTCTACATTGGGAAGACCGCTCAATAGGGTGATAAGCAGAATGAGAAGAACCAACAAGACTGGACTGGCTCCAATCCAAATGAGTCGCTTATTGTATTTCTTGGTTTGCTCAGGGCTAAATTTTTCCATTCTTGCAAAGATAAAACCCTGTCATTGCGCTTATCGTCAGAGTTGACCTTGTTTTAACAATGGTTTGCTCATTTCTCACCCTGAGTTTCAGAATCAAAAGCATGGAAGTAACCATGTATCTTTTTGGCCACTGGTGCGGAAACGCAGGTACTCAAGGATTCAATCGTTTGAGCTTTGATATTGTCGACACTGCCAAATTGAATCAAAAGTTTTTGAGCACTCTTGATTCCTAGTCCTGGAATTTGGGTCAATTCTGTTTGCAACGCTTCTTTGCTTCTTCTGTTGCGGTGTTTAGACAAGCCAAAACGATGCGCCTCATCGCGCAATTGTTGAATGAGTTTTAAAGATTCAGAGCGCTTGTCCAAATACAGGGGATCTGAATCGCCGGGGAAATAAATCTCTTCTAGTTTTTTTGCAATGCCAATTACAGCAACCTTTCCTACAAGATTAAGTGTGGCCAGGCTTTCCATGGCCGCGCTCAATTGTCCTTTGCCGCCATCAATAATAATCAGTTGAGGCATCGGTTCATTTTCCTCCATTACCCGGTGGTACCTTCTGAAAATGGCCTCGCGCATGGTGGCAAAATCGTCAGGGCCTTGAACGGTTTTGACATTGAATATCCGGTAATCTTTTTTGCTGGACTTTGCGTCTTTGAAAACCACGCATGCACTGACAGGATTGGTACCTTGAATGTTTGAATTGTCAAAACATTCAATGTGTCGGGGTAATTCCTTGAGGTGAAGATCTTTTTTTAATGTGGACAATATCCGCTCTGTATGTCGGGCAGGGTCTGTCAGTTCTATTTGTTTGTGGGACTGCAACAAGCTGTGCTTGGCATTTCGCTCTGATAATTCCAACAATTTTTTCTTGTCTCCGCGCAACGGAACAGTGAGCTTCACCTTCTCCCAAGGCCAATCGATGTCAAAAGGAACCAGTACTTCAAAGGATTTGGATTTGAATTTTTCTCGGATGTGTGTCACGGCAAAAGTCAACACCTCTTCATCGGTTTCATCCATTCTTTTTTTCAATTCCATGTTGTATCCTATGGCAATGGTACCATTCATGATTTGAAGGTAATTGACAAAAGAGCTGTTATCATCTGAGACCATGGTAAAGACATCAATGTGCGATATGGATGGATGGACAATGGTATTTTTGGCTTGAAAACTTTCCAGTGCATCAATTTTTTCTTTGACCTTCTGTGCAGCTTCAAACTCCAATACAGTAGCTTTTTGCAACATGTCTTGTTTTAAATCGCGAAGCACATCTCCATAATAGCCACGGATAATGCGTTTGATTTGAAAGATGTGTTGATCATATTCCAACTCTGATTGTCTCGCATCACATGGACCAAGGCAATTGCCAATGTGGTACTCCAAACAAACTCGGAATTTACCTTTTTCAATGTTCTCTTGCGACAATGGTAGATTGCAGGTCCTTATAGGATAGAGTGTTTTAGCTAATTCTAACACCTGATGCATGGCTTTGACACTGGTAAATGGACCCAGATAGGTGGAGCCGTCTTTCAGAATTTTTCGAGTTGCAAATACCCTGGGAAATTTTTCATTTTTGATGACAATGCTTGGATAGGTTCTGTCATCTTTTAATGCAATATTGTACTTGGGTTTGAATTTTTTTATCAGGGAGTTTTCTAGCAACAAGGCGTCAGATTCCGTGGCAACAACAATGAACTTGATGTCAGCAATGCGTTTGACCAGTTGAAAGGTCTTGGCATTTTCAAATTTGATTTTACTGAAATAGCTGCTGACACGGTTTTTTAGCACCTTGGCCTTTCCAATGTAGAGCAACTGCCCATGCTCATCATAGTATTGGTAAACACCTGGCTTGTCTGGCAGTGTTTTGAGGATGTTCTCTATGTGGGCGTTGGTTTTCAAACGTGGCGAAGTTAATGCGAATGTGGTTTAACTTAGCGCCATGCAATTGATCACAGGAGCAACGGGATTGGTAGGCTCACATGTCTTAAAGTATCTTTTACAAAAAGGAGAAGCGGTGACTGCTTTGTACCACCATAGAAAGCCTGAAGAAACAGAGAAATGGTTGCGCAGCAAAGGAGTCAGTTGGGAAACCAATCAGTTGTATTGGATGACAACAGAATCGTTTTGGAATCTATCTCATTTTGATGATTTCAAAACAATTTACCATTGCGCAGCGGTGGTGAGTTATCACGTTAAGGATCACGCGATGATGATGGAAGTAAATGTTCACCAGACAGCGGAATGGGTGGATTGGGCGTTAGAGTTTGGTGTTTCTTTTTGTCACGTTAGTTCTATTGCCGCTTTGGGAAAATCCGAAGAAAATGCATCCATAGATGAGCAATGTTTTTGGCAGCCATCCAAATACCATACAGAGTATTCAAGGACAAAGTTTTTGAGTGAAATGGAGGTTTGGCGCGGTATAGAAGAGGGGCTTAAAGCAGTTATTGTCAATCCTGGGGTGATCATTGGAGAGGTGGATTTGCTGCAGAGTTCGGGTCAATTGTTTGATACGGTGGCCAGGGGTTACAACTATTATCCCAGGGGCGGAACCGGATGGATAGGAGCCAATGATGTTGCCCAAATCATGTTACGTTTGGTAGAGAACAATTGCTGGGGAGAGCGCTATATCCTGGTAGCAGAAAATCAAACTATGGAGTGGGCTTTTGCATCTATGGCAAAGGCAATGAATAAAAGGATTCCGCGGAAGCCGCTCAGTCAATGGATGTTGAACCTCATTTATTGGATGGATGCTATCAGGGAGCTGCTATCAGGCAAGAAGGCCATGGTGACAGCGGAAACCATCCGAAATACCGAACAAATCAAGCGATTTAACAACGAAAAAATAGTAAAGCAACTGCAATGGAAGTTTGAGTCCGTGGAAGATGTTATCCAACAAACCGCTCGCAATCTATTTCCGCAGTTACCTTTGTCAACCGAAAAAAATTAGAATGGAAGCCATTAAAAAGAAAGACGCTCTGGATTATCACGAGCAGGGAAGACCAGGAAAGTTGGAAATTATTCCCACCAAACCGCACAGTTCACAACGTGACTTGGCTTTGGCTTATTCACCGGGCGTAGCAGAGCCAGTTTTGGCCATTGCGGAAAATCCAGATGATGTTTACCGCTATACCGCCAAGGGAAATTTGGTAGCTGTTATTTCCAATGGAACAGCTATTTTGGGTTTGGGAAATTTGGGTCCAGAAGCTTCTAAGCCAGTGATGGAGGGGAAGTGCATGTTGTTCAAGATTTTTGCTGATATCGATAGCATTGACATTGAGGTGAAGGCCACGGATGTGGATGAATTCATCAATACGGTAAAAAATATTTCGCCCACATTTGGGGGTATCAATTTGGAGGATTTAAAAGCCCCTGAGGCTTTTGAGATAGAGGAACGATTGAAGGCAGAGTTAGACATCCCCATTATGCATGACGACCAACACGGTACAGCCATTATTAGTAGTGCTGCTTTGATTAATGCGCTTGAATTGGCCAATAAGAAAATTGGTGATGTAAGAATTGTAGTAAGTGGGGCAGGTGCAGCGGCATTGAGTTGTGTAGACATGATGATACAACTGGGCGCCAATCCCAAGAACGTTTTTATGTATGATTCTAAAGGATTGATTACTGCAGATCGCGAGGATTTGGATCATAGAAAAAGAAGATTTGCTACAGAAGACAACCTAGGAACATTGGCGGACGCCATGGCAGGAGCGGATGTATTTTTGGGATTGTCGCAAGGAAACATTGTTTCTCCAGAAATGATTGTTGCCATGGCGGACAACCCAGTGGTTTTTGCATTGGCCAATCCCAATCCTGAAATATCTTACGATGAGGCGTTGGCTGCAAGGCCAGATGTTATAATGGCGACAGGAAGAAGTGATCATCCCAACCAAGTGAACAATGTATTGGGATTCCCGTTTATTTTCCGCGGGGCTTTGGATGTGCGAGCACGTTGCATCAACAATGAAATGAAATTGGCCGCTGTACATGCGCTGGCTGCATTGGCCAAGGAATCGGTTCCAGAAGAAGTTGTGCAAGCATACAACTTGCAATCATTGAGTTTTGGTAGAGATTACATTATCCCCAAGCCATTGGATCCGCGTTTGATTTACGTGGTGTCTACAGCAGTGGCCAAGGCAGCAGTAGAAAGTGGAGTGGCCAAGCTCCCAATGAAAGATGAGGAGTCATATAAGGCAGAGTTGCTGAATCGCATTGGTCGTGATAACGCGTTGTCTAGAGGAATTGCGGAACGCGCCAGAAAATCACCCAAGCGCGTTGTTTTTGCTGAAGGTGAGAATATTAAAATTCTAAAAGCTGCAGAGGCCGCCAAAGATGAAGGATGCGCCATTCCCATTTTGTTGGGTGATGAAAAACGCATTCGCGAGTTGATGGAAGAATGGGATATTGATTTGCGCGATGCTCAAATCTTTGATCCACGGGTGGAGGCCAATGACGCCAATAGAGAGCGATTTGGACAGATTTATTTCGAGAGAAAACAACGCCGCGGAGTCACCTTCACTGATGCAGTAAGGTCAATGCGTGAAAGGAATTATTTTGGAGCGATGATGGTGGAAACGGGAATGGCAGATGCCATGATCAGTGGAATGACCAGAAATTATTCCAAGGTGATTCGTCCAGGATTGCAGGTCATAGGACCTGCTGAGGGAGTGAAGAAAGTTTGCGGTATGTACATCGTGCAAACCTTGAAAGGGCCTTTGTTTATTGCTGATACAACGGTCAATGAGGATCCATCTGCTGAGGATATCGTAGAAATTACTTTAAGGGTGGCAGAGGCCATCAGTAAGATGAAAATTACACCGCGCATTGCACTGTTGAGTTATTCTAATTTTGGTTCGGCCAAAGGAAAGGATCCATTGAAAATGGCCAAGGCAGCGGCCATTCTTCAGCGTGAACATCCCAATCTTTTGGTGGATGGTGAGTTGCAGGCCAATTTTGCTTTGAATCAAGAAATGATGGAGGAGAATTTCCCATTCTCTAAATTGGTTGGTCATCAGGTGAACACATTGATTTTCCCTAATCTTTCAGCGGGAAACATTGCTTATAAATTATTGCAAGAAACAGCAGGGTATGAGGTTATCGGACCTGTATTGTTGGGCATGAACCATAGTTATCATATTCTTCAGATGGGATGTTCTGTAAGGGAAATCATCAACATGATTCGGATTGCAGTGGTGGATGCACAATTCAAGGGTACTGGACGCGCATAAACTTGCGGGTTTTTTTGTATTTTCGAGCCTTTCTAAAAATTGAAAGGCTATGGTAACGAGTATTAGGGGTAAACTATTGGAGAAAAGCCCTGTTCACGCCGTTGTGGATGTGAACGGAATGGGTTATTTAATCCAAATACCGCTCAGCACTTACAGCCAGTTGCCTGATGGGGGAGAAATAACGTTGTTCACTCATATGCACATCAATGGAAATGATTTTTCCTTGGTGATGTATGGATTTAGCAATCCAGAGGATCGTGAGGTATTTAAAAAATTAATTTCTGTAAGTGGTGTTGGACCCAATACTGCTCGGGTGGTATTGTCTAGCTTAACAGCAGATGAATTGAGGGCTATCATTGTCCAGAAGGATGTGGCTAGTTTAAAGCGCATCAAGGGAATAGGAGAGAAAACTGCGGAGCGCATGATTGTGGATTTGCATGATAAGATGGGCAAACTGGAAAACATGACAACTACTGAGAAATCTGGAATTGCATACAATATTCAAAAGCATGATGCGTTATTAGCCCTTTCCTCATTGGGATTGGATAAAACCAAAGCAGAAAAAACCTTGGATAAGGTAATGAAAGAATGGCCCAATGCAGGATTGGAAGAATGGATCAAATGGGTATTGAAGCAGATTTAAGTGAGGCGTAGTTTTGGGCATATCGTTCATTGGGTTTTTATTGCTGTAATTACAGTGGTTTCATCATGGGTAGCTTTGTCTGTTTCAACCATAGAGAATTCTGTTTACTACCGTAGGAGAGCGCGCATTGTTGCTGAAGTGGATACTACGATTACTCCCCCTGTTTGGCCCAATCAAGACCCCATCAATCCCTCACCTACTCCGAGTGGTATTGCCGTTCCATTACCTAAAAATATCAAATACCACGTTGAGTATAATCCAGAAACAGGGATGTATGAAGTATCCCAAAAAGTGGGTGATAGAATTGATTTCAGAAGTGCCACGCAAATGACCCGAGAGGAGTTCATGGATTTTCAAATGAAGGATAATGTAACGGCTTACTGGAAGGAATTGGTGGAAGAGGAAGATCAGGCAAAAAGAGAGTTTGCACCCGTTTTTAAAATCAACTCCGACGCTTTTGAGAATATTTTTGGATCCAATGAAATTGAGATTCGTCCACAGGGAAGCGCTGAATTGACATTTGGCATGAACATGTCTAAAGTAGACAATCCAAGAATTCCAGAGCGCCAAAGAAAAGTAACCACTTTCAATTTTGATCAAAAGATTCAACTTAATGTGACCGGTAACATTGGAACCCGCATGAAGCTTAATGTGAATTACAACACAGAGAGCCAGTTTGATTTTGAGAATCAAATGAAGTTGGGATATACGGGTGATGAAGACCAGATAGTCAAGAAAATTGAATTGGGTACTGTTCAAATGCCCCTTTCAGGTTCATTGATACAAGGGAGTTCTAGTTTATTCGGTGCCAAGATTGAGACCCAATGGGGCAAATTGAAAAACACCACAGTTCTTTCACAACAAAAAGGTGAGCGCAAAGAAATTACAGTCCAAGGCGGAGCGCAAACCCAGCAATTTGATATTTCGGCTGATAATTATGAAGCCAACCGCCATTATTTTCTATCAGGATTTTTTAGAAACAGCTATGACCGCGCTATGGAGACCCTTCCAGTGGTCAATAGTGGAGCCAACATCACCCGGATTGAGGTTTGGGTGGTAAACCAGCAAGCCAACACCCAGGACGTAAGAAATGTATTAACTTTCTCTGACCTAGGAGAAAGTCAGAGTTTCATGTCAACGGATTATGCCTTCCAAGGCTTAATGAATCCCAATCAAATTCCCAATCCAGACAATGACAACAATGCCTTGCACGATATCATGACTGGTTCCCCTGAAATATTGGGATTTACAAATGCTAACCCAGCAATACAAGCATTGGGACTGGGCTTGAAGCAAGGGATTCATTATGAGCGTGTGGGTAATGCGCGTAAATTGACCAGTTCTGAGTTCACTTATAATGCCCGACTGGGTTTTATCTCATTGAAGCAGGCACTGAATAATGCAGAGGTTTTAGGGGTTGCTTTTGAGTACACGTTGAATGGTCAAACATATCAAGTGGGCACCTTGTCACAGGATGGTATCGCTGCACCCAATGCATTGGTTCTAAAAATGTTGAAATCATCCATAACGATGGTGGAGTTGAGCAATGGAGACCCTGCGCCATTGTGGGACAACATGATGAAGAACGTATACAACTTGGGTGCTTTTGGCGTTTCTCCTGAGAATTTTCGTTTGGATCTTTGGTACAACAATCCTTCCACAGGGGTTAATATGAACAGTATACAGCGCGACCCCCTGTCTGGTAAGTTGTTGCTGCAGGTTTTGGACTTAGACCGAATCGACAACCAACAAATGCCATACCCAGACGCCTTCTTTGACTTTGTTCCCAATGCTGCAACGCAGGGTGGTTTGATAGATGCACAAACGGGTCGAATTTTCTTTCCACACATTGAGCCGTTTGGACAACATCTCTCCAATGAGATTATTGCGGGTTTAGGGAATACGACAGCTGCTCAACAAATGATCAGTCAGGTGGTTTTTCAACCGTTGTACGATAGTACAAAGACTTCCGCTCAGATTAATTTTCCTCAGCTGAATCGATTTAGAATTAAAGGACAATATCAGAGCGCTTCAGGTTCTGATATTTCTTTAAACGCGATGAACATTCCTCAGGGATCTGTGAGTGTTACCTCCGGGAGTATCAGATTGGTAGAAGGTCAAGACTACACAGTGGATTACAACCTGGGTCGCGTTAAAATAATCAATGAGGGTGTCATGAACAGCGGTAACCCCATTAAGGTTTCAGTGGAGAGTAACTCGCTATTCAACATGCAATTCAAGACCATGATTGGAAGTCGTTTTGACTATAAGTTTAGTGATAAATTGACAGTAGGATCAACGGTGATGAATTTGCGTGAACGACCCTTAACGCAAAAGGTGAATATCGGTGATGAGCCGGTGAACAACTGGGTATTGGGAGCAGATTTTAATTACCAAGAGGAAGTTCCGTTCATCACGGAGATGATTGACCGCTTGCCTTTTATTAAAACCAAAGCCAAGTCAACCATTTCCTTTAGCGGAGAGGCTGCCAAACTATTTCCAGGTCACAGTAGAGCGATTTCAAGAATTGGAAATTCCTACATCGACGATTTTGAAGGAAGTCAAAGTATTATTGATTTGCGGAGCATTAATCAATGGTTCTTGGCCAGTACCCCAAAGCTTCAACAAGGCCTGTTTCCCGAAGGGAATATCGAGGATAGTTTGATATACAATTACAACCGCGCTAGATTGAGTTGGTATGTTATCGACCCCTTGTTTTATCGTTCCAATGCCCTGACACCACCCAATGTCGATGAGGAAATGCAAAGTGATCATCGCATGCGAGAGATATTGGAGTCAGAGGTTTTTCCAAATAGACAATTGCCTCCTGGAACTCCTCCCAATATCGCTTCTTTGGATTTGACTTATTATCCCAGTGAGAGAGGTCAGTATAATTTTGATGTACCGGATGGTGTTCCAGGTTATTCTGCTGGGTTAGATCAGGACGGTTTCTTGAATGATCCAGAGTCGCGTTGGGGAGGAATCCAGCGCGCCTTAACTACAACAGACTTTGAAATGAGCAATGTTCAGTTCATTCAATTTTGGCTAATGGATCCATTTCATGAAGACTCACCCAATGCAAATGGAGGAGATTTGTATTTTAATTTGGGTAATGTTTCAGAGGATGTCTTGAATGATTCTCAATTGTCATTTGAGAATGGTTTTCCAACAGACAATAATCCACTGCCCACCCTGCAGGGAACATGGGGAAATTATCCCAACCCTTCAACTTTTAATGTCGTCAACGCATTTGATAACACCACAGGCTCTTATGCTCAGCAGGATATTGGCATGGATGGATTGAATTCCAGCGGTGAACAGACGTTTTTCTCGCAATGGTTGTCCTCCGTTCAGGCGCATGTAACGGCAGATGCATATGGAAAAATTGCCCAGGATCCAGCTGCTGATGATTTCCGCTATTTTAGAGGTAGCCAGAGTGATCAAGAGAACTTGAATACCATTGATCGATACAAGTTTTTCAATGGATATGAAGGAAACTCCAATACTTCCAGTCCAGAAGGATATCCTATAGCTGCAACAACAGTTCCCAATACGGAGGATATCAATCAAGATATTACATTGAATCAAATTGAAAGTTATTTTCAATACAAGGTCAGTCTACGTCCTGGTGATTTGGGAGAGAATAACATTGGGGATAATTACATTACGGACAGTTTTGTAACCACTAAAACCACAGCGGATGGTGATGAAAGAGAGATCCGGTGGTATCAATTCAAGGTGCCAATTAAAGAGTTTGAAAAGCGCATCGGTAACATACCTGATTTTCGTTCTATCCGGTATATCCGCATGTTTTTAAAAGGTTGGGATCAACCTGTGACGCTGCGCTTTGCACGATTGGAGTTGGTGAGGGGTGAGTGGCGTAAATTTGAGAGTAGTCTTTTAGGACCACAAGAATTGGAGCCCAATGATGATGAGCCAACAGAGTTTGATATAGCGGCAGTAAACATAGAAGAGAACGGAAACAGAGAGCCAGTTCCATATACTGTTCCTCCAGGAATTATTCGTGAACAGGATGTGGCCTCGGCCAACTTGCGCAGCATGAATGAGCAATCCTTATCCATGACTGTTTGCAATTTGAATGATGGAGACGCAAAGGCAGCTTACCGAAATGTGAATTTTGACATGCGACAATACAAGCGTTTACGAATGTTTGCGCATATAGAGGCCAAAGGTGTGGAGAGTGCCTTAAGGAATAAGGATCTTACTGTTTTTGTTCGTTTGGGGTCTGATTTTGATCAAAACTATTATGAGTATGAAATGCCAATGGCTGTAACCCCATGGTTTACAGATGACGATAATGAGATATGGCCTGAAGAAAACAATTTTGACATCTTGATCAAAGATCTGCAAGATTTGAAAGCCAATCGACCCGCTGGATTTAGTGCCTTGCAGGAGTTTTCTAGAATGCTATCTGAAAATGTACGTATTTCAGTAAGAGGTAACCCCAATGTTGCCAATGTTACAGTACTGATGATTGGTGTGCGCAATCCAGATGATAAGAAGAATAGCTTTGTGAACAACGATGATGGATTGCCAAAGTGCGCTAGCATTTGGGTAAACGAGTTGAGATTATCTGAGTTTGATAACACCTCTGGATGGGCAGCATTGGGTAGGATTACAGCACAGTTGGCAGATTTAGCAACGGTAAATGTAGCCGGAAACATTAGTACACCCGGCTGGGGATCCGTTGAACAGAAGGTGCAAGAGCGTCAACAAGAGACAAGAACAGGTGTTGATGCAAGCACCACCATACAAATGGGAAAATTGATGCCGGAAAACTGGGGCGTCCAGCTGCCTTTGTTCATGGGATATTCAGAGAACGTTTCTACGCCAAGGTTTAGTCCATTGCAACCTGATTTGGAGTTGAATGATTTGCCCAATCTTTCCAAGCCATTGAAGCAGAAATCTCAAACGATGACACGGCGCAGGAGTATAAACGTCACCAATGTAAAGATTGCACCCAAGAAAGGAGAGAAAGAGGCATCGGGAGGAGGTGCGCCACCGGCCCCTGGAGCCCCTGCGGCAGCGGCTGGTGGAGGAGATAAGCCTAAGTTTTATGCCATTGATAATTTCAGTGTAAGCTATGCATACAATGAAATTTATTTCAGAGACATCAATATTGATTGGCGATTGAATAAACAATACACGGGAGCCTTTGATTATGCCTTCACCAATAAACCAAAAGAGATTAAGCCTTTTGCGAAGTTGCCATTGGTGAAAACATCACCCTACCTGAAGTGGATCAAAGAGTTTAATTTTTATCCAGGTATCAAATCTGTAGGCTTCCATACCGACATGAATCGTTCTTATGAAACCAGTCGAATCAGGAATAACACTTTGGAATTGTCCGGGGTTTACAGCGACATGCTGATACAGACACAAGCGCAAAAGAATTGGAGTTGGAATCGGAATTACAACGTGAAGTATGATTTGACCAAGAGTATCAAGATGGATTTGACGGCATCCACAACAGCCTTGATACGGGAGCCTCGAGGTGTAATAAATCGTGAAGATAAGGATTGGTATGATGCTTATAGGGATACCGTTCGCCAGAACATTTTGAGCATGGGTGAACCTACTATTTACAATCATCAATTTAATGCTTCATACAAATTGCCATTTGATAAGTTCCCCCTGATAGATTTTGTGAATTCGGATGTGAAGTATGGTTCTAGCTTTAGATGGGACCGAGCTCCCTTTACACAGGACACACTTGGTAATAAAATACAAAATTCAAGGCAGTTGAACTTTAATGCAACAGCCAATTTTGAAACATTGTACAACAAAGTTCCTAAGTTGAAGCAAATCAACCAAGGGAAGAAGAAGGATGATAAGAAGAAGTCAGGAGATAAAAATAACCCAGATAACAAAGATGGATTTGGAAAAGAGATTGAGAAACCTGAAAAGAAGGAGAAAATTGTTTGGACAGATGTGGCTTTGCGCTTCTTGATGATGGTGAGAAATGCCAATATGAGTTATACCAGAAATGAAGGAATGATGTTGCCTGGTTATAACCAACGTGCTGGTCTTTTGGGTTTGAATAATCAATTTACCGCGCCAGGAGTTGGTTTTGTTTTGGGGCAACAAAATACAGATTGGCGAGGGGATTTGACAGATCGCAATTTTGCTCTGGATATGGCCAATGGTGGATATGTGGTGGGTTCACCTTTCCAGAATAATCAGTATACAGAAACTTCAAGCACTACTTGGAATGCAAAAGCATCCATAGAACCAATCAAATACCTGAGAATAGAATTGACAGCCAATAGACAAGACGGTAGAAACTTGACCAGCTTTTTTAGGTATTCAGCTGACTCCATGGAATACCAGTTTCAGTCACCGATGGAGACAGGAAACTTCAGTGCCTCCATTAACACCTGGGCGACAGCCTTCGCACGTGACGACAAAGACAATGGAAACATGTCTGATCCATTCTTGAATTTGATAGCATACAGACAAGAGATTTCAGGACGATTGAATGCTGAGAACTATCAATTGAATGATGTGGACACTGCAGGATATTATCAAGGTTTTGGTGGCACTTCCCAGGACGTTATTATTCCAGCTTTTATTGCTGCATATACAGGAAAGAGTACAGCTGAAGTTTCTTTGAACCCATTCAAAACAATGGCTCAACCCAACTGGAAAATCAGTTATGATGGATTGACTAAGCTGGAGAGTGTAAAGAAATATTTCAAGCAATTTACCATTAATCATCAGTTCAAATCTACTTTGAACGCCAGCTATGTTACCAACTTGAATTTTGAGCAAGATCAGTTAGGAAGGCCAACCGCTCTAGATGCCAATGTACAGCCCAATTGGATTTCAGAAAAGCAAATCAACACTGTCACCATTACGGAATCCATGTCACCATTGTTGGGTTTTGATATGACGGTAAAGACCAAGAAGAGCAATGACCCTCAGATTAAGGTGGAGATGAAGCGCGATAGAACCATCGCATTGGGATTGGCCAATAATCAAGTCACGGAAAACAGAAGCAATAGTTTTGTGATTGGAACCGGTTATAAGTTCACTGACATTCCCAATCCAATTGCCAAAATCAAGGGAAAGAAGTTTCCAATGAAGTTGTTAAAGAGTACAACGCTAACCTTACGGGCAGATTTAACTATGCGTGATAACGTGACGATGATTCGTAAGATAGTAGAGCAGCAAAATCAAATTACTGCCGGACAAACGCTATGGAGTTTAAAGACCAGCGCTGACATGGCAGTGAGTGATAAGTTGACATTGCGTTTCTTCTATGATCACCAGTTCAACAAACCCAAGATTTCCAACTCGTTCAACAATACCAATATCAATTCAGGAATTGCAATTAGATTTACACTCAACGGTTAATTGCTTCAAAAATGCTGCTGATTGTAACCTGTTACAATTCGCAAGCTAGTTTTCTGAATTGTTAGCGAAAGAAATCATTTTCAATTTATAGTTTTACCCATTTAGCATGTGAAGTAGGTGTGCAAATGAGATAGACACCTGTGACAAGATCAGCAACAGATAAATGGTTAACAGGATATTTTGATTCAAGTACCATTTTCCCCAACGCATTGAAAATTTGAATTGGTTCAGTTGTATTCAAGTAAATCTTGTCAGCGTTAAAACCTGGATTGGGATACACCAGTAACGGATTAGTGGAATTGTGGGTGGCGATGTCAGTTAGTATTTCATTTGTAGCATTTGGAGTGGGGATGATGAAATTGGTCCATGTTTCGTTTCCATCACTTTGTCTACCGTAGCTTCGATTGGTTGTTTGGGAGTTGAAAACAATTGAATCGATAAGACTAATACCATCTGGCATTGTTAAAGCGAGAGACTCCCCAGATGACGATAGTTTGAAATTGGCATGAAGAGGGCCTTGTGAAACAACCTCATCGCACCAAATTAGTTTATATCCATGAGCTGGAATGATGCTTTTGTCATCAACACTTTGTATTTGGAATTTTGTTTTATGTAACAAATTATCAGTTATGTAGTACTCATCTAAATCAATGGGGTAATTGTTTGGGTTGTATAACTCAAACCAATCATCAAACTCACCATATTCATCAGCAATAAAAGATGTATTGGAAGCGCACAATTCATTGATGTACACATGTTGATAGGCAGTAAAGGTGGTGTCAATCTCAAAAATTGCAGTAAAAGAGGTGTCTTGAGTGAGGTAAATAATAGTGTCTGGATTGACAATAGTGGTATTTTCCCAATGTGAGAATCTGTAACCCGGACGGGCAATGGCTTTGAGTGAAATAGGGATGTTGTGAAAATAAACTCCGTTCCAAGGGTATGGATTTCCTTCGATACCTAGTGTATTTTCGTCAATGGTGATGGAGTTGATTTTAACTCTACCAGCTTCTGTGTTATTTACGTTTAAAGCAATCTGGGAAGTGTCACCAAGTTCGAAATAGTTCATGTAGTATTCTCTCAGTTTCTTGGGACGAAGCATGGCAAAATTGTGCAAACCTGACCGAATTACATTCCACTTTTGTAAGCTGGGTATTTCAAGTGATCTTTCTAGTAAAGTATTTGAAAGAGCGGGATATCTCCATCTATAGACATGCTCAAGCATTTCAGGATCTACATCTGTTTCAGTTTGCTGAATAAATTGTGAAACCCGGGAAGTTTTAAACGCAGTATTCATCAGATCTGCGGATCTATTGATAAAGTTTGTTTTGAAGTTTCCGTTCTCTATCAATTTACGCATTAGCAGAGTATAACTTCCCCCAGCCTCTGATAGTGCTGGAATCAGAGAGTTGTAGCCATGGTATATACCCGAGCAATCGCCTCCAAAACCTGCATCCAAATCAAAGAAGATCCACCTCCATCTGCCATCAAGTCTAATACCTGAATTGGGTTGAAAATTATCTCTGCGGTATCTCCAAAACTTGACATTGGATATCGGCCAATCACCATTCCCAAAAAAGATTTGAGAGGCATAGTAATCAATGAAATTATCAACATCCATTTGGGTTTGCACAAACTCATAGTTTTCATGAATAGCAATATCATTGTTGGATACAAACTGAAGCAGATTATCGTAATGTATTTCATCATCTGTTGTTCCGTCTTGCACGGTTCCGCTAAGCTCTAGAATCGTAAAATTTTCTTTTTGAGCATGGTATTTATTTGCAAGATAGTGATCATCAATATGTTCCTTAATTGTATACACTCCCCAATATTCTCCGTTCAAAAACAGTATGACGTTCTTGTTGTTTTTGGAGTCAAGATTCAGTGCGTTGACAACGTCACAAGCAACATTGTCTCTTGGAAAACAGTCTGGTCGATGTCCGTGATTTCTAAAGATTAAATGCTTGTGTTCAAGTTGGTTGTTGTCAAAAGCATCAATGTAGAATCTGTCTAGTCCATAGATGTCTCTTGCGGAAAGCCGAAGTGTTTTTTGTGAGGCAGATCTACCTCCTCCACCATGATTTTGTGCCCCACACTTCTGAGAAACCAATCGTGTTCCGTTTTCGGAGAACCACTCTAGATGGGCAGAATATTCGTTATCTTGATAATAATTTCCTCCGGACATAGTATCTAAACCATAAACAAAAAGACCCTGTTCCTGCGAGAACAAGAATAAACTATCCATTGAGATGGATGCAACCGGAAGTGAATATCTGCTGCTTCCCAAAGAATCGATGAAGTAAGTTGCAGTTTGAACCGGACTTGGTTCATAGCCGGGTTTAAAAGTTCTTGCTTTTATAACTGTTGCTTTGTTAACCAAAGATGCTGGCGGTAGCCAACCCCTCGTATTTGCACGAAGTTCATTGTATCCATTGATGGAAAAATGAAAACTTGGATTAGTGGGAATAAGGGAATGAGAGTTAGGATTCTGTTGGGTATTTCTAATCACAATGGGATTGGAATACAGAGATGATGTCTCTGTAGGATCACTTCCATTAGTTGTAAATCTTATTATAGCTTCTTGGGTGGGCGTTAACAATTCAACAACAATAGAATCAGTATAGTATCCAGCATGGTGCGAGAAAGTAGGGGGTTCAGGTTGTTGTCCTAAACTTTTGCTGAATAAAGAGAGGTTCATTGCTAAAAGAATGAAAATAACTTTTATAAGAGTGCATTGACCCATGAGCACCAATAATTATGTCTGCAAATTTAACAGATAGGATGCTGCTTTAGAAAACTTTGAACTAGGGTTTTTAAGGACGTTTTGTTTATTGAGCAGCCATCATTTTTTCACACCTTTCCCCCACCAAAATAATCCATTGGCGCTGAGGAAGGTGGTTAAGAAGACAACGGCCAAGCTGATGTTGGGTGTATTGGGCGGCATCATAAATGTGATTCCAATAATGAAAAGTGTAAAGCCGTACAAAATGAAACAAACTTTCTTGTGTGTGAAGCCCATGGACAACAGCTTGTGGTGAATGTGGTTTTTGTCTGCTTTGAAAGGTGAAATCCCCTTTGAAATTCGAACAGTAAACGCCCTAAGTGTGTCCATCAATGGATAACATAAAATGGCCATTGCCAATACAGGTTTAGATACATTGGCCGCAAATCCATACATTCTGTTTGGGGGGAACTCAATCAACTTCATAGCTAAAACGTACAATACCATACCCAATATTAACGAACCTGAATCTCCCATGAATATTTTGGCAGGTTGGAAATTGAAGAATAAAAAACCGATGAGTGATCCTGCAAGGCTGAAAGCCAACAATGATAGTGGTAAATCTCCTGTACTATAAAACCAAACCCCAAAAGTTGAGGCAGCAATAACGCCTATTCCACCCGCTAATCCATCTACCCCATCAATCAAATTGATGGAATTTACAATAACAATATAGGTGAACATACTCACAATTAAACTCATCCAATAAGGGAGTTCACCAATGGAAAAAAGTCCCCAAAAGCTGGTGATACGGATGTCAGCCATATAAACCAAGATAATACCAACCAAAAAATGAACATACAATTTCTTGTTGGGCGCTACACCAATGATGTCATCTTTTAACCCCAAAAAGAAAAGTACAAACATCGAAGCTACCAAGTATTTGAACTCATTGAGCGCAGACAATGGATCATAATTGTTCCCCATCATCCATTGATCCTTGGAAGGAAACATCAAACAATATGCAAATAGGGTCCCAGCAAAAATCATGATGCCGCCAATGGTAGGGATACTGCGGTTGTGCAGTTTCCTTTGGTCCCCTGGCTCATCTACCAGATGCTTCAGTTTGGCCACTTTGATGAGTGAAGGCATCGCTATCATCACCAAGAGCAGGGCTGTTAAGAAAGCCAATGCTAAGTCAACGATCAAGGTTTTCGGTTTTGGTTAGGTGAAGATACACTGAATTTTTTAAAAATCGAAGGCCCTGTAGCAAATGTCACTGGTTAATTTGAAGGTAAGAATTTGCCCAGTTGTATTGGATTTATAGGTATTGTCCAAATTTGACCTAAGTTCATCTACTTGGGTTACTCCTAACCATAAGCAAAGATGTGTATGTGGCTGCACCAAGTAACCAATTTCTCCCTGGAAGTATTGGAAGTCTCGTTTACCAAATTTTTGGCCATAATCCATTGCGTAGGGATTAGCGGTGTTTCCCATATCTTGTTGTATCCAATGATAACATGCTTGCGCCAGAAAGCGCTTCCAGCGGTAATGTCCTCTGATCAACCATTCTGTTAAAGCCGATCCTGATGCATGGCCCAAAGGTTGATTTTGTTGCGTGAGCGACATAAGGTTTACATTTTGCGAATAGAAATAAGCTCCTACCTGATTGTATTCCACGCGCAAATCTAAATTTTTCATTCCTAAATCTGTGAAAAGAGCGCCAAATTGAAGCGCATCCTTGCCCATTCCTTTCATTACCCAACCGTACTGACCGTAAAAAGTGGCGCTGCGATTGGCATTCCATTTCATGTTGGCACCATAAAGTACGGTGGCATTGCTATCATTTTGCGCCATCCATCCTCTGGCGCCAAAAATGGGAACATAAGCATGCAATTCAGGAGCCACAACCCCTTGAGGTGTCCATCGCGCAGAAACGACAGTTTCCATCAACGCAAGCTCCAATTTTTCTGTTGGTAAATAAGACAAATAATTCCAAGTGATTAGTTTTCGTTTGAATAAACTTTCACCCGTGCTCCCCAAAGGAATTCGTGATTGTTCTTGTCCCAGACCAACTGTGCTCTTGTATTGAAAATGTTGGTTTTGTATTCCTACTTGTAACATTGGCATATTCATGGAAGCATCCGATAATATCAGGGAGCGATAGCCATTTCCAAAAAATTGTTTGCCATACATCAACCCTAAATTCCACCATGATTTGGATCCGATGAATAATGAACTGGTGGAGATTCCATAGTCATATCCAAATTTCTTAAATTCTTTGTGACGCCCCATGCCCGGTATTACGCCTGTTGAGTCAGACCAAATACTTTGGTAATAGGGTAGTACACTTTGGGTTTCGAGAAATATGGTTTGAAATTCCACTCCATTGCCTATGGTACCCTGCACGATGGCACCGCGACCATTATTGTACATTCTTCCACGTGTATTATTGAATGTCTCATTTTTAAGGTCTTGATACAATTCCAGCTGTAAAATGGGATCAATGGTAATTGTATATTCTGGTTTTTTGAATTCAATTAGATGATCCCTGAATACAAGCCTTGATAGCATAGAGTAATACTTTACAGAATCTTTTACTTCACCAGTTATGTTTTTAAAATTGACTGTCGATTTCAGTTGTGGTTTGTAAGTGGTAAATGCTGGTTTTCCTTTATAATGCTCTACCCGCTCCAATTCTCTGTTCCAATAATCACCAATGGGTATGGTCTGAGTCCACCCTGAAATTGCATTAAATGACAACATGAGTATTGTGAAAATCGTTGAAAGCACGAATGGGGTAAGAAGCTTTTTCATATGGCATCAAGAAAGTGATTGTTTCTGATATTCTTGGTAGACAGCGGTGATTCCTTGCGCTAGATTTATTTTGGGCGACCAACCCAAACCTTTGATCTTGGAAATATCCATCAGTTTTCTTGGCGTACCATCAGGTTTTTCCGTATTCCAAATCAATTCGCCTTGGAATCCAACAATGGACTGAATCATTTCTGCAAGAGACTTGATACTCAAATCTTCACCGCAGCCCACATTGACAAATTGTTTGTCATTATAGTTTTGCATTAAAAAATAACATGCCTCGGCCAAGTCATCCACATGCAAGAACTCACGCAAAGGACTTCCAGTTCCCCATACTTCAACGGATGCGGATTGATTGATTTTAGCTTCATGGAATTTTCTGATCAAAGCGGGAAGAACGTGAGAGTTCTGTAGATCATAGTTGTCATTGGGACCATAGAGGTTGGTGGGCATGGCAGAGATAAAGTTGCTTCCATATTGATCGCGATAGGCTTCACACATTTTGATTCCAGCAATCTTGGCTATCGCGTAGGGTTCATTGGTGTATTCCAATGTGCCGGATAACAGACTCTCTTCTTGCAAGGGTTGTGTTGCCAGTTTGGGATAAATGCATGATGAACCTAGGAAAAGCAATTTTTCAACGCCATAAACATGAGCGGCATGAATCACATTGCTTTCAATCATCAAGTTGCGGTACAAGAAGTCTGCACGGTATGTGTTATTGGCGTGGATACCACCAACTTTAGCAGCTGCAAGAAATACAAATTGAGGTTTCTCCTTTTCAAAAAAATCATTGACCGCTTTTTGATCAGTCAGATCCAATTCTTTGGAGGTTCTTGTAATGATTTGAGAATACCCTTCTTGTTGTAATTTACGACAAATAGCAGACCCTACCATCCCGCGGTGTCCCGCCACAAATATTTTATCATTGTGTTTCATCTAAATCTTTTTTATGTCCAATGCTGATCTTAATCCGTTGCCCACAAAGCTCAATGCCAATACAGTGACCATGATGCAAATACCAGGTGCCAATGCCAAGTGGGCATGCTGTGTTGGAATCATGGCGTAATTTTCTCTGATCATATTTCCCCAACTGGGTGCTGGTATTTGCACACCCAATCCCAAAAAACTCATGCCACTTTCGATGAGTATGGCACTAGAGAAATTGGCTGCTGAAATGACAATGAGTATTGGCCATAACTGAGGAAGCATCTCACGAAACATGATTCGCGAATCACTCATACCTATTGATCTCGCAGCTTCTATGTATTCTTTTTCTCGGATGCTTAAAATTTGGCCGCGAACAATGCGCGCCACTTCCACCCACATCGTTAGTCCAATTGCAATGAATACCTTCCAAAATCCTGCACCAAAGGCAAGGATGAAAGCCATCACCACCAATAAGTTGGGAATGGACCAAATGACATTGATGATCCATGAGAGTGTTGCGTCTACCCAACCCCTATAGTAGCCGGCCAACAATCCAATGGTGACGCCGACAATAAGCGATATAGCTACAGAAATAAATCCCACAGTTAAACTGATATAGGTACCGGCCATTAATCGCGATAGAATATCTCGACCTAGACGATCCGTACCCAAGAGAAATAGTTTTTCTTCCGTTTGTCCTTCTAGATTGCGCTCTCCACCTTCATCCCAATCAAATTGAACCTTGCTCATCGGGGGAAGTTTGGCCCATTGTATTTGCTGGTCATTGGCATTCTCAGTTTTATCTGGACGAATGAATCCCCCCAGTAGGCTAACCAAAAACAATAGTGCAATAAAAGACAACCCCGTGATGGCCCATTTGTCTTGAGAGAATTTCCCCCAAAAAGCTTTTAATGCCTGATTGCCCTGCCTTTCCATTCTTGTTTTAAAAATAACACGGATAAGCCAACAGCAAACACCCAAAACGGATAGATTATTAAAAACCAAAGGGTGATAAAAAGAGGATTGTTTTTAAGCAATCGAAATAGGCTGAACTCTGTAAAAATTTTGATAAAAACCAAAATGAGCAATAGGATAGAGCTCATTTGAGAAGGATGTAGGATCAATTCAATGTATGCGTAAAGCATTATTGTATTGCTAATTGCGGTGCTGTAGGCCAAGACTTTCATATCTCCCATTTCCAATGCTTTTGATTTTCCGGCCCATCTCACACGTTGAGCCAATAAAGCTTTCCATGATGACAATGGTGCTATTGAAATGGTCTCTGGTGCTATGTAAGCCCAGCCGATGTTCCAACCTTTTTTTCTGAATGCAGCCAACAGAAATTGATCATCACCGCTGCTGATGTGTTCATGGTTGGAATAACCATTTACCTGGGAGTAATACTTTTTTTGAAACGCCAAGTGAGCGCCATTGCTCAGTTGAGCTCGTTGTCTTAAAATGCTACCTTCTGTGAGAATCTGAAAAAACGAAAATTCGAGGTGTTGAAAAATAGCGACCCACTTTTTTCCTGTTAACATGGTTATTGGAAAAACAATCAATGCACACTCAGGGTTGAATTGATGTTGAATATTTTTCCACCAGGTGTCAGAAAGTTGTACATCGGCGTCTATGGTGAGTATCCAGTGGCTTTCGGGAATTTTTTCGATTCCTGTAGTTAAGGCAGCTTTTTTGCCTTGCCCTTTGTTTTTGAGGAGAATGTGATGTCTTGGGATGTTGTCGGAGAGCCATTTTAGGCCCTGATCATCACTGTGATCATCAATCCAATAGACATCAATCTCAACAGGCAGTTGGTACAATTTATCGAGCAAAGCAGGCAAATGTTGGATCTCGTTTCTGAAAGGAATGACAATACTGAGAAGTGGGGTAGGGTAAGTGGGATGTGTTGTTTTTCCTTTTCTTTTGCCCCGGTACCATAGCAATTGCATGGCATAGGTGCATTGCAGCACCATAGCGATGGAAATTGTCATTACTTTTAGCACCATAACTACATCATCAATTGCAAAAGGAGCGCATCATATTGGGTATTGATCCCGGAACTTCTATTCTGGGTTACGGAATCATAGAGGTCAAAGGTAAACAAATGCAACTTTTGGCTTTAGGCGTTGTGCGTTTGGATAAGATTGATGATCACGCATTGAAGTTAAAAAAAATATTTGAGCGTTGTATAGAACTCATAGATGGTTTTCATCCGGATGAGTTGGCTATTGAAGCGCCTTTTTTTGGAAAGAATGTTCAATCCATGTTGAAGTTGGGCAGGGCTCAAGGAGTGGCAATTGCAGCGGCTTTGAGCAGACAACTAAGCGTAACAGAGTATGCACCCCGAAAAATCAAGCAGAGTATCACGGGAAATGGAAACGCCAGCAAAGAACAGGTGGCAGCTATGATTCAGCGACTATTGAAAATAGAAGACTCTCAAATGCCTGAAAAGATGGATGCAACGGATGGTTTGGCGGCTGCTGTTTGTCATTTTTACCAAACGTCCAATCCTTTGTTTGGAACAAAGTCTAATTCATGGAAATCCTTTTTATCCAACAATCCAGATAGAATCATTGGTAAGAAGTGACTATTCCAAAATGATTTTTTCAGTGTGCGTGTATTGATTGGAAACCACTTGAATAAAGTAGACGCCAGGCATTAAATCGCTCAAATCAATATTTCCTGACACTACACCACCTGTAACCATTTGTTGTTGTGTTTTACAAACTCTTCCATGCATATCCAAAATGGAAAACTCGGCTTTTCTGTATTGTGAGCCAAGGCATGTCCATTGAATGCTATTTCGAGTGGGATTGGGATAGAACTGCCAGAAATGAGGTGTTTCAGAGTAGTTTAAGACATTGGTATTGGGGTCAATGATAATGTTTTCATCGCCAGGCATCCAATATGTATAAAGATAAAATATTACCATCATCTCATCTGTTGTTTCTTCCCCTGCCGTGACCAATTGCGGCGGGTTTACCGGTTGATTAGGGTTGTTGATGGTGTTGTCATATGTGGCAACAGCCTTAAGTTGAGATTGGGCAGGTAGTTTGACAAGTTGTGTATAGTCATAGCCCAATTGCCAATCAAAATCCCATTGTGGTATATCAATCAGAGGAATACTGTCTGTTCCGTCAACGCAAAAACTCCTGATGCTTTTGCCTATCAAATGCATGTGAGGGAAGATACCGATCAGCGATATATTGATTGGTACATTGTATGTTGCATGGAAGGTCCTTTCTGTATTGGCTGGAATTATCAAAGCTGGTTCATCCAATGTGGACGGATCGTGGGTGATGATGGGATTGTACCAAGCTTCTCTGGGATTGCTACTTGTGGAGTGTTTGATGTTAATAGTAGTTTCGTCTTGTTGACCAACCGAACCAGCAGGGTAATGCATTTCTATCAGATAATATCCATTGGCTTCTGCGCGTATACCAAAACCTTGTGGTAAATTTTGAGGACCTTTTCCAGGAACCCATGCGTTGATAAAATGAGCGGCCGATGGTAATCCCCCGCCAGTACCATTGGTTTCAAAACCAGGTTCTGTATCCATTGCATCTAGTTCAAGGCATTCACCGGAGGGGTCATAATATATGACAACGTGGTGAACAATCTCACTATTTCCTGGAATGATTTCTATGCCATCTATGAACTGATCTACTGTATAGTTGGATGGAATCACAAACGTGCGGTAATAATCTTGTGTAACTGCTTGACTGGTATTAATAGGGGTGGAACCACTAAAGTCAATATGCGACAACTCGGTTTGATTATTGTACACTGGTGGTGCAGGAGCCAATGCCAGATCTCCGTGCGGTGCACCACTCATTACCCAATTTTCTATTGTACTTTTTTCAGTTTCTGTAAGAACGTTTTCATTAATGAAATGACGATAGTTTGGGTTAGCTGGCCATGGCGGCATATAGTCGTCCATGATCGCGCTTAGAATAGACGCTGCGTTGTTGGAAGCTTCATCTGCAGTCATAAAACTAGAAGGACCTATCCCGCCTGGATGGTGGCACTTGGTGCAATGGTCAAACAAAATTGGGGCAACGTTTTCAGCCCAGTTCATTTGTCCATGCAGCAAGAATACTTGCATACTGAAAATGGCAACGATAAAGAAGTTTTTGATTTTCATATCGGTTCTTAGTTGTTGGGTAGTTCAATTTACCAAAAAAGTTTTCTATACCAAGGAATACGATTTGGAGATCCGTGACTTTTGGATTTTTTGAGGCTTTCTTTCATTCGCTTCTTAGTAGCCTTGTCTTGAATTTCGTTGTGGTGATTTTTTTTGGTTTCATATTCTTCCCACTTCCGATTTTTATTTTCTGCACTTTTATTGGCGCCATCAGCAGGAGTTACCACATTGTCTTGTTTTGGCGGCCTTTTTTGAGCCATGCAAACAGATCCAGCAGCAATGAAAGTGAATAGAAAGAATATTTTGAAAACGTTTTTCATCTAAATTGATATTCGTATTTGTGTATCGTTATGGCTTGACTAGCGATGTCCTGGTGCAAGATAGCTTTTATCATTGAGGCTTGAT
Organism: uncultured Chryseobacterium sp.; assembly: GCA_964576575.1. GTDB lineage: Bacteria > Bacteroidota > Bacteroidia > Flavobacteriales_D > Sanyastnellaceae > CAMCTV01. The sequence continues at coordinate 54,307 of CAZNVU010000001.1, forward strand.
TGTACAACACTTCATATTCTTCAACAGGCTGATTGTTAATGCTGTGCTTGGCAAAAATCACATTGCCTTTGTTGTCATAAGTAAATGAGACTTCCTCTTTTTCAATGGATTTGTTATCTGTTTGGATGGTTTTGGATACCCATCCTTTTTCATTGTATTCATACAAGGTGGTGATTTCACGTTGACTGACGAAAAAATTTTCTATTTCCTTGAGTAAGAAACCTTGATCATTTTTAATGGTAGTAAAAGAGCTGTAGGACAAGCCGTAGTTATTGATATTGTTTCTAACGATAACATTTGGTTGAGGAAAACTGTACTCATAGGTTGTACTTTCAACCAATATTTCTCTGCTGGTTTCTCCCTGTAAATGAAGTACCTGCTTGATATCCTCTCGGGTAATTTTTCCATTGTTATCATAGGACATCTGAGTGATGGTGGTTTCAGTCTTTTTGTTTTGCTCAATGCTAAACAATTGCCCAATATCGTTTCGGTTGAATAATATGGAGCTGCTATCTTGGAAAGATGTTCCTTGCGTTGTGAGCATTTTCTTTTCTAAAATTCCAGTAGAATTGAAGAACATTATCTCTTTCCATTCCGTCTCATTGATGGGTCGGCCTGGTAGTTTTATCTGTTTGATGGCTGTTATTGATGCAATTTTATTTTCCCAAATAAATGATCTATTAAATAAAAAAGCATTGTCAAATGCCTTTCCTTCTTTGTTATTCAGCATTTGTGTCCATCCTTTGCCAGCAATTAATCCTAGCAGGATAAACATTATACAATTTCGGAAGAATGGAGTACAGGAGGATAGCATGTAGCTAATGTACAAAGAGAATATTGGGTTTTGGGATGCCATTTTCCTTGCAGAAACGGATTTTCTACATTTTTATGCAATGCAATGGTTTTATGCAGCCATTTTTTATTTTGAATCCAATCTGTTTCTGGTAGACAGGCAACTATTATTCCGGCGCTGCCATCCATCAATTGCAGTAGGTAATTCCAATGCGCATAATAGCCTATTTGATTGACATCTTGCCCCATACATTGTACCATGCGGATGCACTGTTCATGGTACTGGATGTCTCCGGTTATGATACTGAGCCAATACATGTTCTCTGCCCAAATGGCGTTACTAGATGGAATAACATTGTCTTGTATTTCAACAATCTTTGCCAATAAATTTTCTTCGGCATTCAGGGCATAGAGTGATGACGTTTGCTGAAAAATATTGGCCTGATCATGAATCTCAATGGCTTCTTGGATGTATTTCCAATCCGTTGTTTTTAAGAACAATTCAATGCAAGCTTTCTGAACCCACGCGAGTGTATCAAATAGCAATGGTTCGATTGTCTTTTCTCCTTCTTTTCCTTGAATCCATTGCCCATTGATTTTGAGGTGCCGCTCCATTGCGACATACAAATCTTCTGCATTTCTCATCCAATCGGCAAATACTGCGCTGCCGTGACAATATCCAATAACGGTTTGCGCATTCCAAGCTGTGATTACTTTGTGATCGGTTATGGGTTTTGTCTTATCAGCTCTGATTTGCTGAAGTGCCAATTGCACGTTTTTCCATGCTTCATCCTTCAAAGAAAAGGATGCTTTGGCGCTGAGGACAATCTTCCCTTCTTCCCAATAGCTATGATGCGCAAAATCAAAAACTGATTCCCAATAGTTGTCTTTATTACCAAAAACTTTTTTGATTTCGTCAGATTGGAAAACGTAGTATTTTCCTTCCTCACCCTCGCTGTCAGCATCCATGGTACTGGATATTAAACCTGAAGATTGTTTCATCTCATTGTTTATCCAGTGATGAATCCCTAGCAGAACCTCATCATATTCTTGATTTGGAAATATCAAATGCGCCTGAGCGTATACAGAAAGCAATTGTGCATTATCAAAGAGCATTTTTTCAAAGTGCGGAACATGCCATCGGTGATCGATACTGTATCGAGATATACCACCTTCAATCAAATCATGAATCCCACCAAATTTGATTTTGTCTAAAGTCAATTGACACCATCGCAGAGATGCTTTGTGTTGTTGATGAACTCCATATTGTAAGACAGACTCAATCAATGGAGGCATTGGAAATTTAGGATAGCCTGCCGTTCCACCCCATTCAAAATCCAATTCAGCAATAAAACCTTGAATGCTATCGTGATCAAGTTCAGGAGTTGATTGAGCTTGAAGTTTTGCTGTAAATTGATTTAATGCCTGTTTCATTTCATCAGCAAAAGAGTCCAGTGTTTCTTTGCGCGTTTGAAACAAATGATGCAATTCAGAGAGAATTTGAAGCCATTTTTTTTTGGGGAAATAAGTCCCTCCAAAAATGGGTGTTCCGTCAGGTAAGCAGATACAGTTGAGCGGCCATCCACCTGGCTTTCCCATCAGGTGCAGAGCATTCATGTACATCTGATCAATGTCTGGTCGGCTTTCGCGATCTACCTTGATGCTTATAAAATGTTCATTGGTATAAACAGCAACTTCATTGTTCTCAAAACATTCCTTTTCCATCACATGACACCAGTGACATGAGCTGTATCCAATGCTTACGATGACTAATTTATTCTCTTCAATGGCTCTGGTCCATTGAAGAGAACTCCATTCCTTCCAATGAATGGGATTGCTCCCGTGTTGCCTCAGGTATAAGTTGGGATGTTCACGGAGCTCGTTCATATTAAACAAACAATGGTCTATCTGACATCAATTTATGGACCTTATTGGCCACTTCTTTCTGCGCAGATTCGTTGTCTTTCATAACAATCGCTTCATCAATCAAGCTAGCGATAATTTTCATATCACCTTCAATCAATCCGCGTGTTGTGATTGCCGGGGTTCCTAGACGAATTCCAGATGTAACCATTGGAGATTGCGTGTCGCCAGGCACCATGTTTTTGTTGGCAGTAATGTGCACCTTTCCTAATACAGCATCTGCTTCTTTTCCTGTGATGTTTTTACTTCTCAAGTCAATCAGCATGCAATGGTTGTCTGTCCCACCACTAACAATATTGTATCCAAGTTCAACCAATGACTGTGCAAGCACCTGTGCATTGGCTTTAACTTGTTTTCCATAAGTTGTAAATGAATCTTGTAATGCTTCTCCAAAGGCGATGGCCTTTGCAGCAATGACATGTTCCAATGGTCCACCTTGCATCCCAGGGAAAACGCCGCTGTCGAGCAATCCACTTAACGAACGCAACTCCCCTTTGTTGTTTTTAATGCCAACAGGGTTTGGACCGTCTTGAGCGGTCATGATGATACCACCGCGTGGGCCTCTGAGTGTTTTGTGGGTTGTTGATGTTACAACATGGCAATGCGGCATGGGGTTATTAAGAAGACCTTTAGCAATGAGGCCTGAGGGATGAGAAATGTCTGCGAGTAGGATGGCTCCAACTTCATCAGCAACGGCTCTGAAAGCAGCATAATCCCAATCTCGGCTGTATGCAGATGCACCAACAATCAACATTTTGGGCTGAACTTCTAAGGCCCTTTTTCTAACGGTTTCCATATTCACTCTTCCTGTATCTGGATCAACACCATAGAAGTGCGCTTGGTATAATTTTCCTGAATAGTTAACTGGCGATCCATGGGTCAAATGACCACCTTGCGACAAATCTAAACCTAGGATTTTATCTCCCGGTTTTAACAAGGCCAGCATTACGGCACTATTGGCATTGGCTCCACTGTGGGGCTGAACATTGGCCCATTGTGCACCAAACAATTGTTTCAAACGGTCTATGGCCAATTGCTCTATCTCGTCTACCACTTCACATCCTCCATAGTAGCGCTTATTGGGTAATCCTTCAGCATATTTGTTGGTCAGGATACTACCTGCTGCTTCAAGGACGGCATCAGAAACATAGTTCTCTGAAGCAATCAATTCAATGCCGTTGGTTTGTCTTGTTCTTTCTTTTTCAATCAAAGAAAAGACGATGTCTTTGTTCTTACTCATTTTAAAAATCTTTGCGTTGTGGTCTTAATCTTGGCCACCAAACAAATGTCTTAAGTTTGGTGGGTTCTTCTTTGCTTTTTTCCATCGGAATGAGAAAAGAATCTGGTTCGTTTATGAGTTTGATTCTCTTGATTTTCCTTTCATTAACATATACGCTGATGTTGCTGCATTGCGCCTTATTGAGCCCTACTGGGATGGTGTCAGTTTCCTTTTCCAATGGGAAATAAATGAGCTCGCCATTGCCTCTAACATCAATGCGATCTAAATTACCATCCACAAAAAATGCTTCAATATTTCGCCCACTGATTTGGTCAAAATAGACTGAGTCACTTTCAAAAGTTTGTCCTACAATAAAGCTGTTTTTCACGACATGAAAGCGGTAGGGTGATTTGTATTTTAAAACCATATACATGCTATCCCCTGTGATTTGTCTAGAATCACTCCAAAGTATCGGGGCCTTGTAGAAGTGGATGGTGCTATCTGATGCCTGAAAAACCAGCGAGTCACATTTGGCTTGAAAATCTTGCGCGTAAATGTTGGCATGATGAAAAGCTTTGACCAAATCACCTTGAACGGAATCATTTTTCATCCAAAGTGTATCTGACCTGACAAATAGTGTATCATCTTCTAGCAATTCATGGTAGATGGGTTGCTCACTCATCCATTGAACTTTATCATAGTCATGGTATTCACCGTATCCACCTGTAATCCACTTTCCATCTATGCTGTCTGCAATGAATACATTTCCGATAAATTTTCCCCACCCTTCCTTGCCATGTCCAATAAGCGTGTCGGCAATAATTATTTGACTGTCATGTATAGATTTTGGTCTCTGATACAACTCTGTATAATCATCTGTGCTCCGGTAAAATCCGTTTTTACAATACAGCTTTTCATTATCAGAGCTGATTTTGGTGTCGGTAATGATATAGGCCGTTTCGGTGTTGTTGTCGTAGTCGAGTTTTTCTGTTGTAAGCGTGTAGGCGCCGTGGATGAGCTTTACCTTTTTCTCAAAATGTGATTTGTTGAGCTCGGTATTGTAATTTCCTGTAATACTTGTGAGAAGGTTTTCTTTGTTATTGGATACAATTTTTCCACCTGAGAAATAGGTAGCATCTTTGGTCTCCATGTTGTAAACCATGAGTGGTGCTGTGAGTGTCATTTGGTTGTCCACCAATTTTGCATCACCTTCCAACCGGGCAGTATTGGTTTCATTGGTATACCGAAGTGATTTACCGGTTAAGGTATAGTCTCCAGGCTTGACAATCCTAATTTTTCCAAAGGCTTCAAAGTCTCTATTTTCAAACCAATACGCGCTATCGCAATATAGATGTGTTCCTTGCCTTTCAAAATGCACATTTCCAATGACACGCTGTGCATCTACTAACTTTTTTGAATAAAAGATATTATCTGAATAGATCAACTGTATTTTGTCCTGTGCTTGGAGCCCTACAATCATGGATTGCAAGAGCACAATCATCCAGTAGCACAGGATTTTCTTGGTCATCGCATAGAAATGGTTTGCGTTCTATCAGGGCCAACGGATACAATGGTTATAGGGATGCCTACAGCATCTGAAATAAACTTGATGTAGTCATTTAGTTCAATAGGAAATTGATCGGGATGATTGATTTGAGTCAGGTCTGCTTTCCAACCTTTAACAGACGAATAAACGGGCTCTAAATTCTCCGTTGCATTATAGGGCAAATAATCAATCACTTCATTTTTCCATCGGTAGTGCGTGCAAATTTTGATTTCATCGAAAATACTGAGAACATCGGCTTTCATCATAAATAACTCCGTTACACCATTTATCATGCAGGCGTATTTTAATGCTGGAATATCCAACCAACCACATCTTCTTGGCCTTCCAGTTGTGGAGCCAAATTCATGACCTTCCTTTCTCATGCGCTCTCCCACTTCATCATGAAGCTCTGTTGGAAAAGGACCAGAACCCACACGGGTGCAATACGCCTTGAAAATTCCAAAGACATCACCGATTTTATTGGGTGCAATACCCAATCCTGTGCAGGCACCTGCTGTCACAGTATTGCTAGAGGTCACAAAAGGATATGAACCAAAGTCAATGTCTAAAAGTGAGCCTTGCGCGCCTTCAGCCAATACCTTTTTCCCTTGGCTTAGGGCGTTATTGATGTAATGCTCACTGTCAATGATGGTCATTGCCTTTAGGAAAGCAACGCTTTGCATCCATTGATTTTCCATCTCTGTCAATTCATACTCAAAAGTGTATTGACTGAGAATCTTGAGATGTTTCTCTTTGAGCTCGTTGTATTTCTGAACAAAATTTTCTTCCAAAATATCGCCCACACGCAATCCATTTCTCCCGGTCTTGTCCATGTATGTAGGCCCTATTCCTTTTAATGTAGATCCTATTTTCGCAGCCCCTTTTGCGGCTTCAGAAGCTGCGTCTAGAATGCGGTGAGTGGGTAAAATGAGATGTGCTTTTTTTGAAATCAAAAGTCTTTCTTGAAACGGGACGCCATTTTCTTGAAGTTTTTCAATTTCTTTCTGAAAGATGATTGGGTCAATAACAACGCCATTTCCAATGACATTGATTACGTTTCCGTGAAAAATACCTGAAGGAATGGTGTGTAGTACGTGCTTTTTTCCGTCAAAAATCAGGGTGTGACCAGCGTTGGGACCACCCTGGAATCTGGCTATTATGTCGTATTGTGGAGTTAGTACATCTACTATTTTCCCTTTTCCTTCATCTCCCCATTGTAAACCGAGAAGAACCGCAGTTTTATTGATCATACTATTGGTAAAGCGCAAAAATAATGGTAAAATGGGGTGAATAGAAAACTATTTTGAATTGGGTCGTTTTCCGTAAAAATTTAGACTATGGTGTTGAATTTCAACACCAAAAAGCTCTTCTAAAGTTTTTTTGATTTGATGAATACGTGGGTCGCAGAATTCAATGACCTCGCCGGTATCCATCAATACTATGTGATCATGCTGCTGATTTTGAAAGGCTTTCTCAAAATGAGCTGTGTTTTGACCAAATTGATTTTTTCTAACCAACTGACAATTCATCAATAGTTCAATGGTATTGTACAGGGTAGCCCTTGAAACGCGGTACTTCTGTAACTTCATTTGGTTGTACAATTGCTCAATATCAAAATGTCCAGAAAGGTTGTAAATTTCTTTAAGAATAGCAAAGCGCTCGGGTGTTTTACGGTGCCCGTTTTTTTCCAAGTACTCCTTGAACAGTAGCTTTACTTTTTCTTGCAAATCTTCCATGGACAAAGCAAAGATACTATTTTATGAAAATTCAGACTCGATTCTGTCAACGGTTAATACGCCATCTACAGCCTTGAGGTTTTTGATTAGATCGTTCAAATGCGCGGTATCATGGACCAACACAACGACACGACCACTGAAAATACCATCTATGGCTTCAAATGATATGGCTCTCATGTTTACCCTCATATCCGTAGAAATGATATTGGTGATCTTTTGAACCAATCCTACATCATCAATTCCGGTGAATTTTAAACCTACTTCAAACTGAACCAAATTCTGACTATTCCATCTGGCCTTGATAACGCGATATGCAAATTTGCTCATCATCTCCTGAGCGTTGGGACAGGAAGTGCGGTGAATTTTTATGCCTTCATCGACCGTGGTAAAGCCAAAAACTTCATCTCCTGGTATGGGATTGCAGCACGTAGCTAGGCTAAAATCCACCTTCTGTTCAGCATCACCAATAACAACGGAGCTGCCAACACTTGGCGCTGTGGTGATTATTTTTGTAGACTCCTCCGAAGATGATTTTTCCTTTTTTCGATTAACTTTTATTCTTCCACCCTCAATTTTGAAGCTTTTGAAATCTTTTAATACAACTTTTTCTTTGGCAATTCTGAAATAAAGTTCTTGGGAGGAGAAAGTTTCGAAGTACTTTACCATTTCATCGATGTTGACGGCCAACCAATCGGCATGTATGCTTTGGAAAAACTTCCGAAGCAAAGATTTTCCCTCCTCCGCAATTTCTTTCCTTTCTTCTTTTAAAGCTACTTTGATTTTCTGACGTGCACTAGCCGTAACAACAATACTCAACCATTCTTCTTTTGGCCTTTGTTTCTTAGACGTTAAAATTTCTATTTGATCACCACTTCTGATGACATGGCTCATGGGAACCAATTTATGATTGACTTTTGCGCCAATGCATTGGGAACCAATTTGAGAATGTATATTGAAAGCAAAGTCCAATGCGGTGGATCCTTTGGGCAATGTTTTTAAATCACCACTGGGAGTAAAGACATAGATTTCTTCCGAGAAAAGTGAAAGTTTGAAATTGTCAATGAATTCCAGCGCATCGTCACCAGGATTTTCCAGTACCTCACGCACCTGGCTCAACCATTTGTCCAACTTGCTCTCTGGTGATTCAACTGTTCCTTTGTATTTCCAGTGAGCAGCATATCCTTTTTCGGCAAGGTCATCCATTCTTAATGAACGAATTTGAACTTCCACCCATTTTCCAGAAGGAGACATGACGGTGGTGTGCAACGCCTCGTAACCAGAAGATTTGGGAATGCTTATCCAGTCCCTTAAACGCTCAGGGCTGGGTTGATAGTAATCGGTTACTGCGGCATAAACTCGCCAGCATTCACTTTTCTCATGTTCTTCATCACTATCAATGATGATGCGGATGGCAAATAAGTCATATATCTCTTCAAAAGGAACCCCTTTCTGATGTATTTTATTCCAAATGGAGTAAATCGATTTTGTTCTGCTTTTGATTTCATATTTCACCCCCATTTCATCTAATGCACGACGAATGGGTAGGGTAAATTGATTGATGAATCGTGTTCTTACAGCTTGTGTCTTTTGTAATTTGGCGGTAATGTCATCATAAGCATCGGAATCTTGGAATTTGAGGCTGAGATCTTCTAATTCTGTCTTGATATTATACAATCCCAAGCGATGTGCAAGAGGTGCATACATGAACAAAGTCTCACTTGCAATTTTCAACTGCTTTTCCCTGGACATATGATCCAATGTTCTCATGTTGTGCAGTCTATCTGCCAGCTTAATGAGAATCACGCGGACATCATCACTGAGCGTGAGCAACATCTTTCTAAAATTCTCTGCCTGTTGACTGGTGGTTTGGTGATCAAAAACACCAGATATTTTGGTTAAACCATCAATGATAATCCGCTCTTTTTTCCCAAAAAGATTCTCAATATCATCTAAGGTGATATAAGTATCTTCTACTGTATCATGCAGCAAGGCACAAACAATCGCCAAAGTGCCTAGACCCAATTCCTCTGCGGCAATTTTTGCAACTGCTAGGGGGTGATAGATGTACGGCTCACCGCTCTTGCGTCGCATATCCTTGTGGGCCTCCAATGCCACATTAAAGGCCTTTCTTATGAGGTTGCGCTCGTTTCTTGTTTTTGAGCGATTGCACACACGCAATAGGCTGCGGTATCTTCTGACAATCTCTTTGTTTTCTTCAATTAAATCAATTTCCACAATTCGAAGCTAGAATCAAAACAACAATGTTGACCGCTTGATTTTTTCTTTTTGTTAAAAAGGATAGTTGGAAAAATTAAACTTGTAATTTTTCGAGAGTTTCCATATTTTTGACAACTAACCAAAATTTATCTAGATGAAAAAAGTTGTTTTTTTCAGCAAAATCGATGTTTTCAAGTTGCCACTTTTAGTGATTCTTGTAGCGGTTCTTCAAACGATTAGCTTTACTTCATTTGCTCAAGGTGATGAGCCGTGGACGGCTTTTACAGCTGATCCAATCACCGGTTGCGTGGATGTTACAGTCGATCCAGCATTGTATACTCCTTCAGCAAATCCAGGTGCTCCAGGTTGTGCAAATAATCCCTCTTGGCAAGGAGTTCAGCAAGCGGATGTTTGGTTTGCATTGGTGGTACCTTCTTCAGGTGTCCTTTTGTTGAACCCGCAAGGTACAGTCGACGCAGGTATGGCGGCCTACACCCTTGATGGATCAACGGGATTGTACACTTTGTTGGCTTGTGATGATGACACTGGTCCTGGCCTGATGCCACAGATTAATGTTACGACGGTTCCTGCTGGAGAAATAGTGTACGTTCAATTATGGGCTTATGCTGGTGGGCTGATTAACTTTAGCTTATGTTCTTCAGATTGTGAAGCTCCAACGGCCTATTATTCTGATGCGGATGGTGATGGTTTTGGAAACAACAGCAACGCAATTTATACTTGTACACCAGACCCATCATTGATTACGGACAATACGGATTGTAATGATGCCGACGCAACAATCAATACAGCTGCTGTTGAAATTTGTTATGATTTGATTGATAACAACTGCGATACACAAATAGATGAAGGTTGTATAGTTGACGCTGATGGAGATGGTTTTACCTCAGATGTTGATTGCAATGATGGTGATCCCAACATTAATCCTAGTGCAGTCGAATTGTGTGATTTAATTGACAATAACTGTAACACCATAATAGACGAAGGTTTTGATCAAGATGGTGATGGTTTTACCTCTTGTAATGGTGATTGTGACGATAGTAACCCTTCTGTTTTCATTGGAGCATCTTGTGATGATGGTAATCCCAACAGCTCCAGTGATGTGATTCAGGCGGATTGTTCCTGCGCTGGAGCAATTGGAGACGATCCATCATCAGCCTTTACGGCTGATCCAACAACGGGGTGTATCGATATTACGGTTGACCCAACAACTTACACAATCTCCACAGTAGTTGCTGCTCCGGGTTGTGCTGGTAACTCTGTTGGTAGCGAGAATCCAGATGTTTGGGTGCTTTTGAATGCGCCATCCAATGGAGAGCTTTTGTTGTCTCCACAGGGAACCGGCGATGCAGGAATGGCAGCCTACAGTTACGACGCAGGAACCAACACATACACTCTTTTGGGTTGTAATGACGATTCAGGGCCTGGACTGATGCCTTTGTTGAGTTTGACAGGGTTAATTCCAGGCTCCCCAATATACATTCAGCTTTGGGCCTACAATCCGGGAAACACACTTAATTTTTATTTTTGCTCTTCAGATTGTACAACAGCATTGGCCTACTTCATGGATGCCGATGCTGATGGTTTTGGTGACAATAGCCAAGCTCCTGTTTTAACATGTACTCCAGACGCGAATATGGTTTTGGACGGCACAGATTGTAACGATGCAAGTAGCACTTCTTACCCAGGAGCTACTGAATTCTGCGACGGTTTAGATAATGACTGCAATGGATTGAACGACGATAACTGCGTTGGTCTTGTCGATAATGATGGGGATGGATTTACCTCGGATGTAGACTGTGATGATAGCAACATCTCCATCAATCCAGCAGCCATAGAGGTTTGTGATGGAATTGATAACAACTGTAATATTGAAATCGATGAGTTTGTTAGCACCGAATACTACGCGGATTTGGATGGCGATGGATTTGGTGATGTGAATAATACGGTATTCGATTGTTCTCAACCAGGAGGATATGTCACCAACTTTGATGATTGTAACGATGCAAGTATCACCTATGTCGACGGTGACGGTGACGGAGACGGTTCTTCAGTTATTGATGCTTGCGGTTCAACAACCAATGGGGATTGTGCGGATAATAACCCAGCTGTGAGCTCTTTGGCTTCAGAAATTTGCGAAAATGGTATCGACGATGATTGCACTGGCGGTGATGCTCTTTGTGCAGGAGTTGATTTGGATGCTGACGGATTTAATGCCCCAGCGGATTGTAATGATAACGATGCCTCTATTAATCCAGGTGCCGTTGAAGTTTGTGGTGATGCAATTGATCAGAATTGTTCCGGTGTAGCCGATGAAGGCTGTACCGCCTCAGACAATGACGGAGATGGATTTGATGCATTGACTGACTGTAATGACAATTGTGCAACAATTTATCCTGGCGCACCATGTAACGATGGCAATGCTGGCACAATAGACGAAACATTACAGGCAGATTGTACTTGTGGTGGTGGAACAACAATCACATCATGTTTGGGACCCCAAAGTATTTCATTTGAGCCATTGCCAACAGCAGGTACTTGGCCTGTTGGAACCAATGTTACAATTTGTTATTCTTTGGATTATGGACAAAATTCAGGAGATTGGTTAGACGGGATGGCAATTTCCCTTGGAACAGGCTGGTCTTTGGCTACTCCTCTTACTCCACCTTTGGAATGTAATGGTGGTCCCGGTGATTGGATTTGGCAAGAAAGTATCGCTCCAACAGGTGGTTCAGCCTTTCCTGCTGGCCAAGGATACTACTATGACTATACCATTGATGGAAACGGAGGAAATGATTGGGGTGATGCAGGATCTTGTGTATTCAATATGTGTTTTACTGCCACAACAGTTGCTACGGTTGACCTGGCCGTTACTATTGCCTCAGGTGGAGATAGTCAATTTGGAAGTTACACCTCTACAGCGGGTTGTCCAATAGAACCATTTACTGTTGATCCTGTTTCATTGCCAGTATGTTCTATAGAATTCCCATTCTGCGCAACACCATCCACCTGTGATCCTATTACCAATCAATATACTTTGGTTCAAGCACAGAACAACTACATCAATACCACTTTGGCTCCAGGCACTGGAACTTTGGATTTATTATTGGACGGAAACGTTATTCAAACTTGGAACGCTCCTTTCAATTCAGTTATTCCATTGAATATTACTGGATTGAACTCGGATGGTGCTAATCATACTTTGATGGCGATGTACTCTGCAAACCCTGGTTGTATGGGAACAACTACATATGTTGCTCCTGCTTTCTGTGCTGGCCAAGATGATGATGCGGACGGATACGTAGCTGCTGATGATTGTAATGATTTAGATGCCACTGTTAATCCAGGAGCTCCAGAGATTTGCGACTTGCAAGACAACAATTGTGATGGTGTAATTGACGAGAATCAAGATGCTGACGGAGATGGATTCACCTCGTGTAATGGAGATTGTAACGATGCAGATAATACTGTCTGGATTGGAGCTACTTGTGATGATGGAGATGCAACAACCACCAACGATTTGATTCAGGTAGATTGCACTTGTGCAGGCGTTTTGGGTGATGAGCCATCAAATGCCTTCACAGCTGATCCTGCTACCGGCTGTATCGATATAACGGTTGATCCAACGGCCTATACCATTAGTACTGTAGTTGCTGCACCAGGTTGTGCAGGAAATACTGTAGGTAGTGAGAATCCAGATGTTTGGGTATTGGTTAATGCTCCTGCAAATGGTGAGTTATTCTTGTCTCCTCAAGGTACGGGTGATGCTGGTATGGCAGCCTATAACTACGATGCAGGAACCAATACTTATACATTGTTGGGTTGTGATGATGATACTGGTCCAGGATTAATGCCTCAATTGACCTTAACCGGATTAACACCAGGCGCCCCAATTTATATCCAACTTTGGGCTTATAATCCTGGAAACACCATAAATTTCAGCTTCTGTTCTGCAGACTGTACAACAGCTCTAGCATATTATCCTGATGCTGATGGTGATACTTTTGGAGACGCAACTGCAACACCGATTTTGACTTGTACTCCAGAAGCTACATGGGTAACCAATAATACCGATTGTAATGATGCCGCAGCTAATGCATTCCCAGGAGGAACCGAGGTTTGTGGAGATAACATCGATAACAATTGTGATGGAACAGTTGACGAAGGTTGTACCACGGATATCGATGGTGATGGCTTTGTGACAGCGGTTGATTGTGATGACAATAACGCCGCCATCAATCCTGCAGCTGTTGAAATTTGTGATCTGATTGATAATAACTGTGATGCGGTGGTTGATGAGGGATTCGATTTGGATGGTGATGGTTTTACATCTTGTAATGGAGATTGTAATGACAATGACCCAACAGTTTGGATTGGTCAAGTTTGTAATGATGGTAACCCAGCGACGGGTGGTGATGAAATCCAGTCTGATTGCTCTTGTTTGGGCTACATTTCATTGGAAGGCGATGAGCCATGGACAGCTTTTGCTGCTGATCCAACAACAGGTTGTTTAACTATTTCAGTTGATCCTGCTGTATACACACCATCTACCAATCCAGGTGCACCAGGTTGTGCCAATAATCCATCTTGGCAAGGTGTGCAGCAACCAGACGCTTGGTTTGTAATCGCAGTTCCAGCATCAGGTACTTTATTGTTAAATCCTCAAGGAACGGTAGACGCAGCAATGGCAGCTTACACTTTTGATGCCGCAACAGGCTTATACACACAATTGGATTGTGATGACGATACAGGACCTGGTTTAATGCCAGAGATTACAATTACCACTGTGCCTGCTGGTGAAATGATTTACGTACAATTATGGGCATTTGGAGGCGGATTAATCGAGTTTAGTTTGTGCGCTTCAGAATGTACAGATCCAATTGCTTATTATTCCGATGTAGACGGAGATGGATTTGGGGACAATGCTACAGCGGTTTTCTTGTGTACACCAGACCCACTTTTGGTAACAGATAATACAGATTGTAATGACACAGATGCAGCAATTAACACAGGAGTTGCTGAAGTTTGTAACGATTTGATCGATAATAACTGTGATACGCAAATTGATGAAGGTTGTACTACCGATGCCGATGCTGATGGTGATGTTGACGCGGTTGACTGTGCTCCATTGAATCCAAATATCAACTCAGCGGCTGTCGAAATTTGTAATACGATTGATGATAACTGTGATGGACTCGTTGATAATGGTCTGCCAACCACTACCTACTACCTAGATGCGGATGGTGATACTTTTGGAGGAACAACCTCTATGGAGTCTTGTTTCAATCCGAACTCTCCTCCTGTTTGTTTGTATACTTTCAACTTAACAGATACCTATGGTGACGGCTGGAATGGCAATCAAATGCAATTGACCACAAATGGAGGCGCAACTGTTGAGGCTACCGTGGGATTAACATTTACAGACGGTTTAGGAGTTCAAGAGACCGTGTTGATGACCAATAATGTCGCATATGATTTGACTTGGAGTGTAATTGGATTGTATACTGGTGAGGTAGGTTTCGATGTTTTGGATCCATTGGGGAACATAGTGTATGGTCTTCCGTCAGGAAGCGGAGCATCTGCTGGTTTATATTTAACTACAATTACTGCTTCATGTCCTGCCTTGGGAGCTTATGTCACCAATAATGCGGATTGTGACGACACCAATGCAACTGCCAATCCAAATGGAACTGAAGTTTGTGACAATGCCATAGATGAAGATTGCAGTGGTGTTGCAGATGTATGTAATCCAGTTGACGCGGACGGTGACGGTGAATTGACACCAACAGACTGTGATGACACAAATGCAGCTATCAATACTTCTGCAACTGAGGTTTGTGGAAATGGAATTGATGAAAATTGTGATGGTACAGATGGCGTATGTCCAGGTTTGGATGCAGA
>CAZNVU010000001.1:69758-103220 GCA_964576575.1 uncultured Chryseobacterium sp.
GAATTGATGAAAATTGTGATGGTACAGATGGCGTATGTCCAGGTTTGGATGCAGATGGTGATGGCTTTAATGAAACAGTCGATTGTGACGATAGCAATGCAGCAATCAACCCAGGAGAGACAGAGTCATGCAATGGCGTTGATGACAACTGTAATACAACAATTGATGAGGGATTGGTATTCTTAAACTATTATACCGATGCTGATGCTGATGGATATGGTGATGCAAGTGCAACTGCTGTTAATGCATGTCAAGCCCCTGCTGGTTTGGTTTTGGGTAACACAGATTGTAATGATGCTAATGCCAACATCAATCCTGGCGCTGCCGAGGTTTGTAACAACAACACGGATGACAATTGTAATGGAAATGGTGACGAGACAGCAGGTAGTGATTGGTATGCTGACACGGACAATGATGGATTTGGTAATGCCGCATCTAGCATTGTGTCTTGCACTACGCCTGTTGGTTATGTTTTGACAAGCAATGATTGTGATGACACAGCAGTTTCAATAAACCCTTCTGCAACAGAAGTTTGCGGAAATGGTGTGGATGAGGATTGCAGCGGAAGTGACTTGAACTGCGGAGGTGGAGTTGATGCTGATGGTGACGGATTCTCATCACCAATTGATTGTAATGACAACAATGCATCTATTTATCCAGGTGCTACAGAGATTTGTTTTGATAACCAAGACAACAACTGTAGTGGTGTTGTTGATGAGGGCTGTATTAGTAATGTTGATGCCGACGGCGATGGTTTTGTGGCTGGCTTCGATTGTAATGATGCTAACCCTGCTATTAATCCTGCAAGTGCAGAGTTCTGTAATGATCTTGATGATGATTGTGATGGAATTGTTGATGACAGCACGGGTGTTGTTTTCTACCAAGATGCCGATGCTGATTTGTTAGGCAATATCAACGCTACATTCTTGTTCTGTTCTCAACCCGCTAATGGCTGGGTGTCTAATGCAGATGATTGCGATGATTCGAGTTCTTCTTTATTGGGTCCAGGAACACCGTGTGATAATGGTTCTACTTTAGATGAATTAGATACCTACCAGATAGATTGCACTTGTCAAGGTCTATTGTTGGGATGTACAGATCCTGAAGCTTGTAACTACAATGTCAATGCAATGATCGATGATGGTAGTTGCGAAAGCAGTACCTACATCCCAGGAGTTATTGATGGAAATGAAATTGTTGAAACCTATTCTTATCATAACTACTCCTATACCGGTAATTTGAATGGTGTTACTTTGTTGTGGACATTGAATAGCCCAGGTATTTTCATACCAGTAAGCAATACTGCAACAACGCCATCTGTTAACGTGTATTGGTCAGAAGGTAATGGTTTTGATCCCCAAGGTGAGATTACATTGTTAGTGACAGATACATCAGGTGGTTGTAATGCTCAGTTTGAAATTACATTCAACGTTGAGTTCGATACAACTTCTACTGGTGTTAATGGAATTGACAATCAAGATTTAGTGGCTTGGCCCAATCCAAGTAACGGAAATTTTGCGGTCTTGATACCAAATGAGATTACCAACCAATATGATATTTCAGTGTATTCAATGACTGGTGATATTGTGTATACAGCACACAAACAAACAGATCGTGTTTGGAATGCTCAGTTAAACCTGTCGTCCGGTCTTTATATGATTAAGATTGTTGGCGAGCAGGAACAGCATTTTGTCAATGTGGTTATTGAGAAGTAACAATAAATGGTTTTGTAAAAGGAGAGCTTCAAGCTCTCCTTTTTTTTGGTCCAAAAAAAAGCCCCAATTGGGGCTTTTTCATTCTGGGCTTAATTATAATTATTGCCCTACGTCATTCATGAATTTGATGCGCATCAATCTCAAAATTTCCTCCTCATAGTCTCCATCAAAATATTTTTCAGCCTCCAGTAAGTCATCAGTTTCTGATTGCATGTAATATTCCATGATTTCCTCTTGTGCATCCTCATCTACTTCATCATCTATGATGTACTGAATGCTCAGTTTTGTACCAGAGTGAACGACAGTCTCTATTTCTGAGATTAAATCAGCACGACTTTTTCCTAGGCCTTTAGCTATGTCTTGTAATGGAATTCGCTTGTCAATGTTTTGAATGATTTGAACCTTTTGACCACTTTTTGAAGGTGCCGTTTTCAAGAATAAATCTTGGGGTCTTTCAATGTTGTTATCTTCAACATGCTTTTGAATTAGGCTTAAAAAAGATTGACCAAACTTCATTGCTTTGTTTCTTCCCACCCCTCCGATATGAGCCAATTCCTCCATATTGATGGGGTACTGCGTTGCCATTTCTTCTAAACTTGGTTCTGAGAATATTACATATGGTGGAATTCCCTTGTCCTTGGAAAGCTTCAATCTTTGTTCCTTCAGCAGTATGAAAAGGGCTTCATCTGCTGCACCTCCGCTGGATCTTACAATGTTTAAATCACCATCATCATCTATGTTGGGGTATTCATCCTCTTTAACGGCATCAAATTTTCCAGGATTTTTCAAGAATTGTTTCCCGTCTGGAGTTAGTTTGAGCGTGCCATAGGTTTCAACTTCCTTTTTGATAAGATTGAAAACAAGCATTTGCCTCAGTAAAGCATTCCAATACCGGTCATCTTTTTCTTTGCCAATTCCGTATAAATCTGATGAGCTTCCTTTATAAGTTTTTACCTCAGCGTCCTCCAAACCCATTAATACCTTAACAATGAATTTTGCCTTGTGCTTTTCTTTGAATTCGTGGATGCATTGTAAAATTAATAGAACATCTGCTTGTGCATCAAAATGTTCTTTTGGTTTACGCTGATTATCATCCATCCCATGGCCATCACCTTTGTTCTCATCCCATGCTTCTCCAAAATAATGCAGAAGATATTTTCTTCTACTTACAGCAGTCTCGCAATAGGCCATGACCTCATGTAGCAATTGGACGCCAATTTCTTGCTCCGCGATTGGCTTTCCTGCCAAGAATTTCTCTAATTTTTCAATGTCCTTTGGACTATAAAAAGCGATACAATTTCCTTCACCACCATCTCTTCCAGCTCTGCCTGTTTCTTGATAGTAACTTTCTAAACTTTTTGATATGTCGTGATGAATAACAAAGCGAACATCTGGTTTGTCAATACCCATACCAAAGGCAATGGTAGCAACAATAACGTCCACCTCCTGCATCAAGAATTTATCCTGAACATCACTTCGCTCGTGGCCATCCATCCCTGCATGATAAGGCAAAGCTTTGATACCATTGGCGATCAAAAGTTCAGCAATCTCCTCAGTTTTTTTTCTACTTAAGCAATAAATAATCCCACTTTTTCCGCTGTGGTTTTTTATGTATTGAATGATTTGTTTGCCAACGTTATTCTTTGGGCGTACTTCATAATAAAGGTTAGGGCGATTAAAAGAGGCTTTGAATAAATTGGCCTCTACCATTCCTAAATTTTTTTGAATGTCTTGTTGTACTTTGGGAGTTGCTGTAGCTGTTAATGCCATGATGGGCACATCAGCAATATTTTTGATGATGCTTTTTAACTTTCTGTATTCAGGCCTAAAGTCATGCCCCCATTCAGAGATACAGTGCGCTTCATCAATGGCAACAAAAGAGATGGTGCAGGTTCTGAGAAACTCGACATTTTCTTCTTTTCCTAGTGATTCAGGAGCAACGTACAAAATCTTCGTTTTCCCAGACTGAATATCAAGTTTAACTTGATTGATTTCTGATTTATTCAGCGAAGAATTGATAAAGTGGGCTACACCATCCTCTGAACTGAACCCACGCATCGCGTCTACTTGATTCTTCATTAAAGCTATTAAAGGAGAAACAACAATGGCCATCCCGTTCATCATGAGCGCAGGCAATTGATAGCACATTGACTTACCGCCACCAGTGGGCATAATGACAAATGTGTCGTTTCCATCCAAAATGGATTGTATGACTTGTGCCTGAAGGCCTTTGAATTGGTTAAATCCAAAGAAATTTTTAAGGGCGTCTAACGGTGATAAATCAGTAATGGTGTTCATTTCAATTGGCCTTTATTCTCGCTACAAAAAGGAGAACGAATTTACAACACTTCTGTCGAGTAATTGTAAAGTATTCCCTCAAAAAAACACAAAGATTGATGAAATGTTTTTCTGCCTTTTGAATTCTTAGCATCTTTGTCATCGAATGCAATCGAACGATTTGATAAAACACGCACAGAATACCATTTTAATGGAGTCTGATGCGTTGGTGAAAATGGCTCATTCTATTAACTCCACATTTCTTGAGGTGGTGGATTTGATTTTGAAAGGAAACAATCGTTTGATTGTCACGGGTATTGGGAAAAGTGGAATTATTGCGCAGAAATGGGTTGCTACCTTTAATAGTACAGGGCAGCCCGCCATCTTCATGCATGCAGCGGATGCCATCCACGGTGACTTAGGTATGATTCAAGACGGTGATGTAGTTGTTTGTATCTCCAAATCAGGAGAGTCTCCTGAAATAAGATTTTTAGTTCCGTTGATTCAAAGAATGGGTAACAAGTTGATTTCCGTTAGTGCAAATGCTGAAGGTTTCTTAAGTCAAAGCAGCGATTATCAGCTTCATACACCAATGGACAAAGAAGCGTGCCCAAATAATTTGGCACCCACCACAAGCACAACACTGCAATTGGCCATGGGTGATGCGCTTGCAGTAGCTTTAATGCAAGCAAGATCTTTTACCTCCGGTGATTTTGCGAAGTATCATCCGGGAGGAGCTCTAGGTAAAAAATTGTTGTTAAAGTCAAAAGACGTAATGGCGGTTGGACCTCAATTAGAAGTAAGTTCCGATACTCCTGTTTTGAATGTGATCAGCGCGGTTACCAAAGGAAGAGTGGGATGCGTTGCTGTGATTTCAAAAGATTCAGAAGTACTTGGGATAATTACGGATGGTGACATTAGAAGAATGCTGAGTTCTCACTCAAACTTTCAAGAATTGTTGGCACATGAAATCATGACCCAACATCCTAAGGTTGTTCATGAAAATACGCTGGCTGCAGAAGCATTTCGTTGTATGGAGAACAATAAGATCACACAATTACTTTTGGTAGACGACAAGTCTAAGTTTACAGGAATAGTTCATTTGCATGATTTAATCAGAGAGGGAATTTTCTAATGGCCGACGATAAAAAAGAGATGGGTTTCCTCGATCACTTGGAGGAATTGAGACGCCGATTGTTTTGGTCTGTTATCGCAGTTGTTGTTGGCATCATTGTCATAGTTTGGTTTGATGACTTTGTTATCAACGACTTGATAATGGGTCCAAAAAATTTGGATTTTGTGACTTACAAGAACTTTTGCGATTTTTCGCATTACATGGGTTTAGGAGATCAGCTGTGCTACCAAGAAATGAACTTCAAACTTCAAAGCACCACAATGGGAGGAAACTTTTCTGCCTATATGCTCGTGTGCATCGTAGGTGGAGTAGTAATTGCATTTCCCTTTATTATCTATCAGCTTTGGGGTTTTGTTAAACCCGGGCTTCATTTGAAAGAGAGAAGTGTTGTAAATGGAGTAGTTTTTTATATTAGCCTTTTATTTTTCCTAGGAGTTTTATTCGGATATTATATCCTCACGCCATTATCAATAGCTTTTCTTGGTAATTTTGAATTTGGCGATGTAGAGGTCAACTCCACTGTTTTATCTTATCTCAAGCTCGTTGTGTCACTGGTTTTGGGAACAGGATTGATTTTTCAGCTTCCCGTAGTGGTTTATTTTTTGGGAAAAGTTGGTGTCATTTCAAGTGCGTTTTTAAAGAAGTATCGCAAACACGCATTTGTTGTGAACTTGATTATAGCCGCAATCATCACCCCCCCAGATGTCACCAGTCAACTTTTGGTCAGTTTACCCATTTTGTTGTTATATGAAATCAGCATTTTTGTTGTGGCGAGGGTAGAAAAAAAAGCTGATTCTCAGTAGATTTAACAGCCATAAAGCCAATTTTTCCCTATACTTGTAGCGTGAAATTTTCAAGTATGAGAAATAAATTTTTATCAGTTCTGTTTATTGCTTCCTTGGGGTGGATGATGATATCCTCAACCACTAATTCTGGAGGGAAGTCAGGGAAAACAGGCGCGCCTGGCGAGAACAATTGTGTACAATGCCATAGTGGCTCGGCGGTGAATGCAGGCGTGGGGTCTGTTAGTTTAAACACAGGGATTTCTGGTGGTTACGCTTTGGGTCAAGTTTATAACATGAGTGTTGCCGTTAACCAAACAGGAATTTCCTTATTTGGTTTCAGTATAGTTGCACTGGATGCCAACGGCGCGAGTGTTGGAACATTCACTGCAGGCACAGACAATCACATTGAGAATTTAACCATTGGGGGTAACAGCCGTCAGTATCTAACGCACAATACCAATGGAGGCGCAACTCCCAACGCGCACACTTTTAACTTCACATGGGCGGCACCAAGCGGTGATGCAGGTGAAATAACTTTTTATGTTTCTGCCAATGCAGCCAATGGGAATGGAGGCACTTCAGGTGATTTCATTTACACTACGTCAACCGCAGTTTCTGCTAGCTTAGGCGGTGGTGGTTCAATTGTTATTAATGAAATTGATGCTGATCAGTCTGGTGCGGACACTCAAGAATTTATTGAATTATACGGCACTCCGGGCACAGTATTGGATGGCCATGTCTTGGTTTTTTTTAATGGTAATAACGCGACGGATGCAAGTTATTTTTCAATTGATCTAACAGGCTCAATTCCAAACAGTGGATTTTTTGTTATTGGTAATCCTGGAGTTCCCAATGTGAACTTGGTGATTGACCCAGGAAGTTCAGGTGCTATTCAGAATGGAGCTGATGCAATTGCTATATATTCAGGTGCTGCCTTAGATTGGCCAAATGGCACCTCACCATCCACTGTAGGTTTGGTGGATGCTATCGTCTACGGTACCGATGACGCCGAAGACGTAAGTTTAATTGAAATTTTTGTTTCTGGCCAAGCTCAGGCAAATGAAAGTCCTTCGGGAACAAATTCTATTTCAAGAGTTCCTGACGGTGGTAATCCTCTGGATTTATCCAGTTTCATCTCACAATTACCCACCCCAGGGGCGAGTAACAATAATGCTCCTACAGCTGGTTGTATAGATGCGGCAGCTTGCAATTACAATCCCAATGCGACGGTTGCAGATGCCTCTTGCTTGTATCTTGGATTCCCCTGTGATGATGGCAATGCCATTACTTCCAATGATGTGATTACCGATGAATGTCTTTGTGCTGGATCGCAGACCAGTGTTGCTTGGACTTTTAGGGTGGATATGTCCACAACTACGGTTAACCCTCCCGGAGTCTATATCGCTGGCACTTTCCAGGGATGGGTGCCAGATCAACTTTTGATGACTGACGCAGATGGTGATAATGTTTGGGAAATCAACATTCCTTCATTGCCTGTAAATACCCCCATCGAATACAAATTTTTGAATGGTCCTGGTGGTTGGGAATCATCGCCGGATTTAGCCAACTGCGGAGTGGATGATTTGTTTGGCGCATTTAATCGCGCAGATACTACAGGAACAACTGATGTTATTTTACCTGCGGTGTGTTTTAATTCATGTGCGGTATGTCCAACCACAGATATCCCCGGGTGCACAGACCCATTGGCTTGTAATTTTACTCCAAGCGCCACAACAGATGACGGCTCTTGTATTGCACCAACTGCTTGGTACTTGGATGCAGATAATGATGGTTATTATGTGAGTGATTCATTGGCTTGCACGGCTCCCAGTCCAGATTACAGTGCAACCATGGGTATTATGGGGGATTGCAATGACGCGATTTCAACCATCAATGCAGCGGGGATTGAAGTCTGCGGTAATGGAATCGATGAAGATTGTACAGGTGCTGATTTGGCCTGTGGAGTGAATGGATGTACAGATGCCAACGCTTGTAATTTCAATCCTTTGGCTACCATCAATGACGGATCATGCATTGCGCCATCAATGTGGTATTTGGATGCGGATAATGACGGATATTTTATAAGTGATTCGTTGGCATGTGCTGCCCCCACTGCGAATTACACATCAGTAATGGGAATTTTTGGTGATTGTGATGATAACCAATCTGGTATCAACGCTGCAGCATCCGAGATTTGTGATGAAATTGATAACGATTGTGACGAGGAAATAGATGAATTTGTTCAAAATACTTACTTCTTGGATGCAGATGCAGATGGATTTGGAGACGTAAATGTTTCAACTTTGTCTTGCACACCAGTTTTAGGATATGTCAGCAACAGTGATGATTGTGATGATGCTTTGCTTTTGTATTTGGATAGTGACGGTGACAGCTATGGAAGCCAGGTTTTGGCTGCTTGTGGGGAACTAACAAACAATGATTGTGATGATAGCAATATCAATATTTTCCCAGGGGCATTTGAGTTCTGCGAGAATAACATCGATGAAAATTGCGATGGAACTGACGATGTGTGTTTGGGTATTCCTGGATGTACCAATACCCTAGCTTGTAATTTTGATCCCCAAGCTCAGTCAGACAACGGCTCTTGTAGCTTTGCTATTCTTTGGTACTTAGACGCCGATGCTGATGGTTGGGCGTCTGATACAACAACAAGTTGCGTTCAGCCTTCCGTTAACCATACTTCGGCAGGTTTGATTTTAGATGATTGTAATGATAATGACGCATCAATAAATGCTGGTGCTACAGAATTATGTGGTAATGGTATTGATGAGAATTGTGATGAAGTTGATGAGATATGTATCGTTTTGGGTTGCACAGACGCAGATGCTTGTAATTTTAATCCTGCAGCTAATGAAGACGATAGTACTTGTACCTATGCAGTTACTTGGTATTTGGATGCCGATGCTGATGGATTTGCTGTTAGTACAATGACTGATTGCGCTCAACCCAATGCTTCATATACAGCCTCTGTTTTGCCGTTAACTGATTGTAATGACAGTGATGCGCTGATTAACTCGGCGGCCATTGAAATATGTGGCAATGATGTGGATGAAGATTGTTCAGGTACCATTGAATCTTGCGCCATTCTTGGATGTACTGATACCCTGGCATGTAACTACGAACCCGCCGCAACCGAGGATGATAATTCATGTACATATCCAATCATGTGGTACTTGGATCTAGATCAGGATGGTTTTGCTTCCGACACTTTGTTGAGTTGCAGTCAACCAGGTTCTGAATTCACAGATATTGTCATTCCTGTTACAGATTGTGATGATTTGAACCCAAGTGTTTCCCCTGTTTCATCTGAAGTTTGTGGTAACGGGATTGACGATGACTGCATCAATGGTGATGCTGTTTGCGTTATTGATGGATGCACAGATTTATCAGCATGTAATTTTAACCCTGACGCCACTGTAAATGATAGTACTTGTTTTTATAGTACAACTTGGTATTTGGATGCGGATGGTGATGGTTATTATTCTGAGACGGTAGATTCATGTTTTGCCCCAGCAGGAGGATATACATCCACAGAGGGTATAAGCGGAGATTGTAATGATAGCGATGCTAGTATCAATGCAAGTGAAATGGAGATTTGTAATGATGGATTAGACAACAATTGCAATGGCATGGTAGATGAGACCACAGGAAGCACCTGGTATGCAGATGAAGACGCTGATACTTTTGGTAATCCAGCGATTGATTCCGTTTCATGCGATATGCCAGTCGGATTTGTTTTGAACGATTTAGATTGCAATGATGCAGGTGCTACTATTAATCCTGATGGTACTGAGATCTGTGGTAATGGAATTGATGAGGATTGCAACGGTGAAGACCTGGCATGTGATGTATCTGGTTGCACAGAGTTAGAAGCCTGCAATTATAATCCTTTGGCTGTAATCAATGATGGAAGTTGTTTTTTCGTTGGTGATGTGTGTGATGATGGAAATGCAGGAACAATTAATGACCAAATTTTAAATGATTGTGTTTGCAGTGGATTTGTCCCTGAATGTGCTACCAACCCAATTGTTATCTCATTAGATAGCATTCAGAATGTGACTTGTTTCAATGGTGATGATGGATACATCGGTCTGCAAGTATCCGGTGGTAATGGGCCATACTTTGCCAGTTGGAATTCATTCCCCATACAAACAACGCCTTTTGCAAGTGGTTTACCAGCAGGTACCTATACGCTAACAATTGAAGATACTGAGGGTTGTGTTCAAACATTTACTCAATCAATCACTGAACCTGAAGGTAGTCTACCTATCATATTTGGAAACAATGATGTAGACCCTGCTGACAATGAGCAATACACGGTTAGTACTTATCCTGGTTGCATTTATACATGGACGGTGAGCAATGGTTTGATTTTATCGGGACAAGACAGTGATACCTTGAATGTACTTTGGAACGATGCGTCAATGGGTACAATTTATGTTTACCAAACCGATACTGCAACAGGTTGTCAGTGGGTTGAAGGTTTGGCTGTCTTCATCAATGCTGTAGGAACAGAGGAAACAACCTCAGATACTTGGAAAATTTATCCTAACCCATTTTCTGATATGATGAACCTAGAAGGATTGAGCATTAACGCTCAAATCATGATTATGGACGCCACGGGAAGAATAATTGATCAGTTCAATGCTTTAGAAACAATCGTTCATTTGAATGTAAGTGATTTTGAAAGCGGTATTTATTTGATTCAAGTCAAAGATGATTTTGGCATACGATCAGAAAGAGTAATCAAACAGTAATAGTAAAAAGGGACTTCGGTCCCTTTTTTCTTTTTCTGCGTAAAAATGTATAGTTTGATTTGCTTATCTTCGCAAGGCTAAATATTCTAAAACATGAAAAAACTTTACATTTCTTTGGGATTGATTGCAATGGGATCTGCTGCGTTTGCGCAACAATTAACCCCCTTGCACAAAAGTCCTGCAAAGAGAACTTTCAGCAAGGCTGAAGTTTCTCCAATGACGATTATTGCTCGTCAAGAAAAACCAATGTCTGACATCGCAGGAAATCGTGCGGTAGTGTTGGAAGAAGATTTCCAAACTTCTGGAGCTGTTCCAACCGCTTTGCCAGCAGGTTGGTTAACCAATACTGTTTCGCAAACACAAGGAACTGCTGCAACAGGTGATGATACAGAAGGTCCTGCGTTCAATGTTCAAAATAGTGGCTCTGCTAATGCTGGTGGTTATTGGCCAGTACCTGAATTGGGAGTAAACAACCGTTTTGCTGGTGCCAATGATGATAACGTTCCATGTGATTGTGATATGATTGATTCTTGGATTCAATCCCCAGCAATGGATTTGAATGAGTATGAGTATTCAGAGGTTTGGGGTATTATCAATAATACTCCTGTGGTTGAGCCATGGTTTGACTCTCAAATCTTAGGCGATGGTCCAGAATTAGTTGCGACAATAGTAGGTGATGACAACGTGAGTTGGTCTGCCGTGGCTGTTTCTTTCAATGCTCCTGACACCTCATTGCCAGTTAATGTGAACATTAACGGAATGGATTATGTGTTGCAGTCTTCTGGTACGATCGATGTATCAATGAGCGCTTTTTCTGGAAACTTGGAAATCTATATTACCTCTAACAATGGCGGTCAATTGACAGATGTTGTCGTAGGCGCAGAAGGTGATTTCTTAACGGGAGATTTTATCACAGACACCACTTTTACCAACCCTGGTGAGCCTGGTTCAGAAGTTATCTCTTTGGACTCAACTTTTGTAGGTAATTACACTTTGTCTTTTGACTTTTTCCATGATCAGAATTTTGGTGGTGGAGATGCTACAGTTCAAATCTCAACAGACAATGGTGCCTCATGGCAAATTTTAGATACGCTAACAGTTGACGGTAGTTACTGGCAGAGTATCGTAATGCCATTGTATGCATACAACGGTACTTCAGCAATCATCCGTTTTCAGTGGACCGACGCAGGTTCTTGGGCTTCTGGTTTTGCAGTGGACAACGTTATCGTTCAGTCAGCTTTGAATAACGATATGATCATGGCTAAGACAATTGCTTCTGATTGGAACAATGCTACTTTTGGTCTTGGTTTCTGGGAATATGCTCAAGTACCAGTTACCCAAGTTAGCCCTATCCGTGCCACTTCAGTAGTTTACAATGGTGGATTCAATGATCAGGCAGGTGTTTCTGTAAACTATGAAGTAAGTTTCAACGGAACTACTGAAACCACTTTTGCTTCTGATGTATTGGATGTGATTTCTTTAGATAAGGACACCTTGTCTGCTGTTTCTTCATGGACACCAAGTGCTGTTGGTACTGTAACAATATCTTCTTCTGTAGTTTCTCCAAATGGAGATGACAATATGGGTAACAATATGGGCTCTGCTCAAATTGAAATTACCAATGATGTTTATGCCCGTGATTTGGGAGCTGCTCAAGCTTTTGTAGGTCCTGGCGCTGCTTATGAATATGGTAACTTATTTGACATTTATGCCAATGATGACTTCGGTGCTATCGATGTAGCTGTGAATTTTGCTGCTGCTGATGAAGGTTCATTGATTCAAGGTAAATTGTACGAGTTTACTGGATTAGATGCTGCAACTGGTGAGCCTATGTTAACAGACCTTGGAGTTTCTACTATCGAGTACGCTGTAACGGCTGCTGATAACAATGCTGCAGGTGATGCCAACATTATCCATTTGAGCTTCACTGAGCCTATCGCTCTTGAGGCGGGTAAGATCTACATGGCAACCATGATTTCTGATGGTGCAATCCGTACACCAGTTTCAGGAAACAATGATTGGGTTGTATCTTGGTTGAATGATGGTACTTGGGGAGCAACAGGCGGTATTCCAATGATCCGTTTGAACTCTGATGAGTCTTTGGTTGTAGATATCAATGTTGCTGAAAAAATGAACAATGGTTTGAGTATGGCTCAAAACGTGCCAAATCCTGCTGTTGATTTCACAACTGTCAACTACAGCACTGCTAACAATGAGACAGTGAACGTAATTGTTCGCGATATCACTGGTCGTGTTGTAATGAACATCAATGAGGGTGTAAAGCCTGCCGGAAACCACAGCGTTCGTTTGAATGTTGAAAATTTGGGAGCTGGTATTTACACTTACACTATTGCTGCTGGTTCTGCGGTAATGACAAAGCAGATGATGGTGAAATAATAGTTTGTTTAGCATTAAAAATAAGAGCCTCCTTCGGGAGGCTTTTTTTTTGTTTCGATTATATTTGTCAAAATAAATAATTCAATGAGAAAAGTTGCAATAGCTTTAGCACTAACAGCAATCAACCTTGGTGCAATGGCACAAAAAAAGCATGAGGATGTATTGGCTGCACCCCGTTATTTTAATCAAGAGGATGTAAGAAGAACTGAACAAGTTGCGTCTGCAACCCTAAGAGGTGGTCAAATTGTTTTTCAAGATGATTTTGACAATGGATTTGCCGGAAACAATGGGATAGGTGCTTGGTTGCCATGGGATACAAGTGCGGACACCTCTATTTGGATGTTGGCTAATGCTACTAGTCCCAATGGGCAATACGCAGGCGGTCTTCCAGCTCTGTCCAGTAATGGAACCACAGCTACCAATGGATGGATTATTTTGGATGCGGATTTGTACAATACGTCAACAGTTTCTGGCGGTGATGATGTTTCTGCGTGGTTGCAATCTCCTGCATTTGATTGTAGTCAACTGTCATCTGTTGTTGTAAATTACAACCAGTATTTTATTTACTGCTGTTTTTCAGCTAGTCCTTTGACTCTTGAGGTTTCGCTTGACAATGGCGCAACTTGGGTGGCTTTTGCAGGTCATGGTGATTTTTCTCCAGCTGCCAATGCATTGTCCGCCAATCCACTTCGTACAGGAGTTGATATCTCTTGTGTGGCAGCAGGTCAGCAAAATGTTATGATTCGATTTGGCTATAATACGGCCGGAGAAACTGGATACTCTCACTACTTCTGGGGAATTGACGATGTGGTAGTTTCAGGAAATCCTGTGACCAATGATTTGGCTATCCGTCAAGTAGTAAATGGCGATATTTGGAATTTATGGGAATACCGTTTGACCCCAATGGAGCAAAAAGCTTTGTCGGCAGATGGTGGTCTTTTAGTGGGAACCATCTACCGCAATACAGGGTCTGATGATCAAACCAATGCTTCATTGAATATTGAAATCACAGATGCCAATGGAACTGTTGTTCATTCACAAACTGAGAGCTTGGGTACAGTAAGTTCATTGGCCAATTCTACAGAGTGTCCTGCATTCTTGAATGATACGCTTTATGTCAGTACAGGATGGGAGCCAAGTGCAGTTGGTGTCTATAACATAACAGTAACCATCAGTGCAGATTCTACGGATGAGTTTCCTGATAACAATTCAATGACACGCACCATCGAATATTCTACAGATGAATATGGTCATGATGATTCCAATTTAGATATTCAGTTAACAGCCAATGAGGCTCCTTCCAATCCAGCTTTATTTGCTCCGCACGGCTACGGTAATTTTTACCATTTCCCTTATGATGGTTCTAGTGTTTACGGAAGTTCATTCTTGTTGGGAAATCAATCTGATGTTGGTGCATTCTTTAATACCATTCTTTACTTTGCATCAAGCGGTATGAACAGCACTTCACCGGCTCCTGAGGTTGTTGCATCCAATGAAGTTGAATTAACTCAAGAGATGATTTCATCTGGAGCAGATGCTTTTTACTACGTTCCTTTTACTGAACCTGGTGAGGTATTGGCCAATGAAGTTTATTTCCATTGCTTGGTTACCAATGCAGATGCTACTACAAGTCCAACCACAACAACTGATATGCAAATGGCAGTATTGGCCCAAGAAGATTCAGATTCAGACAATT
Organism: uncultured Chryseobacterium sp.; assembly: GCA_964576575.1. Lineage (GTDB taxonomy): Bacteria > Bacteroidota > Bacteroidia > Flavobacteriales_D > Sanyastnellaceae > CAMCTV01. The sequence goes on from CAZNVU010000001.1 coordinate 84,542, forward strand.
CAACTGCAGAATTATTACGCACAGGTAGCAATTCATATGCGTGGTTTTCTGCTCGCTCGTATACTCCGGCCATTCGATTAATCGTAGGTGAGCGTGTGTCAGTGGATGAAATCAACGATGGTAAATTGGGTACATTCAAACTATTCCCAAACCCAGCTGTATCGCATGCGCAAATTCAGTATACAATGACCTCTTCTGCGGCCATTGCTTATGAGATTCGTGATGTACAAGGAAAATTGATTTCCTATGACAACATGGGAGTAAAGTCAGCAGGTCAGTATACCATTGATATCCCAGTAGCCAATTTGACCAATGGTCAATACCAAGTTTCTTTGGTGGTTGGCGGTAAAAAGCTATATAGCAAGGCATTACAAATCAGAAAATAATTTGTTTTAAAATACAAAGGGGGCAATGCCCCCTTTTTTTATTCTAATCCTTATGTATCAGATAGATCAGGAAAATTTCAACGGCAAGCGCGTCCTAGTGAGGGTTGATTTTAATGTCCCCTTGAATGAACAGTTTGAAGTAACGGATGATACCCGAATTAGAGCTGCAATCCCAACGCTAGAGAAATTAGCAAAGGATGGTGCTAAGGTTATAGTCATGTCTCATATGGGCCGACCCAAATCAGGTCCCGAGGATAAGTTCTCATTGAAACACATCATTTCTAGTTTGTCTTCTTTAACAACCCGTTCTGTTTCTTTTGTGGATGATTGCATTGGAGAAAAGGTGACCCAGGCTGTTGATCGAATGTCTGCGGGGTCTATTTTGGTGCTCGAGAATTTGAGATTTTACAAGGAGGAAGAAAAGGGTGATGAGTTTTTTGCCGGACAACTTGCTGAGAATGGTGATGTTTATGTAAACGACGCCTTTGGAACAGCTCATCGAGCGCATGCCAGCACGGCCATCATTGCTAATTTTTTCCCAACTGATAAATACTTTGGTTATTTAATGGAAAATGAGGTCAAGAGCATTGATCGCGTATTGAATAGTGCCGATAAGCCCGTAGTGGCCATTGTAGGTGGATCCAAAGTTTCATCCAAAATTGGAATCATTGAAAATCTCATCAACACAGCCGATGCCATCATCATCGGTGGTGGAATGGCTTTTACTTTTATCAAAGCAATGGGAGGAAAGGTTGGCAACTCATTGGTAGAGGAAGATCGATTGGAGCAAGCATTGTCATTAATGAAAAAAGCCGAAGAAAAAGGAGTTCAATTTTTATTACCTACAGATGCCATCATTGCCGATCAGTTTTCAAATGAGGCCAATGTTCAAACTGTTTCAATAGACGCCATACCAGATGGATGGATGGGATTAGACATTGCACAAAAGAGCATTGATGCTTTTCATCATGCCATTGTTAACGCCAAGATTGTTTTGTGGAACGGCCCAATGGGCGTGTTTGAATTGGATAAATTTGCCAATGGTACCAAGGCCATTGCAATGGCTTTGGCTGAAGCTACTGAGAAAGGTTGTTTCACACTGGTGGGCGGTGGAGATTCGGTAGCGGCCATCAATCAAATGAATATGGCCAATCAAGTCAGTTATGTAAGTACTGGTGGTGGGGCTATGCTAGAAAGTCTGGAAGGAATAGTTCTTCCCGGCATTGCAGCTATTCAATCGAAAGGATAGTCCGCACCGCTTGCTGAATACGCATGGAAGCGTCATTGTGCTCTAATACAACGCAGTGGCGCTTTTTTAATTCTTGAAGGTGAGCCTCCCAAGCCCATTGTCTCACGGATTCTCCGCTGCGCAATGGGTCTTGTTCAAATGGAATGTTGGGAGGACAGAGCAGATAAGAGAATTGGGTTTTATCCCAGGTTTTTTCAAGTTCTGAAGCCATGGGGTGATTGATGTGTTTTGACCATATAAAAAGGTTAAGAAGATCGGTGTCGAGAACTGTGGGTTGATCATAAGGCAAACTTTGATAGTAAGATAAGCAGTCAAAAAAAAGTCTATCTAGTGTATTCATGGAGAATGGAGTAGTTAATCCCTTGAGCAAAAGCCAATCTCTGTTGTATTCTGGCACAAACTGGTATTTGGGTAAAAGAGTTTTGAGTGATTCAAACAGGGTTGTTTTTCCGGAGCTTTCAGCACCTGCTATGACCCAAACATTTTTATTCATTTTGTAATCCATCCCCATTGAAAATAACCTTCTAATGCCATTAAAAAGTATACAAAGTAAAGAATACTTAAAACCTTAAGGCCTCGCAACCAAAATAATGCAATGCAGAATAAGTCAATGAAAATAAAATAAAGCCAATTTTCAGAACACCCCATCATCATGAGTATGGTGGCCCAAACAGAGAAAGTGGTTATCAAGCTATCCCAATATGGTAGGGCAGCGCTTGTTTTGTTTTTTAATATTGAACCAAGCATCAAAGCTATGATTATTGCAACAATGCTACCCAAGACATGAGAAAAAAATGAAATTTCGATTGTATGCCAGTCTTGACTCAATTGTATCGCTCCCCATATGGCGAGCATAATGTAGATGATTTGAAGTATGGTATCTGCAATAAGCCTGTTATTGTAACTTAATACTGCTATCGATAAAGGACCAAGTATACCCAAAAGGAAGGCCCAATTGTTTTCTTGAATGTAAAGAAAAGTAAATCCTAAATTTAGAGTTACAGCCAACCACTCCAAAATAGTTGACCATCCGTATGTAGATTTCATTGCGTAAAAATGCTTCAATTTGACTGTGGTGTTATTCAAAATTCTATTTTGATTTTGTTGTATACGAAAAAATGTTAACTTTATCGCTCAATTCCTTAAAATGAAAAAATTATTACTCCTTTTGGCGTTGTTGCCAACAATGATTTGGGCTCAACGCAATTGTGGTTCAAATGACCATCATGTATACATGATGGGCACAGATCCAAATTATGTCCAAAGACAGCAAGAAATAGAAGAGCAAACACAGGATTTTGTAGCTCATTATAACGAGAATTCTGATCGTGCTTTAGTGACTATACCCGTTGTTTTCCATATTGTTTACAATGGTACTGTTAGTAATGTTTCTGATGCGCAGATTATGTCTCAGCTTCAGGTATTAAACCAAGATTTTAGACGTTTGAACTCAGATGTTACCAATACTCCAACAGTGTTTACAGCATCGGATCCAAACATTGAGTTTTGTTTGGCTACTGTAGATCCAAACGGTAATGCAACTTCGGGTATTACAAGGACATCTACTACGGTAGCCTCTTGGAGCACCAACGATTATGTAAAATATGGTTTCCGTGGTGGAAAGGATGCATGGGATCGCAACAAATACTTGAATGTATGGGTTTGTGTCATGAGTGGTGGAATCCTAGGGTATGCTCAGTTTCCAGGTGGTGCAGCTGCTACCGATGGCGTTGTAATCGATTACCGTTATTTCGGCACTATTGGTACCGCAACGGCGCCTTTCAACAAAGGAAGAACGGCAACACATGAAGTTGGCCATTGGTTAAACTTGCGCCACATTTGGGGAGATGCCAATTGCGGAAGTGATTTGGTGAGCGATACTCCAACGCACAATACGTCTAATTATGGATGTCCCGCTTATCCGCATCTAAGCACGTGTTCAGGTACTCCGATAGAAATGACCATGAACTATATGGACTACACGGATGATGCATGCATGTACATGTTCTCTCCCGGTCAATCAACAAGAATGCAAGCCTTATTTGCCGCTGGTGGTGCAAGGGCCTCATTGATAACTTCAAATGGTTGTAGCACGCCTACACCTGTTTTGTGTGGTGTTCCTGCGTTAGGAACGACTACCGCAATTACTCAAACTGCAGCCACAATAAACTGGTCAGCAGTTTCTGGTGCAACTACATACAATGTTCAATACAAACTGAGTTCTGCAACAACCTGGATTTCAACAACAACTTCTGCCTTGAGTCTTTCATTGACCGGATTGGTAGCTGGTTCAACTTACAATTTTGCAGTTTCTGCAACGTGCCCAGCAGGGACAGGAAACTTGAGTACTACGGGAACCTTTGCCACTGCCGCAGTAGTAAGTGCTTGTACAGATATTTATGAAAATAACAATTCGTTGAATACATCCAAGACAATACCCAAGAATACAAATATCACAGCGAGAATTGCCACTAGTACAGATAAGGATTATTTTAATTTTTCAACCTCTACGTCAGATAGAAACATTAGAATAGATTTGTTCAATCTTCCTGCGGATTATGATGTAAGATTGTATCGTAACAATACCTTAGTAGGAACTTCTGCCAATTCAGGTACAACATCTGAATCCATTATTTTGAATAATGGATCAACAGGAACCTATAGAGTTTACGTCAATGGTTACAATGGAGCATTTAACGCCAATCTTTGTTATTCTCTAAGAGCAAGTACCTCATCTATTGCTTTCAGAGAAATGCAAACTGAAGAAACGGTGGATGCAGTGCTAACTGAAACCAATGGATTGGCGATTGCAAATGCATTTCCAAATCCAACTCAAGGAAAACTAAATGTTGCTTTTAACAGTGATGAAGAAGGTGAGGTGAGTGTTGCTTTGTTTGACCTCACAGGCAGAAAAATTATGGAGCAAACTTGGTTCGCTTATGTTGGCGGCAATACCATTGAATTGAGTTTGGAAGCACTTTCAACCGGAAACTATGTATTGGTTGTTAAAGGTTCAAAAGGTGCCGATACCAGAATTATTCAGAAAGATTAATTTTTTCTTAATTGAAATGAAAGGAGGGCTTGTCCCTCCTTTTTTATTTAATAATTATTTGTTGATAGTTTCATGTTTCCAATGATTTAGTCTGACAAAGGCACACTACATTCGTATGAAGCAAAAATTTTGTTATGCATAAAGAAAATTTCTCACCACGATGTGGAAACCTGATTTTGGGTATTTTGGTGCTATTGGCATTTACAGTCAATGCCCATTCAGGTATTGATGACCCTTTATTGGGCTGCACCAATCCAATGGCCTGTAATTTCGATGAGAGTGCTACTGAAGACGACGGAAGTTGTGTCCTGGAATCTGCCTTTTATCCTGATAATGACTTTGATGGTTTTGGCAATTTTGAAATGGAGGAATACCATTGTGAGCAGCCTGTTGGTTATGTGGATAATCCAGGCGATTGCGATGACACCAATGCAGACGTTTTTTTGGGTGCAGCAGAGATTTGTAATCAACAAGATGATGATTGTGATGGAGAGTTGAACAATGGAGTTGCTAACGTCTTTTATCTAGATGGTGATGGTGACGGCTTTGGATGGATGGATGAGATGGAAATGGCGTGCGAGGCTCCTTTGGGATATGTGAGCAATGCAGACGATTGTGATGATGCCAATTCGATGTACGCTGATTTGGACGGTGACGGATTTGGTTCAGGCCCAGCTTTGGACTGTGGAGATGTGACCATTGATGGTGATTGTGATGACGCGAATGTAAATTTTTTTCCTGGAGCCACAGAGATTTGCAATCAATTGGATGAGAACTGCGATGGTGAGGTTGATGAATTTGTTACATCAACTTTTTATTTGGATGCAGATGGAGATGGTTTTGGTTGGATAGATGAACCAATATTGGCTTGTGAATTACCTCAAGGATACGTTACTAATTCAGATGATTGCGATGATGCAACTTGGCTATATGCTGATTTGGACGGGGACGGATTTGGAGCCGGTGCTGCCCTGGATTGCGGAGATGTGACCATTGATGGTGATTGTAATGAAGGAGATGCTAATGTTTTTCCTGGTGCTTCTGAAATTTGTGGTAATGATTTAGACGAAGATTGCGATGGTTTGGATATAATCTGTGCAAATGGAGGTTGTACGCAGGTCTCTGCTTGTAACTACGATGAATTGGCCACGGAGGATGATGGTACTTGTTTTTATCCTGAAGCGGACTTCCTAGATTGTGAAGGGAATTGTCTTTTTGATACAGATGCAGATGGTATTTGCGATGAGTTAGAGGTTGGAGGATGTTTGGACCCACAAGCTTGCAACTATAATGAGTTGGCAACAGATGCGGGCAACTGTGTTTATCCTCAGTCCGAGATATGTAATGGTTTTGATGATGATTGCGATGGTGAAGAGGACAATGGGGTTTTATTGTCCTTTTATTTGGATACTGATGCTGATGGTTTTGGAAACCCCGACCAAACAACTTTTGCCTGTGAAGCGCCAATAGGGTATGTGGATAATCTCGAAGATTGTGATGATAATCAGATAACCTACAATGATTTGGATAGCGATGGATATGGAGCAGGAGATGCTGTTGGTTGCGGAATTGCTTTGAATAGCACTGATTGTGATGATGACAATTCATTGATCCATCCTGATGCTGTTGAATTATGTAACAACTTAGATGACAATTGTGATGGAGAAGTAGATGAATTTGTTACCGCCACTTTTTTCGCTGATGTGGACGGTGATGGCTTTGGAAATGCTTCTGAGACCATCCAATCTTGTGAGCTTGTTGATGGATACGTCGAAAATGCCGATGATTGTGATGACTCATTTGTCGGTTATGATGATTTGGATGGAGATGGCTACGGGTTTGGTGAATCAACGGCCTGTGGAAATGCCAACAATGCTGATGATTGTGATGACAACAATATTTTCCTCAATCCTGGAATGGAAGAGTTATGTAATGATATTGATGACGATTGTGACATTGAGGTAGATGAGTTTGTCACTTCAACTTTTTACGCAGATATTGATGGAGATGGTTTTGGTAATTCAGAATCTACTGTTATGGCTTGTGATCAGCCTGATGGTTTTGTGACCAATTTAGACGATTGTAATGACCAATCAATCACTTACGATGATGTGGATGGCGATGGATTTGGTGTTGGTGAATACAGCGCTTGTGGCACAGCAGAAAACAATCTGGATTGCAATGATGAGAATAATACAATCTATCCTGAAGCCACTGAAACTTGTAATCTGATTGATGAAGATTGTGATGAAGAGATTGACGAGTTTGTAACAACTACTTTTTATGCAGACATAGATGGTGATGGATTTGGTTCTGATGCCAATGCAATCGAAGCATGTGAAGTCCCAGCAGGATTTGTTGTCAATTTTGAAGATTGTGATGATAATGCACTGTCCTATGAAGACATGGACGCTGATGGTTATGGAGCAGGTGATGCAGTTGCTTGTGGTTCATCTTCATGGAATACGGATTGCAATGATAACGATATCAATATTTCTCCTGTTGCAGAGGATATATGCGGAGATGGTATTGATAATGATTGTATGGCTGGTGATTCCATTTGTCAAGTAAGCGGATGTATGGATCCCTCTGCTTGCAATTTCAATCCATTGGCCAATGTTGCAGATAACTGTATTTACACATCCACTGAAGTTTGTGATAGCATTGATAATGATTGTGATGGTGAGATTGATGAGTTTGTTACCACCACGTTTTACGCTGATTTGGATGGTGATGGCTTCGGTCAAGCAGATAGTACAATTGAGGCCTGTTCACTTCCTTTGGGTTTTGTATCCGACAACACGGACTGTAACGACGCATTTGCAGGTTATGATGATGTTGACCTAGATGGTTATGGTGTTGGAGAAAATTCCGCATGTGGAACTGCAGCCAATACAGGCGATTGTAATGACAATGATGTTCTTATTAATCCTGGTGCAGCAGAGATATGCAATGAAGTAGATGACGATTGTGATATTGAAGTAGATGAGTTTGTGACTCTGACTTATTTTGCAGATGCTGACGGCGATGGTTTTGGTGACGCGGATAGCACCATCGAAGCGTGTTCACAGCCCGTTGGTTTCGTGGAAAACAGTTTGGATTGTGACGATGCCCTAGTGGGATATGATGATTTGGATGGTGACGGATTTGGTTTTGGTCCTGTTTCAGCGTGCGGAACCGTTGTGAACGCAGATGATTGTGACGATACTTCTAGCTCCATAGCTCCCAATGTTCAGGAAGTTTGCAATTCGCTTGATGATGATTGTGATGGTGAAGTAGACAATGGTGTCTTAGTGGCTTATTATGCTGATGCTGATTCTGATGGTTTTGGAGATGCTCAATCCGTTCAGTTTGGTTGCACTCCACCTTCAGGCTTTGTCTCCAATGCTGAAGATTGCGATGATAACGTTTTAACCTATCAGGATAATGATAATGATGGCTATGGTGGTCTGGGTTTTGATGCGTGTGGTGTTTTAACCAACGATGACTGCAATGAGAATGACAATTTCATCAACCCAGGTGTTTCTGAAATTTGCGGAAACAACGTTGATGAGAACTGCAATGGATTAATCAATGAAGATTGTGCGTTTGATGCTGATGGTGATGGATACTCCAATTTGGATGATTGCGATGATAACAACGCAGAGATTTATCCTGATCAAGTAGAGATATGTAACGGGATAGACGATAACTGTAATAACTTAATCGATGACAATTTGGTCTTTGTTATTTATTATGTTGACCAAGACATCGATGGTTACGGCACTTCAGAGTCTGATACGCTTTGTCAAGCTCCAACAGTAGGTTTCGCAACTGAAACAGGAGATTGCGATGATGCTGATGCCAATATCAATCCAGGAGTTACCGAAGCTTTTAATGGCATTGATGACAACTGTGATGGTGTAATTGATGAGGATATGATTGATACCGATGGCGATGGTGTTGAGAATAGTTTGGATGCTGATGATGACAACGATGGTTTATTGGACGATGTAGAAGATGATTTCAATGGTGATGGAATAGGTGGGGATGATTGTGACAATGATGGAGTTCCCAATACTTTGGATACGGATGAATGTCCAATCTTTATCCCAGAAGGTTTTAGCCCAAATAATGATGGTGTAAATGAAGTTTTCGAGATTCAACAATTGCCCTATGGTGCGGTGGTAGAATTAGAAGTTTACAACCGCTGGGGAGCCTTGGTTTATGAAAGTTCGGATTACAAAAATACCTGGAAAGGAGTCAACAATGACGATGAGGCCTTGCCTTCAGGAGTATATTACTATGTTGTCCGAATTGCCAACAAAGGATTTGAAACAACCAACCCATTAACCATTTGGAGATAGTTCATTTAAAACAAGAAAAGATGAAAAAATTATTGATCGTTTTATTTATTTGTCTTCCTGCAGTTTTTTGGGCGCAGCAAGATCCTCAATATACATTACACCAGTTCAACACACTTTTGATCAATCCAGCTTTTGCAGGTTCAAGAGGTGGCATGGAAGCTAATGTTAGTTACCGCAACCAGTGGATGGGTATGGATAAAAGTCCAAGAACATTCGGTGCTAATTTTCAGAAGCGTTATTTCAGTGATAAGTTGGCTACTGGCGTCAGTTATTATGGCGACCGCATTGGTTCACTCTCCAGAAATGTGATTCAAGCTTCTCAGGCCTATCACTTAACCATGACCAAGTTTAATTTGTCATTGGCGTTGAATGTCGGTTTAGAGCAATTTACAGGTGGATTATCCGGAATACAACACACCATCTCATCTGAGGTTGACAATGCTTTTGCTTCGGATATTCAAAAGACCAATTTGAATTTTGGCGCAGGCGCTTATTTGTACTCTAAGAACTTTTGGGCAGGTTTTTCTATGCCACATTTGATGAAATCAGATTGGGGAAAAGCAACAACAGGAGACGTACAAGTAGCATATGCATCAGTGCATAGTTTCTTAACTGCTGGCGGCATAGTTAACGTGAACCCAATGGTTGACATGAAACCATACGTTCTGATCAAGTGGACTGAAAATGTCTCCCCAATGATGGAATTGGGAACAATGGCCTTTTGGATGAAGAAGATGGGTGTTGGGGCTGGCTACCGTGTAGGTGATGCGCTTATCTTAAACGCAGAGTGGTTGATTAGCGAGAACTTCAGAATTGCCTATGCATACGATAGAACCATTTCAGGTTTAACAGCTTTTTCTCAAGGAGCCCACGAAATTGGCATCCGTTACAACATGGGTGGCACATTTGGGTTGAGATAATACTGATTAAATAAAACTAAAAAGGGCGATCCAAATGGGTCGCCCTTTTCATTTTATCTTGAGGTTTAAACCTAGTAATTGATCAACTTCTCCAAGGTTTCAACCAACTTCCTATTGGCCATATACTGCAATTCTAAAACAGCACTAAATGGTATAGGTGTATCCATGCTGGCGCAACGCATAACTGGGGCGTCCAAGTATTCAAAGCATTCTTCGGTGATGCGCGCTGATATCTCTCCACCGATTCCTCCAGTCAAGTTGTCCTCATGTACAATTAAAGCTCGACCAGTTTTTTTCACGCTTTGGAATATTGTATTATAATCCAACGGGGATAATGTGCGCAAATCAATCAATTCAATATCAGAAGGATTGCTTTTCAGATAATCCATCATCCAGTGAACGCCCAGTCCGTATGTGATAACAGTAGCCTTGCTTCCTTCTTTAATGACTCTCGCCTTTCCAAACTCCAAGGAATAATAGCCCTCAGGCACTTCACCCTCAACGCTTCTGTACAATGCTTTATGCTCGATGAATAGCACTGGATTGGGATCTTCAAATGATCGACACAACAATCCCTTGGCATCTTCAGGAAATGCTGGATAGGCAATCTTTAATCCGGGAACATGAAAGAACCACGCTTCATTGGTTTGACTGTGAAAGGGTCCTGCGGCCACTCCTCCACCAGAAGGCATGCGAACCACGACATCTGCTTTTTCTTCCCATCGATAATGCAACTTGGCCAAATTATTTACAATTTGGTTGAATCCACAGGTAACAAAATCCGCAAACTGCATTTCTACCATTGCCTTCCAGCCTTTGATGCTCAAGCCTAGGCCGGCTCCTACAATAGCCGACTCACACAACGGTGTATTTCTGACTCTATCTTTTCCAAAAGCTTCTACAAATCCTTCAGTTACTTTGAAAACACCACCATACTCTGCAATGTCTTGTCCCATCAACACCAGCTTATCGTGCTTCTTCATGGATTCTTTTAATCCTTCCGTTATGGCGTCGATAAATCGCATATTGACCTTTGTGCCAACAGCAGTTGTAGCTGGTTCGGTGAATGAGGCAAAAATATCTCTTTGCTCTTCTTCTTCATCGGGCGTGATTTCGGGCAATGCGTAGACAGTTTTCAGCGCATTGTTGATTCGCAACTTGATGCTTTCTCTCATGGCTTCTGCATCATTGGTGGATATATATTTTTGCTGTATAAGCCAATTTTCAAAGTTGTCTACAGGATCTTTTTTTGTCCACTCATCAATCAATCCTTGCGGATAATATTTGGTTCCGCTGGCTTCCTCATGACCACGGATACGGAAAGTCATCAATTCAAGAATGATTGGCCTTGGATTTTCACGAATGCTTTCAAGCAATCTTTTCACCGTTGTATATACTTCAATGATATCGTTACCGTTAATCTGGACAGCATCTTCTGCAGGTATACCGTATCCAATTGCTTTATCAATGAATTGCTTGCAACGGAATTGCTCATTGCTTGGCGTTGACAATCCCCAAGCGTTGTTTTCTATTGCAAAAATCACGGGCAATTGCCAAACAGCAGCCACGTTCAAGGCCTCGTGAAAATCGCCCTCACTGGCCCCTCCGTCACCGGAAAAAACCACTGTTCCTTTTGGATTTTTTTCTAGCTTTTGTGCCAAAGCAATGCCATCTGCAATGCCCAATTGCGGGCCCAAATGGGAAATCATTCCAACCAGATGATGCGCCTTGGTGCCAAAGTGAAAAGAACGATCTCTTCCTTTGGTGAAACCTGTTTTCTTCCCTTGAAACTGAGCAAACAATTGCTCTAGATCCAGTTTACGAGATGTGAAAACGCCCAAGTTGCGGTGCATGGGCAAAATGAACTCATCACTTTCCATGGCCTCTGTAATGCCCACAGAAATGGCTTCTTGACCAAAAGAACTGAACCACTTGGAAATTTTTCCCAAGCGCAGTTGGCTCAACATTTTTTCTTCAATCATTCTGGGAAGCAAGATGGCTTCATAAAGCTTCAATAATTCCTCTTTTGTGAGGTTTCCTTGCTTAAAAGGGATGGCAATTTCTTTATCCATAATCAAGCAACGAAGATAGGAAATCTTAGATCGTCATTGACCTATCTTTGTTGCTTTCGGTTGAATAGACTGACATGAATGAAACCATAGAAATAGTAGTCTCTCCAGAAGATCGCGAGGATTTGCAGAAAATCCATCGATTGGCCTGCCAAAAGGCAAGTGTCAATCCATTTCACTTTTCAAGCACCATTGTTAAATCCAGTATTGATGCGCGAAAGCGGCCTGTTTTTCGACTTCAAGTAGCTATTCATCAACCTGATGAAACGGCTTTGACTTTGTCGCCCGTTGTTTATCCCAATGTTTCTGATTCGTCAGTACATGTATTGATCGTTGGTTCTGGTCCTGCTGGACTTTTCTGTGCTTTGAAACTTATCGAAAAAGGAATTAAACCCATCATTTGGGAGCGGGGTAGGGATGTGCGTCAGCGCAGAAGAGACTTGGCTGCCATTACAAAAAACCAAGAGGTTAACCCTGAATCCAATTATTGTTTTGGGGAGGGTGGAGCAGGCACATACTCGGATGGCAAGCTTTACACACGTTCTACCAAAAGAGGTGATGTCAAGTCTATTCTTCAATCTTTGGTGCAGTTTGGTGCTAATCAAAATATTTTAGTCGAGAGCCATCCTCATATTGGAACCAACAAGTTGCCTCAAGTAATCACATTAATGCGAGAACAAATCATTGCCTCCGGTGGTGAAGTTCATTTCTCTAAGAAATTTGTGAACTTTAAAGTCAATACAGATGATAATGTGGATGCTTTTGACGGAGATGGAAATGTATTTTCTTTTCAGGATATCGTTTTGGCAACGGGACATAGTGCAAGAGATATTTTTGAGTTATTGCATAACAAGGGTTTAGAAGTGCAATTCAAATCTTTCGCCCTAGGTGTTAGGGTTGAGCATCCCCAGACTATCATAGATGCACAACAATATCATTGTGATGTGAGACAGGATGCATTGCCTGCTGCTGCCTATTCATGGGTAGAGCAAGTGGAGGGAAGAGGAGTATATTCTTTTTGCATGTGCCCTGGAGGCATCATTGCACCATGTGCTACAGACAAAGAGGAAGTGGTGACAAATGGATGGTCGCCAAGCAAGCGAAACAATCCTTGGGCCAACTCGGGTATTGTGGTGCCTGTGCAATGGGAAGATATTCCTGAATTTCATTCCTACGGGCCACTTGCTGGATTGCGCTTTCAACAAAGTGTTGAGAGGGCCTGTTGGCATGCGGCAGGAGAAACGCAGCGGGCACCTGCGCAACGATTATTGGATTTTTTAAGAAACAAAACCAGTACACAACTTCCATCTTGTTCTTATTTACCGGGTGTTATATCCAAAAATTTGCATGACATTTTACCTTCTTTTATCGCGCAATCTTTAAAGAAAGGATTTGAGCAAGTAGGTAGAAAAATGAAAACGTATTTGCATGAAGATGCTATTCTGGTGGCTCCTGAATCACGCACCTCCTCTCCTGTCCGCATTCCAAGGGATGCAGAGCATCTTTCTCATCCGCAAATGAGCAACCTATATCCATGCGGCGAAGGTGCAGGTTATGCCGGAGGTATTATTTCTGCTGCGATAGATGGAGTGCGCATAGCGGAAACCTTATCTTTGAAACATGCAAACCGTATCCAAGTGGATTGAAGACGCAACAGAACAAATGGCCACGCTTCCAGGCATTGGAAAAAAAACGGCCATGCGTTTGGTGTTGCATCTATTGAGAAAATCAGAGGAAGAAGTAAATCACTTTGCTCAGGCATTGGTTGCGGCCAAGCAAAACATCAAGTCCTGTCAAACTTGTCATCAATTGTGTGATGACGATACATGCGACATCTGCAAAAATCCAACACGCAGCAAAGAGACCATTTGCGTTGTTCAAGACATTAGAGATGTAATGGCGATTGAATCTACAGGGCAATTTAACGGCGTATACCACGTTTTAGGAGGGCTAATTTCTCCCATGGATGGAATAGCACCTTCAGATTTGAACATGGCTACACTTTTGTCTCGTATAGAAACCCAAGGAGTCCAAGAAGTTATTTTGGCTTTAAATGCAACGATGGAAGGAGAAACAACCTCTTTTTATATCTATAGAAAATTGGCTCATGTTGATTTGAAAATTTCCAATATCGCCAGGGGTGTTGCTGTGGGTGGCGAATTAGAATACACAGATGAGGTAACCCTGGGAAGAAGTATTGTGCATCGAACACCCTATGAAAATACGTTGAAACGATAAGAATGAAACTTTCTGTAGTTGTTGTTAATTACAACGTTCAATATTTTTTGGAGCAATGCTTATACAGCGTGCAACAGGCCATCAAGGATATTGAAGCAGAGGTTTTTGTTGTGGACAACGTTTCTAAGGATGACTCTGTTGCCATGGTGCAGCAGAAATTCCCTTGGGTGAAGTTGATGGTAAATACGGAGAATGTTGGTTTTTCAAAGGCCAATAATCAAGCCATGCGCGTGGCCAAGGGTGAATACATTTTATTACTCAATCCTGATACACTTGTAGAAGAGGATACCTTCAAGAAGTGCATTGCCTTTATGGATCAAAGACCAGATGCTGGTGCTTTGGGTGTCAAGATGGTGGATGGCTCTGGACAATTTCTTTCAGAATCCAAGAGAGGTATTCCCTTTCCCGCTACTTCTTTTTTTAAGATCAGTGGACTTTACAAGCTATTTCCGCGTTCTGCCTATTTCAATCATTACTATTTGGGACATCTGTCCAAAGATGAAAATCATGAGATAGAAATTCTATCTGGTGCGTTTATGTTTATGCGCAAGGTTGCCCTAGACAAAGTAGGATTTTTGGATGAAGCTTTTTTCATGTATGGTGAGGATATTGACTTGAGTTGGAGAATCATGCAAGGTGGTTATAAGAATCATTACATGGCCGATACCCGAATCATTCACTATAAAGGAGAGAGCACCAAGAAAGGCAGTTTGAATTATGTCTATGTTTTCTACCAGGCCATGGAAATTTTTGCCAATAAACATTTTGGTGGTTCTTACGCAAGATGGTTTCATCTGATGATTAAGATGGCCATTTGGATGCGGGCCAGCATTAGTTTTGGAAAACGAATTGTCCAGAAAAGCACTTTGCCTGTTTTGGATATTGGCATAACATTGACTTTGTGGTGGTTGATCAAGCTGTTGTATTCAGATGCAACGGGAATTACCATAAAAGACAACATAGCTATTCCTGCGTTTACAATGGCAGGGTTCTTCTGGTTAATTCAAGGATGGGTGCAAGGGTTGTATGATCAGCCCTTCAAGACCCAAGGGGTGTTCAAAGCTTTGGCGAGATCAGGATTTTTTCTATTGGTGCTCTACAGTCTTTTACCAGAAACTTTGCGCTTCAGCCGTTTGCTAATTGTAGTGGGTTCTTTGTTGGCCATGATGGTTTTTTGGATATTGCGTTGGGGAATTCAAAAGTGGCGTTCAAGAGGCTTAGTTGCAGTGAAGAAAGTATTAATAGTGGCGGAGGATGAGGAGATGAAAAGAGTTAAAGATCTATTAAAACAATATTCTAAGGATACGCATGCTTTATCTCCGGTTCATTTCAAAGAGTTGTTGAATGGTCAAGCATTGTCCGCTAAAGTCCGTGTAGAAGGTTTTCATACGGTTGTATTTTGTGCCAAAGACTTGTCCAGTGAAGACATCATCTCAGCCATGAGTCAATTATCGCATCTTCAAATCGAAATGAAAATTGCACCACCGGAAGCCTATTTTCTGGTAGGCAGTCAGACCATTGATGGCATCTGCCACACACCAATTGTTGAGTTGAATAGCATAGCCAGTATTGAAAATCAAAGAAAGAAACGTCTTTTGGATGTTGCCGTTTCATTGTTTTTAATAACAACCTTTTGGGTCTGGTTTTCCAAATACAGATTTCGTTTGGGCAGTTGGGCCATCCAAGTGTTGTTCAATCAGAAAACTTGGGTGAGTTATTCAAATCAATTGACTACTTTGCCCAAATTACCGGTTGGTTTTTTTAACCCTTCAGGATCTGACGCGTTGAACTTGGATATTGACAAGACAGACATGCTGTATGCCAAAGATTATCATTGGACCAAGGATTTGAAGTTGATTTGGAAGAATTTGTCGTTTTGACTTATTTGACAAATTTACTTTCGTAAAGCGCTATCCATTCTTTTGGACTCATTTTCTTCATCAATTCCCCAATCAAATTATAGGGAATTTCTTCCATTTTCTTGAATCGAATACAGCTTTTCCCCATGTCCAATTTGCTTTTGACATGTTTAGGGTACTCGTCCTGAAACCATTGAAGGATATTAGGTTCAGCATACATACCCATGTGGTATAACGCAATGAAATTCTTTTGTGAGGCAATGGATACAAATGGAAGCGGAATCTTGGGGTCGCAATGATAACCCTTGGGATAGAGATCATGAGGCACACAGAATCCTATCATGCCATAACTGAAATCCAATGAAAATCCTTTGGGTAGATTTTTCTTCATGATGGCGATGAGTTTATCCATCACCAACTTTCGATCTTCCGGAAGCGCCGCCAAATAAGCTTCTATTTTCTGAGTGGACATTACGCCTTTTTATTGGTTTTACTTTTCTTGTATTGCAATGCTGCTTTCACAAAAGAAACAAACAATGGGTGCGGATTCATAACCGTACTCTTGTATTCTGGATGGTATTGCGCAGCAACGAAATAGGGATGTGAAGGAATTTCAATGACTTCTACTAGGCCAGAATCAGGGTTGATACCAGTGCACTTCAGACCTGCTTTTTCAAAATCAGATTTGTAGGCATTGTTAAACTCATACCGGTGGCGATGGCGCTCTTCAATCATGTCTGTTCCATATGCTTTGAAAGCTTTTGAACGTTTTTCCAGTTTACAATGGTAGGTACCCAAACGCATGGTTCCACCTTTGTTCACCACACTCTTTTGTTCATCCATCAATGCAATAACGGGATGAGTGGTGTACTCTTTCATCTCAGTACTGTGCGCATCTTTCCATCCCAAAACATTTCTTGCAAATTCGATGGTTGCCATTTGCATTCCCAAACAAATTCCAAAGAAAGGAATATTGTTTTCTCTTACAAATTTTATGGCTTCAATTTTTCCGTCAATTCCTCTGGACCCAAATCCAGGGGCAACCAAAATTCCATCCAAATGTTTGATGGTATTGGCGACGTTTTTTGGATACAAATTTTCTGAGTGAATCCAATGCAAATTGACCTTGGTCTCATTAGCAGAACCGCTATGGTTAAAAGCTTCTGCTATGGATTTGTAGGCATCTTTCAATTCAACATATTTTCCAATCAATCCAATGTTTACCGCATACTTGGGCTCTTTGTATCGCTTTAGAAATTTATTCCATTGTGTCAGATTGGGCTTTTGTGTTGACTTGACTTTGAGTTTCTTCAAAACCACCTCATCTAACTTTTCTTTTTGCATCAACAAGGGAACGTCATAAATGGTAGGCGCATCGATGCTCTCAATCACCGCGTCTGTTGTGACATTGCAGAATTTGGCAATCTTGGAGCGAATGGATGGATGGATAGGATGTTCCGTGCGACAAACCAAAATATCGGGCTGAACACCATTCTCCAATAACATCTTAACACTGTGCTGCGTGGGCTTGGTTTTCAGCTCACCTGCAGCTGCCAAATATGGAACCAGCGTAAGATGAATAACAATGCAGTCTTCCTCCTTCTCCCACATCAATTGTCTTACGGTCTCAATGTATGGCAAACTTTCAATGTCACCAACAGTTCCACCAATCTCCGTAATGACAAAGTCAAATTGTTTTTTATTGCCCAAAATTTGGATGCAACGTTTGATCTCATCAGTGATGTGCGGGATAATCTGCACGGTCTTGCCCAAATATTCTCCTCTGCGCTCTTTCTCGATGACACTTTGGTAAATTCTTCCAGTTGTAATGTTGTTGGCTTGTGAAGTAGGAACATTTAAAAATCTTTCATAATGCCCCAAGTCCAAATCGGTTTCAGCTCCATCATCCGTTACAAAGCATTCTCCGTGCTCGTAAGGGTTGAGTGTTCCTGGATCGATGTTGATATATGGATCTAATTTTTGAATGGTGACCTTGAAGCCCCTGGCTTGCAGGAGTTTAGCCAAAGAGGCAGAGATGATTCCTTTGCCCAATGAAGAGGTTACTCCACCGGTCACAAAGATGTATTTAGTATTGTTGGACATTCCCGTAAAAAGAAAATAGTGTTACGGGATTCAAAGATACTGTAGGATGACCCTGCGATTCAATTTAATTTTACATGTTCTTGGTCAAGTTCTTTACCCACTTGAATTCTATCAGCCATTCTCGGGCTGCAATTCTTAGAATGGTGTATACGGGCAAAGCCACAGCCATCGCCGGAATGCCACCTACTGTTGCCGCGGCCATCAATACAATGAACAGCTCCAAAGGATGGACGCGAATACTGCCTCCCAAAATCAAGGGTTGAACAATGAAGGCGTCTATGGCTTGAGCAATCGAGTATACGATGATAATACCCCAGAACAAATCCGCCAACTGACCGCCAATGGTTAACCCAGTGGACATCCCAATGACCATGGCAAAGCCAAATGAAATCAATGGACCCAAGTAAGGTATTACGTTGAACACACCAGAAAATAGCGCAATCAACCAAGCGTTGGA
>CAZNVU010000001.1:103320-105833 GCA_964576575.1 uncultured Chryseobacterium sp.
GCATAATAATTGAAACTCAATTTCGCTTGCACTTCTCTCAGCAACTCGGCAAAGGTCTTATGCCCGTATCCCATTTGCTCAAGCCATGACATTTGAGTGGGAAACTGCTCAGTCAAGTTTTTTTCAATGATGAAGGGATCTAAGGATAGAATCATGTCAATTTCTGATCGAACCAAAGGAAGAAACAACAGAACAATTCCGGTTAAAGCAGCAATCATCATTACCAAAGTAATCAGGGCGCCTACCCATCTCGGGAATTTGAAATTGCCCCATTTTATTTTTTCCCATTGATCTACAATTGGATCGCCAATAAATCCCACAACCGCAGCCAATACAACAAACAACAAAATTTTTCTGAACAGATAGATCAACCCCAATGAGGTAGCAATTAGAATAATCCAAAGCCAAAAATTTCTTTCTTTATTCATTGTTTCAGGGATATTGTAATGCTAAGGTAGTGGCTTTGCCTTTTTCCAAGTTCTGTGCTTCTGCATCATTATATAAAACAGCAATAGTGCAAGGAGCAAAAGCTTCCCATTGACCAGTGAAGAATTGGTACAATTCACTGATGCCCGGGTTGTGCGCAATGACAACCAAATGCTCTTCATTAAAATGACTTTCAATGCAATTGAGTAAGGTGTCCAAATCAGCATTGTATAGTTCAGAAACAAATAAATGCCGCAGTTTAGGTTGTTTTTTAAGCCAATATGCTGCTGTTTCCTTTGTCCGATTGGCAGGGCTGATCAATAACAGGGCGTGCTCATTTATAGGCAGGGTATTGCTTTGCTTTTCTGCTTCTTGATTGCCAATTTGATTCAGTGATCTTTCATAGTCCGATTTGTTAAAACCGGCCTCAGCATGGGCGTGACGGATAAGGGTAAGCGTTTTCACTGAAACGAAAATACAAGGTTTAAACAAAAATTACCATTAAATTGTACATTAGCCCTATGGAAAGTGTTGTGCATTATTTAACAGATTGTGATCCCGTTTGGGCGGCATTTTTGGCCACTACCTTTACGTGGTTGGTTACTGCTGCTGGTGCAGGATTGGTTTTTCTTTTCAAGAATTTACACCGCAAGTGGTTGGATGGCATGTTGGGATTTACCGGTGGGGTAATGATTGCAGCTAGTTTTTGGTCATTGCTCAATCCGGCCATTGAGATGAGTCCTGGCGAGGGGTTTGTCAAGGCCATCCCTGCGGCTGTAGGGTTTGCCATGGGGGCTTTATTTCTATTTGCCTTGGACAAGTGCATGCCGCATTTGCACATCAATTTTCCAGAGGAGAAGAAAGAGGGGGTTAAGACCAATCTGCAGGGAACAATGTTGTTGGTTTTGGCCATCACTTTGCACAATATCCCTGAAGGATTGGCTGTAGGTGTTTTGTTTGGTGGCGCAGCTGCTGGTGTTCCAGAAGCTACCATTGGTGGAGCGGTGGCGCTGGCCTTGGGTATAGGTTTGCAGAATTTCCCAGAGGGTATTGCGGTTTCCTTTCCATTAAGACGTTTGGGCTTATCGCGAAGAAAAAGTTTTTTCTATGGACAATTGTCTGCCATTGTAGAGCCATTGGCGGGAGTGGTGGGTGCAATGGCAGTGATGCAAATGTTGCCCATTTTACCCTACGCTTTGGCCTTTGCTGCAGGCGCCATGATTTACGTGGTGATTGAAGAAGTAATCCCTGAAACGCAACAAGACAAGTACACCGATATCGCCGCTTTGGGTTTCATCGCTGGATTTTTAGTGATGATGTTGTTGGATGTTGGATTGGGGTGAGGGTAAGAAGTCACAGTGATTTATCTCAATTTCACTATCAACTCGAGGGTTCCACCAAAACCTACTTCAATGATTTTTTGTAGGGTTGACAACCTAGCCTCTTTTAAGTTGTTTTCAATCTTTGAAATGTAAGATTTTGTTGTCCCTACTTTCTCCGCCAGTTGTCCCTGCGTCATCCCCAACTCAATTCTGGTGTCGTGAATTAGTGCACCTATTTTAAAAGCTTCATAACCGCTTTCAAGGTCATCCCTTTTTGGTGTTCCTCTTTTTCCAAAGTGTTTTTCCTTGAATGTTTCAAGGTCCATTACATTCTTATCTTTTATTTTCTTTTTCATATTCTAATTTTATTTTTTGTGCCAATGTTATTTGATTCATAGGCGTTTTTTCGGTTTTTTTCTGAAATCCATTTCCAAGAATGATACATTTATCTTTATTGAAAAAACAAAATATTCGGAAGATGTCGTTTCCATTTTGAACTCTTATTTCATAAATACCAGATGTATTCTCAATGTGCTTCAAATAAATCTCAGGCACTCTCGGCAGTTCTTCAATGAGATCAAAGGTCCACAAAATCTTCTTTTGAACTTTTATGTTTTGCTCCATGAAAAAATCTTGGAAGTATTGTTTGTAGAAAATAATTAGTCTGTGTTTGTTGGTCATACAAAGGTATTAAAAAGTTTCACTTTAGTGAAACAGGTTGTTAAAAAAATAGAAGTAAATGGTATTCAATTAAGCATTGCAAAG
>CAZNVU010000002.1:0-52593 GCA_964576575.1 uncultured Chryseobacterium sp.
ATCCGTAATGATTGATTCTGCAAGGCTGTAAAACAATTCATTCTCCTGAAAATTACTGCCAAAATTGCCAGATTTGATTCTTTTATTGATTTCAAAAAGAGAATACCCCAGTGTTGTATTTTTAATGTTGTATCGATTGACAAAAAATTGATCTGAAAGTAAAAATTCTTTTAATGCTGTACCATTGAGATCATGATATTCTGCCACTTCGGAAATAACTTCTGGTGAAATATCAATGCACAACCCCTCTACGGACTTTTCTTGATTGATTTGAACAATAGACTCGGTAAAGTCATTGCCAATGATGTACTCCCCTTCTCGCACCATGAACTTTCTTCCATTGGCGTAATAAGTCTCTTCACCAAAGGCCACATATTTTATTCCCAAACCCTTGAACGCAATTTCACTTTCGATTTTCTTAATTTCAGAAATCCGAATTTCATTGTGATTGTCGTCCGAGTAAAGGGTTCGGTTCATTGAATACAATTTAGGGATTCACTTTCTTTCCATTCACATCAATAAAAAACCACGGGCCATCTGCATCCTCTTGCACCTCTGCCTTACCCGCGGAAAAAGCTTTTACATTGTAATAAATACACGGAATAACCTCATTCCCGTTTTCATCCACAAAGCCTTTCTTTCTGCCCTCTGGAAAGTTGATACTGACTATCATTCGTCCATCATTGAACACACCATTGATACCATCGTATTTGCAAGGAAGTACTAGTTTTCCTGCTGTATTAATTCTACCTGATTTTCCGTTTTTCTTTACGTTGGAAAGTCCACGATTGAAATCGCCAGTAAGCTCATATTCAAAGGGGGTAGTGACTTCTCCCAGTTTATTCAAATGACCCCACAAGTTGTCTTTTTTAGCAATGACAAATCCTTCGCTGAAGTTCCCTGCCCAGTCGTATTCAAAAGGAATGATGGTTGTGCCTTTCTCGTCAATGAATCCGTGCTTGCCATTCAAAACGGCGTGTGCCAATCCTTCTCGATAGTATGAAATACTTTCGTATTGAAAAGGAATTAAAATTTTTCCTTGTCTGTCAATCACTCCAAATTTTCCATTCAATTTGGTGATACACAATTCGCCACTAAACCGCATTTCAGCCTCATAAATCAGGGTTAGAACAACCTCTCCCATTTTATTGATCATTCCCCATTTGCCATCTTTTTGCACAATAGATGTTTCCAAGCCAAAGTCGCTCACCCGACCATAGATGACAGGAATGACAATTTTGCCCTCCTTGTTGATGAATCCCATTCTTCCATCTTTGTAAACGGTCGCCAATCCGTTACTGTAGTTTCCAATGCTTCCGTATTCCATTGGCAGTACGTTTTTTCCTTTCTTGTCAAAGCATCCGTATTTCTGATCTATTCCAACAACAATCAAATCTGAAAAACGCAAACTGCGGTAGTACCAATCATCCGCATCCGTGTATATAACAGGAAGCACCTCGTTTCCTTGTTTATCAATGTATCCGTAATGGGTAGGATAGTCACCAAAAATTTCCACACGAGCCACTCCATCCAAAAAGGGCTCAATCTCGTCATACTTCATGGGCACGATCACATTTCCAAGCGTATCAATTATTCCTTTTTTGTCATTGGTTCTAAAACTGGCCAATCCATCCCGAAAATCATAAATACGATACACCTCATCTTTGGGAATAAATTTCCTTTTGGCTGAATCATAGCTTCCCTCGATTTTGGTTTGGGCAGAGAGATTTGAAATATAGCTCAGAGCGATAATCGGGAAAATTATAAATGGAAGGAATATTTTTTTCACTCTGCTATTATTATTATTTCTCATTGTTATTGTTGATCTGTTCTAAAATCAATTGACTCAATAGTTCAATATCACCGTTAATGGTGCCTTGCATGTATTGGGTGTACACAGTTGTATTGTCAGCGGGATTCAGGTTCAAGGTAAGCCCTTTTTCCAGAGCGAGCAGTCGAATAAACTCTCGTTGTGTTCTTCCGTTTCCTTCTCTGAAAGGATGAAGAAAATTCACATGGTCGAGTATAGAGGCCAATGCTTTCGCTATCTCTTCGAAACTGGAGGAGTCAATGGTTCTGTATTCCTCAATCAATGAATCTATGTATTGAAAGGCCGACGAGAAGCGTTCTCCATCGAAAAACGGTTTTCCGTCTTTACTTATGTTTACAATCCGAACTTTTCCGGCCCAGGCGTAGATGTCTTGAAATAAGTGTTGGTGAATTTCCAGAAGACTTGAAGTTCCTTTTATTGTTATTGGGTTCTTAAATAATTCTTGAAGTCGTTTGGAAACGGCGCTACTTTCTACAAAGAGAAGTACGTCGTAATCTGAAATGTTCAGTAGATTTTTTAAAAGTCCCGAAGAGGGGTCAATGTACGTATGATCAGGATCAATGTACTTGTAAGAATCAGACATACGCTTTTTCTTTAGCGATGGTCACTAAATCTATCAGTGAAATTTTTCCATTCAAATAATCTCTAATAATTTCAATTCCTTTTGCTGTCGGTTCAAATCCTTCAAACATATTGCTCCCAATCGCATTAGCTGCGCTCTCAAGCGACTTCAAATCTGGAAATTCAATTCCCATGATGGTCAGATTTTCGCGGTTGATGTCTAGGGCTCTGTACATTCTGTGAAGTTGATAGGACGTAAATTTAGAGAAAAAAGAGGGTTAAACAAACCTCATTCTTATCCAGTTTGGTTTTGTTATCGAACTTGTGTAGTAATCACCGCACTTTTTGCAGTGAATAGACGCTTTATTCACCGCATGGGAATTGCTAATGGTTTGTAGTTTGGCGTAGTGACGGATTATAACCACAAATAATTACTCTAAGCGCTCACTTCAAAGATTGCAAAAATGTATCTGAGTCATCCTAAATCTTAAAAATTCACACAACACCATAGTCATACACTTTAAACAATTATTTCTCAATTCTTCTCATCTTCCAATGCGGAATATCATCTTCTAAATACACTCCACTTCTCTGAGAGGCTTAACTTTCCATTGAGAATATTCCATGAACCCAATGCTTTGTTTTGCGCCAATATTGACAAATTTTGGACACAGAAAATGAAGGAAAAAAGCAAGCCATAACTGATTTTCTTTTTTTCGCCTCCATTCATTTTCCAATCACATTGTATCATTATCCATCCTACATACAATTCAAATTTAAGAAGATAAAAGTTATTTTCACTTGCTTTTAAGTTCAAAAAATCTCTTGTATGAAAACAACATAACAAGAAAATAATTCTTCCCTTTACCAAATCATTACATCTTGATAAATCGAAACCAACTTTCTTTATCCACGGAAAAAATATAATAAACCCCAGGAGTCCAATTCGTTGTACTAAAAGTCCACACCGATTCATTTGAATCAACTTCCTTTATCCATTGACCAAAGTGATTATAAATCTTAAAATTACCCAATCCTCTGGCGCAAGTTGAAATTGTAACAAAATCAGAACAAGGGTTAGGCATTATCTTCCAATCCAATTTTCTATTCTCTAGGATTTCATTTACTTCACATCCTAAATAATAGTTTTGAAAAAAGTACCACAAAAGATCAGTTGCATTAATTTGGGTTGAGACAGGATTATTGTTGGGATTTCCTCCAGGCCAACTGTGACTACCATCGGTAGTTGCATAATGGTATATCTCGACATTACACGAGCAATTATAAACTTTTATAAAATCGTAATCGATGCCATTGCCATTTATAATGGTGTCTCTTGATTGGCAATGATTATTTTGAGACCATAAGTTTAAAGTACTATCCTGTGATGGGAAATAGAAAGTTGTCAATGGAGGAACACCTCCCATTCCACCGTTATAAAATACAATTGGGTCAACTTTTGAATGAAAGCTAATAATCGGAATTTTATTTATTGGATGGCAAGGGAAATACATTTGAGAACATGCATTCGTTGCAATGGCTGCAAAACTAAGCAAATACAGTCCAACCCTGAGAGCTTGTAGCAGCCTGTTGACCACCGTGAAAACCTAATATTAATGGATAATTTGTACTTGAATTGTAGCCCGTCGGTAAATGAATATTATAATTCCTCCAGACGTTTCCAACATATATGCTATCGTAAATATCAGTTTGACAAAATGCGCTTGTCAGCATTATAAAGTTTGTAACAAAATAGAGCATTACTTTTTTCATGACTTCATTTTTAAAGTACAAAAAACAACCCCTCCATGAAACATGAAGGGGTCGATGCGTTTTACATTATTCAGTTATCACTCAATCACCCTTCTTGTATCCAAATCAATTTGGAAGGTTTTATTTCTGCGCTTGGAATACACCTCTGCTACGTTGTCACATGTTCCCTCCCCAAAGTTAATCACCACGCCTCTGCGCTCATTGCCCACATCCACTTTTCCGGATAAAGGATAATTGCATACCCCTGGCTTCACATGAATGGCCTCAGTAATCTCGTGAGGAATCCCTACTCCCCTTCTACCTGTCACTGTTCCGGTGCCAGTAATCATGAATTCATCATCCGAAATCTCACAAGTGTTAATCCCTGCAATCCACTCACGGTAACGCTCAAAGGTTCTACTTCTCGCATACTCTCCATTGCTAGCGGTAATATTGCCATTTACTTTGATTACCATGTTACCACTGGCATTCAATCCAATATTCTCAGCGGATCGGCTGCCTTGTATATTGATATTGTTCACATAAAAATCCTCAAATGTCAATGTGCGCGTGTTGCCTTCTAAGCGCATATCTCCAGAAACTTCTACGATGATTTTTCCCTTTTTGGTTCTACCACGCGCATCCACGCATCCCGTTCCATAATCAATGGTAATGGTTTTTGGATAACTAGTGGAACTCTCTGTCACAACAGCGCAAGAGGCAATGAACTGCGTGAAATCATAATTGCAATCCGCCGCTGTTTGCTCTTCTTCTGTTAAGATGTCTTGATCTTCCATCTCCATTTTCAAAACATCTTCTGTGTCCAGTTGACTGTCTTCTGTCATTTTGTTGCAAGCCATCCACCCTACTGCGGTGAAGCAAGCCAAAACATACCCAATGGTCTTTTTCATGATTTTATTATTTTAATTTATTTTCTTGTTTGCTGTTAGATGTCATCATCGCATCATTGGTTGGGCAATGATAAAAATTTAATGCCATCGATATTGCAATCCCCATTGAATGCCAACGCCCGATGATCGGACTTGATATCCATTGGCATTGATCATTTTGGTCAATGGAAAATAATAGAGGCCTTCTGTATACAACTCCAATCGTTCCTGAAGTCGCATTGACACTCCCAGCGCACAATATTGTTGCATACTTCTGCGTGGCTGCTGCTCGGCAATGACCAAAGGAATATTTCTGATAACGCCATTTTCATTCACATCAATACTCATTTCTCTTCTTCCAATGCGCTCCCAGTTCCAGCCCAATCTCACCAAAGGGGATACCACGTGATTTGTTATACGATAGCGAAACCCTATGGGAACCGTCAACATTCTGTAAGCGTAATTCAATCGCAGCTGATACACTCCTCCATTTCCGTTGGTGATTTGATCAATCAAAGATGGATCATCGATCACCACCTCTCCATCCGATGATTGCATTCTCAACTCCTGCGTACTCGGTTCAACAATCAAATTTCTAAAAACCCATCGCGACTGTATATCACCACCTCCCCACTGAAACCCCCATTGCAGCGAAAGATTTTCTGTCCAATGCCAATTCACAGAAGCGTGTAGCAACCTTTTGGGTAAAAACCATCTTCTGGCACCAATGGACCTGGATTGCACTCCATCCCCATCATAATTCCCTTTGATCATCCGAATACTTCTTCCCGTTTCCAAACCTACTTGATAAGAGAATTGTCGCGGCTTTCGCTTTTTCATCGGTGCAGGAATTTTAATTTGATAATGGGTGTGAATAGCCAAGGGATACAACGGTTTTGAATCAATCAATCCATCTTTGGAAAATAAGACATTTTCATCTAAATGCTCACCACGCTGGAAGGAATTTTGAGTCTCGCTAAACAAAACTTCACCGCTTTCAATCCCAACACCTTCCATCGTTTCCTGTTCCTGCTCATTAACAACCTCCCTATTTCCTTGCTTCTTTTTCTGCTTCCATTTCTGCTCATTCTGTTCATTCGGATCAACACTTGATTTCGATTTCAACGTCTTCGAATTATACTGAACCAAACTCGGTAAAGATTCCTTCCGCTTTTTTGATTCCGCTGCGTCATTTGATAAAGAAATCGAACTATCATTTTTCAATAGGTTGTCTTTATTTACAACCTCTGTTGATTCTATTTTCGAGGTTAAAACATTTCGATCATTTTGTGATAATGAATCACTCTTCACCAACGAAGCAGAAGCCAATTCCTTCTTCATCACAGCATTCTCATCTCCGCTGTTATTAAAGTAAAGCACACTCATCAGCATCCACACCAGTAGGAGGGTCATTCCCCATAACCAGACTCTTTTCCTACTGCTCTTTTTCAGCACATGTGGAGACAATTGCTCCCAATTCAATGCAGTAGAAATTGCGGCATCCTCCTTCCATTGAGAATGGAGGGCACCTTGCCAATTCTCCTTTTTTTTATGTTCATTCTTTACCATGATCCATTTTTTTTGAGGTCGTGACAGCATTCTCTAGGGCCCATTTGATCTCTCTTCTTGCATCAAAAAATTGAGACTTTGAAGTCCCCTCAGAGATATTCAACAGCGCTCCAATTTCTTTATGGGTAAATCCATCAATAGCATGAGCAATAAAAACTTGTTTTCTTCCCGGTGACAAGCGATGAATGATAAAATGTAATTCATCCGAATCCATTTTTTGCAATAATTCCAAATCCACAGGCGTTGTTTCATGTGAGAAGGGAATATCCCGGTGTAATTTTTTCTTTCTGATCATCCCCAAAGCGCAATTCACCGCAATCTTCCGCATCCAACCCTGGAAACTCCCCTGTCCATTGTAAGTGTGCAAATTTTTAAAAATGAGAATAAAACTCTCTTGCAACGCATCCTCCGCCTCTGCTCTATTGGTGAGATAACGACGACAGACAGCAAAGAGCCAATCTTTATTGACATCAAACAGCCTTTTACAAGCACTTTGATTGCCTTTAATACACGCTGCTATCCATTCAGATTCCGTCACTGTCATTATCCAATAAAGAGGAAGATGCTTAAATGAATCAAAGGGTTGGGAAGCATTTACTTTTTTTCTTTTTCACCCTTCCCTTCATTTGCTCCGTCTCCATCCATGCCATGCCGTATCGCTTGATGATTTCAATCAATTTTACCATCTTCTTACCATTGGATGTTAATCGATACTCCGTTCGAGGGGGTATTGTAGGGTATAATTTCCGCTCAATCAGGCCAGTAGATTCTAATTCCTTGAGTTGAAGAGATAATATGCGATCAGAGATTCTTGGCAAATCTGATTTCAACTCCCCATAACGTAGTTTTCCAGACTTCAATCGATACAAAATGGGAGCTTTCCACGTGCCTCCTATTTTCTCCATGACCAACTGAACTGGATTGTAATAAATCTTTCCCTGAAAATAAAAATCTGGCATTTTACTTACAAATTTGTTAGTGAATTACAATTATAGAAAATGCTCATAAAGAATACAAGATACTCCAAATTTGTAAGCAAAAAACATGAACATCGCCATCATAGGAACTGGAAACGTAGGCGGCGCATTGGCTACGCGTTGGTCCCAATACGGACATCACATCTATTTAGGTGTCCAGAATACGGCCTCTTTCAAA
Organism: uncultured Chryseobacterium sp.; assembly: GCA_964576575.1. Classification (GTDB taxonomy): domain Bacteria; phylum Bacteroidota; class Bacteroidia; order Flavobacteriales_D; family Sanyastnellaceae; genus CAMCTV01. The sequence continues at coordinate 7,759 of CAZNVU010000002.1, forward strand.
GGTCAACACCTCATTGAACATCCCAATATCCAAGCACTTACCATTGCTCAAGCCGTTGCCCATTGCAACGTAGTGCTCATGGCTACTCCCCCTACAGCTGTATTCAACATCATCGAAAGCATGGGAAATGTGGAAAATAAGATCATCATCGATGCCACCAATGCTGTCCGCATGGCTCCCTATCCGTATCCCACCGCCTTCCATGCACTGGTTGAACTAACCAAGGCAAAAATCGTGAAATGCTTCAACACCACGGGCTTTGAGAATATGCTCAACCCCGTTTATCACCAAGAGGGAATCGACCTTTTTATGGCCGGAGATGATGCAGATGCCAAACAACTGGCCCTCCAATTAGCCTTGGATGCAGGATTTGGGAATTGCTATGACTTTGGCAAAGCAGACAAAGTAGAATTGCTTGAAAAATTTGCTCTTTCATGGATCAACCTCGCCATCATGCAAGGCCTTGGAAGAAATATTGCTTTTAGATTGATGAAAAGGTAATGGCGATTTTATTCCGCCGCTTGCAAACGCATCTTCCAATGCGGAATATCATCTTCCAAATACTCCTCCCCTTCTGCCACAAAACCCAAATCAGCATAAAAATTCAACAAATAAGATTGTGCTGAAATACAAATTTCTTTTGCATGAAATTGCTTCATCGTTTGCTCAATGGCAATTTCCATCAGCTCCTTGCCCCAACCTTTTCCTCTAACCAATGGCGAGGTAACCACCCTTCCGATAGACGCCTCAGGGTAACTCACACCTGGAGGTAATAAACGAGCGTAAGCCACCAATGCCTCACCACTTTCCATCGTCAGATGATAGCTTAAAAAATCTTTACCGTCTGGATCCTGATAAGCACATTGCTGCTCTACCACAAAAACCTCGGCCCGCAAGGCCAAAACCCGATGCCACTCCATCGCTGTCATATCCGACATTTTTTGCAATCGCCAATTTTTCATTGAAGCTAAGGTAAGCACCATCGTACTTTTACCGCATGAACTACTTATCGGTCGAGAATCTTTCCAAACGCTACGGCATTCGCCAACTATTTGAAAACCTGAATTTTGGAATTGAGAAAGGCCAAAAAGTAGCCCTCCTGGCCAGAAATGGTTCAGGAAAAACAACGTTGATGAACATCCTTTTTGGTAAAGAATCACCCGATGAAGGCAAGGTCATTTACAACAAAGAAGTGCGTGTAGCCTATTTGGAACAAAATCCCCAACTGCATTTGAACAAATCCATTTTGGACAATGTCTTGGCTTCCTCCAACGCCATGTCCAAGGCCATTGCAGAATATGAAGTTGCTTTACAAAACAACGGCGACTTAGAAAAAGCCATGAATGCCATGGACGCCACCGGCGCATGGGAATACGAATCCAAAATGAAGCAAGTTCTTGGTGCGCTTGAGCTGCAAGACTGGAACAAACTGGCTGGGCAATTGAGTGGAGGGCAACAACGCAGGGTGGCTTTGGCCAAAGTATTGGTGGAAGAACCCGATTTTCTTTTACTGGATGAGCCCACCAACCATTTGGATTTGGACATGATTGAATGGTTGGAAAACTTCCTTACCCGGTCACACATGACCTTGTTCATGATCACCCATGACCGTTATTTTTTGGAAAACATCACCGATGAAATATTAGAGTTGGAGAATGGTCAATTGTACAAGTACAAAGGAAATTTCTCTTACTACCTCGAGAAAAAAGCAGAACGTGAGACACTGGAACAAGCCACCCACGATAAACAAATGAACCTGTTTAGAAGAGAGTTGATTTGGGCACGCACCATGCCGAGAGCGCGCACTGTGAAGAGCAAGAGCAGAATGGATCGTTTCCAAGAACTCAAAGAAAATGTAAGGAAAAGCCCTGAAGCGCAAGAGTTGGCTCCAGAAATCAACATGAGTCGTTTGGGAAGCAAGATTGTGGAATTTCACCGTGTTAAAAAACATTGGGGAGAGAAGAAAGTACTCAACGGTTGGGACTACGTTTTTAAAACTGGAGAGCGTGTTGGATTGGTAGGTCCCAATGGGGCCGGCAAAACAACTCTGCTCAAAATGATGACATTGAATGAGCAGCCCGACGGCGGCAAAGTCATTGTTGGAGATACTGTCGTAATGGGTTATTACCGTCAGAACATGGAAGACCTCAAGGATGGGCAGCGCCTAATCGAGGTGGTTCGTGACATTGCAGAGTTTATTCCCTTGACCAAAGGCCGCACCATCACTGCCGCACAAATGCTAGAGAAATTTTTGTTCCCCAAACCCATGCACTTTCAATTGGTGGATTCACTCAGCGGAGGAGAGAAAAAACGTTTGCAATTGCTCCTCATCTTGATGAATAATCCCAACTTCTTGATTCTGGATGAACCGACAAATGACCTAGATGTATTCACCCTAGCTGCCTTAGAAGAGTACTTGCAATCCTACCCTGGCTGCCTCGTCATTGTTTCCCATGACCGATATTTCTTGGACAAATTGGTGGATCACTTGTTTGTGTTGGATGGCCAAGGCAATGTCAAAGATATTTTAGGTTCCTACCAACAATTTCGTGACGATCAGACCAACCAACCCGCCGCCCAAACCAAATCAGAAAACACTGAATCCAAAGAAAAAGCAAGCACTTCAGCTCCTGTCAAAAAGCTAAGCTTCAAAGAGAAGTTTGAGTGGGAGCAAATTGAAAAACGAATGCCTGAGCTGGAGGAAATGAAAAAAAACTTGGAAATCAAACTGAATGGCGTGTTGGATCAACATGATCAATTGATGCAAGTTTCAGATGAGCTCGCAAAAGTGATAGAAGAGCTGAATCAACTCGAGTTGCGGTGGTTGGAACTTTCTGAAAAAATATAGGCTACTATGGCCTGTATTTCGGTTTATCTTTACCCGCGAATTTCTAGCATTTGAAAAATGAGTTCAGAGCAATATTTGGGCAATGCCGATATCCAAACGATAGACGCGTTATACAACCAATTCAAACAAGACCCTGAGAGTCTTGATATTTCATGGAGAAGATTCTTTGAAGGTTTTGAGTTTCAAAATGAATCTTATCCTGTCCTTCCTGATGGTAGCCGCTTAAACGCCGTGACATCAAAGGAGTTTAAAGTGATTAACCTCATCAACGCATACCGCAGCAGAGGTCACTTGTTCACCAAAACCAACCCTGTGCGTGAACGCAGAAAATATTCCCCCACTTTGGCCATTGAGAACTTTGGTTTGACCACAGCAGACTTGGAGGAAACCTTTCATGCTGGAACAGACATTGGATTGGGTGATGCCAAATTAAAAGACATCATTGCTCACCTTGAAAACTCCTACTGTCAAAGCATTGGATCAGAGTACATGTACATCCGTGATCCGGAGCGTGTTGAGTGGTTAAGATCAAAAATTGAGGCCGTCCATAAACCCAAATACAGCAAAGAGGAAAAGAAGAAGATTTTTGAAATGACTTCAAAAGCTTCGCTTTTTGAGCAATACATCCACAAAAAATTTGTAGGTCAAAAACGTTTCAGCGTTGAAGGCTGTGAGGCAGTTGTCCCCGCAATGGATTACATCGTGAAGAAGGGAGCTGAGATGGGCGTTGAAGAGTTTGTCATAGGAATGGCTCACCGTGGACGTTTGAATGTGTTGACCAACATCCTCGAAAAACCGCAAGAAGAAATCTTCCGCGAATTTGAAGGAGTTGAATTTGAAGGCAACATGGATGGTGATGTGAAATACCATTTGGGATATTCACGTGACATCACCGTAAACGGTCACAATGTTCACGTGACCTTGTGTCCTAACCCATCGCATCTTGAGGCTGTTAATCCAGTAGTAGAGGGATTGACCAGAGCCAAAATTGATCATTACTTGAAGGACGAGAAAAAAATCGTTCCCATTTTGGTGCATGGTGATGCGGCTATCGCGGGACAAGGCATCGTATATGAAGTTATCCAGATGGCCTTATTGGATGGATATCGTACTGGAGGAACCATTCACATAGTCACCAATAACCAAGTAGGTTTTACAACGAACTATTTGGACGCTCGATCTTCCATTTACTGTACTGATGTGGCAAAGACAACTTTGTGTCCCATTTTCCACGTCAATGCTGATGATGTAGAAGCGGTTATTACTACCATGCAATGGGCATTGGAATACCGTGAAAAATACAACATGGATGTTTTCATTGACCTTCTTGGATACCGCAAATACGGACACAATGAAGGAGATGAACCCAAGTTCACACAACCAACCTTGTACAAGCACATTGCAGCTCATCCTGATTTGAGAGCGTTGTACTATAAGCAACTTTCTGCTGAAGGCACCATCACTGAAGCTGAGGCAGAAGAGGTCAAAACCAATTTTGAAAAGCACTTGGATGAAAGCCTAGAAAGGGCAAAAACCAAGAACAAAGCTTTTGTCAAACACTTCTTAGAAGAGACTTGGAAGGATGTTCGCTTTGCTACACCTGAAGATTTTGACAGCACGCCTGATACGTCTGTTGCTCAAAAGAAATTGGTTGACTTAGGAAATAAATTGTCTACCCTTCCAAAAGGCGAGAAGTTCTTTAGAAAGACGGAAAAGGTTTTCGAAGATCGCCTTAACATGATTAAAAATGATCAGTTGGATTGGGCCATGGGGGAAATGTTGGCCTATGCTACACTTTTGGAGGAAGGGCATCCGGTGCGCATTTCAGGACAAGATGTAGAACGCGGAACTTTCTCTCATCGCCATGCTGTGGTAAAAACTGACGAAGATGCAGAAAAAGAAATCATCACCTTGAATCTGTTGTCCGAGAAGCAAGCCCAATTGAGCATTTTCAATTCCCTTTTGAGTGAGTATGGTGTTTTGGGATTTGATTACGGATATGCCTTTGGAACACCCAATGGTTTAACCATTTGGGAAGCTCAATTTGGCGACTTCAACAATGGTGCGCAAATCATGATTGATCAGTTCATCAGCGCAGCTGAGGATAAATGGGGAAGCATGAATGGTTTGGTCATGTTCTTACCACATGGTTACGAAGGTCAAGGCTCAGAGCACAGCTCAGGAAGAATGGAGCGTTTCTTGCAATTGTGCGCAGAAGATAATATGCAGGTTTGTGATGTTACTACTCCTGCCAACTTCTTCCATTTGTTGCGCAAGCAAGTTAAACAACCCTTCCGCAAGCCTTTGATTGTCTTCACCCCTAAAAAATTGTTGCGTCACCCCAAAGCAGTAAGCAGTATCAAAGACATGGCCAAAGGATCTTTCCAAATGGTCATAGAAGACAACAGCGTTGACAAGAAGAAAGTCAACAAAGTAGTGCTTTGTACCGGAAAAATGTATTACGAAATGATGGAGGAGCGTGAGAAGAGAGGAGTCACCGATATGGCGTTAATTCGTTTAGAACAACTTTATCCCTTCCCTCAAAAAGCCTTGGACAACGCACTCAAAGGATTTGGTAAAAATATCCAATTGTTGTGGGCACAAGAAGAGCCAGAAAACATGGGAGCATGGAGTTACATCATGCGCATGATGCGCAAATCAAACATTGACGTTGTGGCCTACCCTGCACAAGCCTCACCAGCCGCAGGTTCAAGCAAAATGCATGAAGCCAGGATGAGACAGGTCATGGATCAATTGTTTGCTTAAAATCTAAATTTCTTTTGCTAAAGGCCATACTTGTTATGGCCTTTTTCTTTTCCATTTGTCGAAGATGGCATTGATTATCTTTGTATTCTGACTTATACATTGTGTCGAACGCTCCATTTTTAAACCGATACATACAATCGGTGCATACCCAAAACATCTCGGAAAGTTTATCTTCTGAGGGAGGTAAATTACGTCTCAAAGGAATTGTAGGATCTGCTAAAGCACTCATTGCCAACGCTACTGCGTTGTCTATCAATACAACGCATGTATTTGTTCTGGAAGACAAAGAGAAAGCGGCATATTTCCTCAATGACCTTGAAAACATTGAGAATTACCAAAAAGAAACACTAGCGCAAAGGACAATTCTTTTTTTTCCCAGAAGCGCCAGAGTGCCTTACCAAGTGGAGACAGTAGACAATGCCAATGTCGCCATGAGGACAGAGGTTCTGAATCTATTGAGAAAAAAACCAAAAGGCCAATGGATTGTTACCTACCCTGAAGCCCTTGCCGAAAAGGTTATAGGATTGGCTTCGTTGGAACAAAAAACTTTTGAAATAGAACTGGGCAATACGCTCAACCATGAAATTGTCGACGAAGTATTCCAAGAATATGGATTTGTAAAAGTTGACTTTGTTTACGAACCCGGGCAGTACGCTGTAAGGGGAGGGATTATCGACGTGTTTTCATTCTCTTACGATCATCCATACCGCATTGAGTTGTTCGGCGACACCATTGACAGCATTAGAAAATTTGACCCTGTTGACCAGCTGAGTTTGTCTTCTATGACAAAGGCTACCATAGTACCCAACATTCAAGATGAAAATCAAATTGATGCTACCATCAACTTTCTAGAATTTGTAGATTCAGATGCTGTGGTGTGGTCGATTGAGTGCACCAATGCGCCTCAAATCTGGGAGAAGGAATTGGAAAGAGCACAGAATCAATACCAAAAAATCAGCGGTGTCATTAGACACAAAACACCCGATGAGCTATATGCGCACCCAACAGATTGGATGCGCTTGCTCAAAGGAAAACGATTGGTTGAAATGGGGCCTACCTCTCTCTTCATGGAAGCCCCAGAGATTCATTTCAACATGACTCCTCAGCCTTCCTTTAGCAAGAACTTTGACATGCTCAGCAAGCATTTAATTACCAAGGCCAAGGAAGGTTATGATCAAGTTGTTTCCGCAGGACAGGCCAAGCAATTGGAGCGTTTGCACCAAATTTTTGAGGACAAACAAATCATCGTTCAATACACACCGCACCTCATAGAACTGAGTGAAGGGTTTGTAGACAATGACCAACAAATAGCCCTTTATACCGATCACCAAATCTTTGAACGATACCATCGATTTAAACTCAAAGAAGGATTCAAAAAAAGCAAAGAGGCTTTAACACTAAAGGAAATATTATCTCTTCAACCGGGAGATTATGTTGTTCATATCGATCACGGCGTTGGTCAATTTGCAGGTCTTCAAAAAATTGACGTCAACGGAAAGGAACAAGAAGCCATTCGTTTGGTATACAAAGGCGGCGACACCTTGTATGTGAGCATTCACAGTTTACATCGCATCAGCAAATACAGCGGCAAAGAAGGAACCGCGCCAAGCATGGATAGATTGGGAAGTCCGGCTTGGCAAAACCTCAAACAAAAAACCAAAGCAAAAGTCAAGACCATTGCTTTTGACTTAATAAAGCTTTACGCCAAAAGAAAGTCCACCATCGGTCACGCTTTTCTTCCAGATAGTTATTTGCAAATGGAGTTGGAGGCCTCATTCATGTATGAGGATACTCCAGACCAAGCCAAAGCCATTGCTGCTGTCAAACAAGACATGGAATCTCCAGCACCGATGGATCGTTTGGTATGCGGTGATGTAGGGTTTGGAAAAACGGAGGTTGCTATGCGTGCGGCTTTCAAGGCCGCCACTGATGGAAAGCAAGTTGCCGTATTGGTTCCCACCACAATTCTTGCTTTACAACATTACAAAAGTTTTGCTGCGCGATTCCGTGATTTCCCTGTTACTGTAGATCACATCAGCAGATTCAAATCAGCCAAAGAGAAGAAAGCGACATTAGAAAAATTGGCCAAAGGTCAAGTAGACATTCTCATTGGCACGCACTCATTGGTTGGCAAAGATGTCAAATTCAAGGATCTTGGATTAATGATCATCGATGAAGAACAAAAATTTGGCGTTGCTGCAAAAGACAAATTAAAAACAATGAAAGCCAATGTGGACGCATTGACTTTAACAGCAACTCCCATACCCAGAACCCTGCAATTTTCGTTGATGGGAGCTAGAGATTTGAGCATTATCCAAACCGCACCTCCCAACCGTCATCCCATCCATACTCAACTCATCACCATGGATGAAGATGCCATCAGAGATGCCATAAGTTATGAAGTGCAACGAGGTGGTCAAGTGTTTTTCATCAACAACAGAATACAAAACCTACAGGAAGTTGCGGGAATGATCCAAAGACTTTGTCCTGATGTGCGCATTGGTATTGGGCATGGACAAATGAAAGGCGAACAATTGGAGGAAGTTATGACGCAGTTCATTGAGGGTGCTTTTGATGTCCTGGTTTCCACATCCATTGTTGAAAGTGGCATTGATATCTCCAATGCCAATACCATCATCATCAACAACGCTCATCAATTTGGTATGAGTGATCTCCATCAATTGAGGGGACGTGTTGGTCGAAACAACAAAAGGGCATTTTGCTACCTCATCTCTCCCCCCATCCACCTCATGCCCGATGACACCAGAAAAAGATTAACCGCCATTGAGCAGTTCAGCGATCTCGGAAGTGGTCTGCATATTGCCATGCGGGACTTGGACATCCGAGGTGCTGGAGATTTGTTGGGCGGAGATCAAAGTGGCTTCATCAACGAAATGGGCTTGGAGACTTACCAAAAAATTCTTGCTGAAGCTTTAGAAGAAATCAAACAAGAACATTTCCAAGACCTTTACCAAGAAGAGCTCAACCGTGATTCCAAATTTGTCAAAGAAACCAATTTGGAAACAGACATGGAGCTCTTTATCCCAGATGATTACGTTGGCGACATCAGAGAGCGCATCGCACTCTACAAAGCTCTGGACGACTTAGAAAATGAAGGCCAAATGGAGAAATTCATCAAAGATTTGATTGATAGATTTGGCCCAATTCCTCAGCCTACATTGGCTTTGATAGATACCATGCGCATCAGATGGACAGCCAACGCGTTAGGAATGGAGAAATTAGTCATGAAGTCCGGAAAGATGATTGCCTATTTCATCTCCAAACAAGATTCTCCTTTCTACCAAAGTGAAGTATTCACCCGAATTCTCGATTTCTTGAAAAAATACAGCCATGAAGTCAAGATGTACGAAAAGGACAATACACTGCGCATGAGTTTTCAAAACATCAACAACGTGCACATAGCCTTGCAGTGGCTACAGCGCATTTGATGGCCCTTTTTGATGTAAATTAGCGAAAAAAAGATGATCGTCATTACAGGTGCTGCTGGCTTTATTGCATCCGCTTTGGTGGGAAGACTCAATGAACTGAGGTATTTTGACTTAGTATTGGTGGATGATTTCTCGAGAGAAAACAGAAAGATCAATTATCAAGACAAAAAATTCCGTTGTTTGGTTGAGAGAAGTACCTTCCCGGAATGGTTGGACGCCAATGAAAACCAAGTAGATTTCATCTTTCACTTGGGTGCCAGAACAGACACCACAGAATTCAACAAAGCCATCTTTGACGAACTGAACGAAAAATACTCTCAAACCATTTGGAATAAGTGCGTGGAATATGCTATTCCCTTGGTTTACGCATCTTCAGCAGCTACATATGGTGACGGAAGTTTAGGATACAATGATGACCACAACATCATTTCACAACTAAAACCCTTGAACCCATACGGAGATTCAAAAAATAATTTCGACCTCTGGGTGTTGCAACAAAAGACAACGCCATTTTTTTGGGCAGGCCTAAAATTCTTCAACGTATACGGACCCAATGAATACCACAAAGGACGCATGGCCTCTGTTGTTTGGCACAGCTACAATCAAATCATGAACAATGGTGAGATGAAGTTGTTTCGTTCACACAACCCCAACTACACCGATGGTGGCCAAATGAGAGATTTTGTTTATGTTAAAGATGTGGCCAATGTCTGTGTTTGGTTGATGGAAAGCAGAAAGAAATCAGGCATCTTCAATTTGGGAAGTGGAAAGGCCAGAACGTTTTTGGACTTGACCAAAAACACTTTCAAAGCCATGGGCAAAGAAGAAAACATTTCTTTTGTCGACACCCCCATTGACATCAGAGACAAATACCAATATTTCACTGAAGCCAATATGAGCAAATTGAAAGAAGCCGGTTACCCCCATGCTTTCCATACTTTGGAAGAAGGGGTAACAGATTATGTTCAAAATTATTTATTACAAAACTTGAAAATTTACTAGCATGTCAAAAATTGTTTACGTCACCAGAAGAGAAAGATTCAACGCAGCGCACAAACTGTGGCACGAGGAATGGAGTGCAGAGAAAAATTTAGAAGTATTTGGAAAATGTTCCAATCCCAATTGGCATGGACACAACTATGAGTTGTTTGTTACCATCAAAGGTGCGCTCAAAGAAGAAACTGGTTTTTGTATGGATCTCAAAGTTCTCAGCACCATCATTAAATCCAAGGTAACCGATGTTATCGATCACAGAAATTTAAACTTGGATATTCCATGGATGGCGGGCATTAAAACCTCTACTGAAAATCTTGCTGTCGTTATTTGGGAAAGAATTGAGCAAGAGATCAAGGAGGCAGGATGCCAATTGCATTGTGTCAAACTGTACGAAACAGAAAATAATTTCGTGGAATACTATGGCGGTGAATAACATTGAATCTGCGGTTAGAACCATCCTTGAAAACATTGGTGAAGATCCCAACAGAGAGGGCTTGCTAAAAACACCTGAGCGTGTTTCCAAGGCCTATGAGTTTCTGACCCAAGGATATCAACAAGATGCAAGAGAAGTTTTAGAATCTGCCCTGTTCGCTGAATCGTATTCAGAAATGGTATTGGTCAAAGACATTGAAGTATACTCCTTGTGTGAACACCACTTGTTACCTTTCTTTGGAAAAGCGCACATCGCTTATATCCCCAATGGCACCATTGTGGGCTTGAGTAAAATTCCACGCGTGGTAGATGTTTACTCAAGAAGACTTCAGGTTCAAGAACGATTGACCATTGAGATTCGCGATTGTATTCAAGAAACGTTGAAACCACTGGGAGTTGCTGTAGTAATGGAATGTCAGCACTTGTGCATGCAAATGAGAGGCGTAAATAAACAAAATTCGTTAACAACCACCTCTGCATTCAGCGGAGCCTTCTTAGAAGATGATAAAAGTCGAAAAGAATTTATACATTTGATCGCAAACAAATTGAAGTAATATGAATACACCAGATTTTCAAAGAGATTTCTCTATCGATGAAGTAAGTTCATCCAGTGTAAAAGCTTTCATGAACCGCGTATTTGGTCTGATGTCTTTGGCATTGATCATCTCCGGTATCACCGCTTTTCAATTTTCAGAAACCATGTTGTCCATGTTGCAAGGCGGAAGCACGTTGATGATATACGCATTGATGTTTGCCCCTTTCATTTTCATCTTGGTGATGAACTTTGGCTTCAACAAGTTAAGTCCAATGGCATTGACCGTAACCTTTGCAGCATTTGCTGTTGTGATGGGTATGAGTTTATCCACCATCTTTTTGGTGTACTCATTGGGGGCCATCACAAAAGTGTTTTTCATCACCGCGGGTCTATTTGGAACCATGGCAGTTTTGGGCTACACCACGCAAACCGACTTAACCAAAATGGGAACATTCCTTATGATGGCCTTGTTTGGGATGATCATCGCGTCAGTGGTCAATTGGTTCATGCACAGTGAGCAGTTGGATTATATCATCAGCTGCGTGGGCGTTTTGGTCTTCACCGGTCTCACTGCTTATGATGTTCAACGCCTCAAAAGAATTGGAATGGGCGTTGAATACGGAACGGCCGCTGCTTCTAAATTGGCAGTGATGGGTGCTTTGAGCCTATACTTAGATTTTATCAATTTGTTTTTGTACCTATTGCGCATTTTTGGCAATAGTCGCGACTAATTTTCGATATTAGATTTTAAAAGCCCGCCATTAGGCGGGTTTTTGTTATCATGGAAGATTTCTTCATACACCTGCCAGCATCAAAAGAAAGAGGCAAAGGCTGCAAAGCTTGGGGCATCCAATCTGAGTTTGTCTTAACCTTTCCTTTATCAGCTGATGGTTGGAAAAAAGCACAATCTTGGCTGGACCAAGAGAAAGGCAACTGCATTTTTTCTGTGCTCAGTTATGAGGCCGGATTTCAGCATTTGGGTGTTGAACTAAAAAACAACCCCACACAACCAGCGCTGCTTTTTATTGTACCAAAAACTATTGAGTGGTTCGCGGAAAATGAAAGCATCATCGAAAAAAACAAACAGCCATCTCTTCCATTCAGTCCAGTTGAAAATGAAGAATCCTATTACAACAAACTGAATATGATCAAAGCGCATTTGATACGCGGTGATTACTATGAAACCAACTATTGCACGCAACTCACCGCTGACGTTTCAGAACTGAATCCCTATCAGCATTGGTTGCAATTGTTTCAAGCCAATCCTGCTCCTCATGCCGCCTATGTACAATGGAAAACGCATCACCTGATGTGTCTTTCTCCTGAACGATTCATACAAAAAAAAGGTGAGACCTTAATCTCCCAGCCCATCAAAGGAACCATTAAAAAGGGCAATACACCAGAAGAAGATCATGTTTTAAAAAATCAATTAACCCATTCCGTAAAAGACAACACGGAGAACACCATGATTGTTGATTTGGTTAGAAATGATCTCAGTAAAATTGCTCAGAAAGGAAGTGTAAAAGTTACTGAACTAGCACACATTTATTCCTTCCCAAAACTGCACCACCTCGTTTCTACTATTCAATGTCAAATCAAATCTGAAGTGAACTTCACTTCCATCATGGCGGCGATGTTTCCCATGGGCTCAATGACAGGTGTGCCCAAGAGAACAGCAGTTAACTCCATGCATGAGTTGGAAACCAACCCCAGAGGATGGTACAGCGGAACGCTGGGCATCATCTTACCCAACGGAGATTTTGATTTCAACGTGATTATCAGGAGCATTTATTGGAACAGAAATACGCAACAAGCTTCTATTGGTATCGGAGGAGCCATTACCTTGCACTCCAACTTCAAAGAAGAGTACCAAGAGTGTTGGTTGAAAGCACAAAGTTTAATTAATCCATAAGCGTAAGTGAATCTGGTCCACGAAGTAAAAGCCAATTTCAATTTTTTCTTTCGAGAGGGAAGCCGATTTATTCTCGGTGTTAGCGGAGGAAAAGACAGCATGCTATTGGCCAATCTCATGCTGGAAGCTCATATCCCCTTCCATATTGCCCATGTCAATTACCAATTAAGAGGTGAGGAAAGCGATAAAGACCAAGCCTTCATAGAAGCATGGGGGCAAGAACACAATGTAATTACTCATTGTATCAAAGTACAATATACAGAAAACGAAAAAAACATTCAAGCTTGGGCACGATCAAAAAGAAGAGATTATTTTGAAGTGTTACTTCATCAAGAAAAAGCAACTGCCATTGTGTTGGCCCATCATGTCAATGACCTCTGGGAAACCCATTGGCTCAAATTGTTGCGTTTTCAGGTGGAGGGAAATTCTGGAATGTTACCATGGATTCCACCCTACTTCAGACCAATGCTTTATAGCCCAAAATCCATCATTGATGAGGAGGTTAAGACAAGGAATATGGCCTTCAGAGAAGATGAATCCAACCTGTCGATCAAATACAACCGAAACTTTTTAAGACACCAAATCATTCCTGAAATCAATCAGCGATTTGGAATCAGTGATGAGGCCATTGTTGAATTCAATCAACGCAAATCTGACAAAGAAGCTTGGAACTATTATCTGATGCACACTTTCCTGAATAAAGTTGTAACCAATAACAATGACATTCAAACTTTTGATTGTAAAAAAACTCCATCCTTTTTACCCCTTTCAACGCCATTGTTTCACTGGCTGACACCCTTGGGATTCAGTCCAGATCAAATCACTGCCATTTCCAATTGGGAAGGGATGGAGAATGGAAAAAAAATAGAGAGTCCAAGCCACATCCTGTGGAAAGAAAACAATACTTTCAAAGTGAGCTTGCTAAACGAAGAGGTTCCTGAAACCTATGAAATTCACAGCCCGTTCTTCTTGGATCTCTGCGCCTGGCAAGGAACAAAAATCAACTTACCCAATCCTGCATGGTATGGTAATAAAACACATCTTCAATTGGACTTAAGTAAAATTGAATTTCCCTGTACCATAAGACCCTGGCGCAACGGAGAAAAGTTTCAGCCTTTTGGAATGAACGGACATGTCCTTATCTCAGATTACCTTAATCAAAAAGGAATTGCTGCTGCATTGAAATCCAAAATTATTGTTCTAGAAAGCAACAATAAAATCGCTGCTATCATGGGGATTGAAGTGGCCAATTGGTGTAGAATAGAACCTCACACCCAAGAGGTTTGGCTTATTCATCCGTTTCCTGGACAATCAACGGAATAACTTTTTCCAAAATAGACATTCCAAACCCTTTGGAATAAAGGTGACGCATCAACTTCATACGCTGATGTTTTTTTACACCCTTGTGTCCAATCTGTTTCCATTTCCGCTTGCCTGCAATCAAGGCTTGCTCCTCTTCATCCTCTTTGGGTAAATCTCTTAAAACCGCATCAATCAATGGTTTTGAAATTCCCTTTCTCCGCAAACCTTGTTTTATTTTAGAGGCTCCCCATTGCCTAAAAGCAACATGATCATGAACGTAAGCCCTTGCAAAACGCTCTTCATTAAGTAAATTCTCTGAAATCAATTCTGAAATCCATCCTTGCACCAAAAAATGGGGCACTTCCCAACGCATCAATTTTTGCTGAACATCCTGATGACAGCGCTCCGCACGATCGCAATAGGCCTTTATTTTGAGCCAATAAATCCCTTTTTCTTGAACCTTTTCTGTCATTGTAAAAAAAACAAATTTATGGCGCTACTTTGCTATTTTTGTCCAACTTAGAAAAAAGTGATGAAAGTAGAATTGATAGAACAACTTACAGCTGCATTGCAGAATGAAGAAATCATGACTGTGCGTGACACTGTAAGCGGCATTCGCAAACAATGGAAGTCAGAAACCATCAAAGAGCGCCAATTGCAATTGGAAGCATTCAAAGCTTCCGCACCAGAGGAGCACGTGGAATTCATTTACATACCACACGAACTCGAAACCAAGTTTCAGGAGTTGTGCAAAGTATATGAAGACCGCATCGAAGAGGCTGGTAAAAAACTGGCTGCGGAACGCCAAAAAAACTACGAAGAGAAAAAAGCAGTTCTGGATGATTTTCAAAAACTCATTCAAGAAGAAGAGAACGTAGGAAAGGCTTTTGAATGGCACAAAGGAATTCGTGAAAGATGGGATGCCATAGGAGATGTTCCCGGTGACAAATACCCAGAAATTCAAGAGAAATGGCAGAGCCTTAATCACGCATTTTTCTACAACATCAATATTTATAAGGAGCTTCAGGCTCATGACTTAAAAGTCAATCAACGCAGAAAAGAAGAACTGATTGAAGATGCCAAAGCTTTGGAGGCAGTGGAGAGCATTAAGGATCTTGAGATATTGGTCAAGAAATTACAGAGAGAATTCATCGAAGTAGGTCCATCTCCAAGAGAAACCTTCAAAGAAACGGGTGATACTTTTTTTGGAATCCTAAGAGAAGCGCAAAACAAAATCCAGGCACACTATGATGCCATACAACAAGAAGCGGATGCGCATTTGGCTGCCAAAAAAGCATTGATTGAGAAAACCAAAGAAATCCTAGCCATGGATTTCACCCAACCCAATGCTTGGAACAAATGGACAGATGAGATCATCAAGTTGCAAGATGAGTGGAAAACCATCGGATGGACACGCAAAAAAGACAATGAAGATACTTGGTTAGAATTCCGCGGATTGTGTGACGCGTTTTTTGAAAAAAGAAAAAATTACTTCGAAGAACGCAAAGCGGTTCAAAGAGAAAACCAAAAGAAAAAGGAAGAGATTATCGCCAAAGCCAAAGCATTGGTGGATAGCACTGAATGGAAAAAAACCACTGAGACACTCAAGCAATTGCAAGAGTCTTGGAAAGCTGTTGGAAATGCTGATCCCAAAGAAGAAAACAAGTTGTGGCAAAGATTCCGTTCATCATGCGATGCTTTCTTTGCAAAAAAGAAAGAGCACTTTGGAGACATGGCTAGTCAACAAGAAGAAAATTTGCGTTTAAAGACAACCTTGTTGGAAGAAATTGAACAATACCAATTGTCAGGAAACAAAGGCCAAGATTTGGGATTCTTAAAAGAGTTTTCTGAAAGA
This sequence comes from uncultured Chryseobacterium sp., assembly GCA_964576575.1. Taxonomy (GTDB): domain Bacteria; phylum Bacteroidota; class Bacteroidia; order Flavobacteriales_D; family Sanyastnellaceae; genus CAMCTV01. The sequence continues at coordinate 23,854 of CAZNVU010000002.1, forward strand.
TGGAGAGGTGTTGGGCACATCCCAAAAGACAACATGGCTGACGTGAGCAAACGCTACAATGACGCGTTAGACAAGCTTTACGGGGGAGTAAATGCCAATAGACAAGAGAAAGAGATCACGCACTACAAGAGTCGCGTTCAAAACATCAAATCACAAGGGAATCCCAACGGTTTAAAGAGAGAGAAATCCATCCTTCAAGATAAAATTGATCGATTGGTTATCCAAAACAAACAATATGAAAACAACATGGGTATCTTCACTGGTAAAGGTGCGGAATCCATGAGAAAGGAAATAGAGAAAAAAATCAAACTCAACTTGACCGAAATTGAAGACATCAAGGCCAAGATGAAATTGCTCGCAGACGATAACAATGCATAAAAAAAGGCTCCTTTTAGGAGCCTTTTTCTTTTGTTCACTTTCTATTTGGTTACACAAACCAATTCTATCTTCTTAGAGGGTTTAACAACCAATGGCACCTTCTCCAAGACAGTATCGGCTTCTTCCAATCCCCATGCATCGATATCGCTCAAGCCCTGCTCCTTCAGCCACTCGTAGCCAGAAGTAACAAAGTTCTCTTTCACGCTCAAATCATTGTCTGCTGACAAATACTTCTCCAATACAACAAACTTCACATCCAAGTTGGAGTTATAATCTTGGTAAGGTTCTGGCTTCTTTGAAATATCATAAGTGTTTCTTTTGACCATGTCATCCAAAATACACTTAAAAAAATTATTCACCTTAGCTGGAACACGGAATCCCAGACGAATATTGACCTTGATGATCAAATCATTCTCCACCTCATCCACTTCATACTCCTTGGTGTAAGGCTCGTTGGTACGATCAACGTGCACAAACCAATATACGTCCGCGCGCTTGGGTGTTTTAGATAAGATGCTATCGATTATTTTGTTCTCAATCTGATGCCGATGATTGGCCTTGGTCAGAAATACAAGGTGTGTAGCATACTTGGGAATTCTTGTATCAGAAGACAACTGCTTCAATACACCAACATGATCATCCAAATCCACAAACAACAAGAAAGAGTTGCTCAATTGACGGTAAGTATAAGTAATCCACATCACATGAAGAATGATGACATAAATAATCAACATCATCCAAGCCTCCTTCAATTTGATAATATTGGCAAAGAAAAAAGAGATTTCAACCGCAAAGAAAACGCCAACCGTAATGGCCACCAACCACATGGGCCAACGTCGCTTGTAAATCAGATAGAAGCTGAGCAGTAAAGTGGTCATCAACATAGCCACTGTAATGAAAAAACCATAGGCCGCTTCCATGTGCTTAGATTCACGGAAGTACAACATTACCCCCATGCACCCTGCCCACAATAACCAATTCACGCTTGGGATGTACAATTGACCTTTCAATTCTGTCGGAAACTTGACACCAACTCTGGGCCAAAAGTTTAAGTTCATGGCCTCACTCACCAAAGTAAATGATCCTGAAATCAAGGCCTGACTGGCAATGATAGCGGCCATTGTCGCGATGACAATACCCGGTAACAAAAACCAATCCGGCATGATGGCATAAAATGGATTGACATCATTCAAGCTCTGCTGTTGCATGATCCATGCAGCCTGACCCATGTAATTCAATACCAAAGCAACTTTTACAAAAATCCAACTCACTCGGATATTCTCTCTCCCGCAATGTCCCAAGTCACTGTACAACGCTTCAGCGCCCGTAGTGCAAAGGAATACCGCTCCCAATAACCAAAAACCTTTTGGATATTCTGTTAGAAGAGCTACGGCAAACTTAGGATTGATAGCATTTAAAACCTCCGGATGATGAACAACTTGGGAAACTCCCAAAATGGCCAACATGCTAAACCATACCAACATGATAGGACCAAAAGTTGCACCCACCAACTTTGTTCCATAACGCTGAATAACAAAAATCAAAGTCAATATCACCAAGACAATGGGCAATACAGGAATGGAATCATTGTAAACAGAAACCCCTTCGACAGCGGAGGCCACGGAAATGGGTGGAGTGATAATTCCATCACAAAGCAGCGTAGCTGCACCAATCATTGCAGGCCAAAAAAGCCATTTCCCTTTTCTTTTCACCAATGAGAAAAGTGAAAAAATTCCACCTTCACCATTGTTGTCTGCGCGCAGTGTAAGGAATATGTACTTGAAAGTTGTCTGAATTGTCAAGGTCCAAAAAATGCAAGAGACACCACCATACACCAGAACTTCGGTGATGGGTCGATCTTGAATGATAGAACGCAATACGTACAAAGGAGAAGTACCTATATCTCCGAAAATGATTCCGAGTGTAACCAACACGCCGGCGGCGCTTAGTTTATGAGTATTTGAGGCCATGGTTAAATTGTAAGACAAATGTAGTAGGACTTGAGTTACATTATTCACCACCCAGAAAAAAAACTGAACAAGGGTTATCAACCAACCAATATTCAAATAAATTGCAGTGGAACCTTTGAATCAAAAAGCAAGTCTTATATTTGATTGAACTTAATCAGAGATATGTTAAGATTACTCTTTTTCATCTTGTTGTCCTCATGTACAAACTTGTCTTTGATCGCTCAAGTGCTGGGAACACCCGTGTATTCAGAAACTTTTGAAAACGGACTACCTGCCGATTGGAGCAATGAAGGAGCTACAACTCTTGCAAGATGGGAGTACAGAGGCCCCAGCACTTCTCCCAGTAATGCCGTTTGTTCTAGAGGTTCATGTGGAGCTGGAACTTTACCTCTCAATTCACAGACGCTGTCCAATGGTTTCATGATTTTTGATTCTAACTATTGGGACGACAATGACACCCAATGCGGAGGATTAGGCACCGGCCAGGATCCTGCCCCTCACAATGCATGGATAACTACAGGATCCATAGATCTTGCAGGCATCTCCAATATTTACATTACCTACCAGCATCAACTCAGATCATACAGTGCGACAATCAAGGTGTTGGTTTCTAACAATGGTGGCGCCACTTGGAATGAGGTAACATCCCTTACCCAATCAGGCATCATCAACTCTCCAAACGTTCAATGGAGAACAGCCAATATATCTCAATGGGCAGCAAATCAATCCAACGTAAAAATCAGATTTCAATTTCAAGGCACCTATTACCATTGGTGTATCGATGATATTTACTTGTATGTACCTAGCCTCAATAATCTGGAAATTTCCAATACCCAGTACACCAATTACAATGAGGCAAGCGCCCCATACAATAACATGATGTACGACATTTACCCCACATTCATGCCGCCAACAATAGTCCCAAATGGCACGGTAACAAATCAAGGAACAAATACCCAAAATAATGTTATCGTAAATACTAGAGTTAATAATCTCACCACAGGCATTAATATCTATGACCAAAACACCAATGCAACCAATATCACAAGCGGGCAATCCATTTCTTTTAACACCTCATCTCTCAACATCACTTCTTCACCCGCCGACTACGAGGTAACCTTTAACGTCAGCCAAACAGAATCAGACGAGAATCCAGTCAATAACAGGGACACAATGGATTTCTCTGTTCATCCATACAGGTTGGCTTTCGATGAGGGCATAACTGACAACATTTATAATGTAAACTCTATATATCCCAATTCTACAACCTCTCAAATAGGTACCTTATTTCCCATTCCATCAAACAATACAAAAAGTATTCACTCTATTGAAGTGGCCATTGGGGCTGGAACAACTCCAGGCACGTTAATTCAGGGCTTTCTATACATTCCAACAATGGACTCCATTTTGGCCTTTACGGAAACGTACATGGTCAACCTTGCTGATATCAACCAGATAGGCGATAGTAAGTTTATAACACTCCCGCTAACCTCTCCATTGCCCATTAACGCCTCCACTTTAGATTACCCAAGTATACTGCTTGATACAATCACCAATGAAACCATGGTCAATCCTTTCAATGGTATCGTCGCAGCTATGGTTAGGAATGTGAATACTGGTTCACCACTCTATATAGGACGAAGCGGAAAAGCACCAGAAGGAACCACATTTCTGCATTATCCCGATGAAAATGATTTGTATTTTCTTCTGCGTATTCCAATGGTTCGTCTCAAACTGTTCAACAACAATACCACATCAGGATGTACAGATCCTTTGGCCATGAACTATGATGCGACTGCTGCAAATGATGACGAATCATGCGATTATCCCGGTTGTACCCAAGACCAATATGACAATTATGATCCCGATGCCAATTGGGACGATGGGTCATGCGGTTATGAAGGATGCATGGATCCTTTAGCTGACAATTACAACCCCAACGCCACCATCATGGTTCCATGCGAGTTTATTGGCTGCACCAACCCAGATGCAGATAACTATGACCCTACTGCAACAGCAGATGATGGCACCTGCACATTCACTGGATGCACGGATTCCAACGCAGATAATTTTGACCCATTGGCCACAACTGATGACGGCAATTGTATCTATCTAGGCTGCACCAATCCGATTGCTTCAAACTACGACCCTACTGCCAACCAAGACAACGGGTCTTGCATTGTATTTGGCTGCACCAACATCAATGCCGACAACTACAACGCCGCCGCCAATTCAGATGACGGAACATGTATTATCAGTGGTTGCACCAATCCCAACGCAGATAATTATAACAACGAAGCCAATCTAGACAATGGTTCCTGCTTCATAATGGGCTGCATGGATCCTATTGCATTCAATTACAACGCTGATGCTACCATTGAAAATGGAAGCTGCCTTTATGAGGGTTGCACAGATTCACAAGCCAGCAACTTTGACCCCAACGCTGACATCAACGATGGATCTTGCATTTACCCCGGTTGCACGGACGTCAACGCCGACAATTACAACCCCATCGCTAATCAAAATGATGGCTCTTGTTATTATCTAGGGTGCTTGGATCCAGAGGCCGATAACTTTGATGCCCAAGCCACAATTGATGACAACTCTTGCCTTTACTACGGATGTACTGAAACGGATGCGTTGAACTTTGACGCTTCAGCCAACTTCAATGATGGATCTTGCGTATTTCTCACTGCAAATTTATTCTCTCTAGATACAGAAGGCTGCGTTCCCTTCACCATCAACGTTATCAATCAAACCTTAGTTTATCCGCAAAGCCAATGTGAATTTATCATTTCAACCGGAGACACCATTACTGATTGCGTTTCTGACTTCAATTACACATTTGATCAACCCGGCACCTATTCTATTACTTACAATTACTACTACGATGGATTTCTTTCTTCCTATACCATGGAAAACATTATTGTAAATCCATTACCAACCGTTCCTATATTGACTTACAACACAACCAACGGAATTCTGAATACAACAGGAAATGGCGCAGGACTTAGCATTAATTGGTTCATCGATGGAAATCCAATCAATTACAGCACAACAAATCCCAATTTCAACAATCAAAATAACAATTCCTTTTATAGTGGTAACTTCACCAATACCATCACTAACAATAACACAGGCTGTGTTTCTGAATCAGAACCCTTGCTTGTCGTTCAACCGAAATTTAATATACTCGACAATACCACATGTTTAGATGAGGAGGTTAACATTCAACTCTTCCCCATCAATTTACCCAACACCTCATGCACTGTCGATTGGGGTGATGAAACCATTGAGAATATCTCATCAAACTCCACTCACTTATACAGCAACAGTGGAGATTTTGATATCACGGTTACATGCATTAATAATGGCACAGAAGGATTCTATACATTACCCGTTGAAATCCTACCTATTCCCAATATTCCGATTGTATCCTACAACAACGGACTATTGACAATGAATAATTTCACTTCCGGAGAGACTTTGGTTTGGCAAATAGAAAATATCAATATCCCCAACTCCAACAACCATAGTTTTCAAACCTTCATCAACAACAACTATCAGAATGGAACATACAATCTTTTGGCTACCAATAGCCAAGGTTGTAATTCTATTTCAGATGATTTCTATGTCATTCAACCGTACTTCAACATAGCGCAAAGCGAAGGATGCACAAATGAAAACATTGCATTTAATAACAATACTAATCTTTACCAAAGCACTTATTGCGAATGGACATGGGGGGATGGAACTTTTGCAAGTGATTTCTTCGACAGCCACTCTTATACAGTGCCGCAAGATTACACCGTTACGCTCACGTGCAACTACGCCAATACCAGTATGAGTTATAGCCAGCCATTAACCATTCACCCTACACCAAACATCCCAATTTTATCCTATAATATCCCTTCCGCTCAAGTAACCAATTTTGACGCTGCCAATGACTACATGTGGACATTGAACAACAATACCATCGCCAATAGCAATACCCAATACCAGAACATTTATAATGGAACGAACTACAATTCAGGTTGGTACCGGGTAACGGCCACCAATGTTTTCAACTGCCAAGCTCAGAGCAATCCATTATACATTCTGCAACCATTGTTTGTTTTTGACAACGACCAAACTTGTTCAGGACAAAACTTAAATCTCATCAATCAATCAGACCTTACAGACCTTACCTGCCAAGTTTATTGGGGCGATGGTAGTTCTGAATTGATTACCCAAGATTTGATGTCTCACGTCTACACCATCACTGGAGATTATATAGCTGCAGTGAACTGTTACAACAGCAATGGACAAGGATTTTACACATTGCCCTATTCCATTTATCCAACGCCTAATTTACCCTCCATTGCCTACAATGAACCGTTTGTACAATGCCTCAATTGCAACAACAACCTTTCATTGGATTGGTATCTGGGCAATGCTTTGATGTCTGAAACCGGCAGCAATAACAATATCGTCAACAATGGAATCACCAACAATGGCCCATACTCCTTAACGGTAACCAACAACTTTGGCTGTCAAAACCAATCCGATACCGTTTGGGTAATTGTACCGCATTTTGTATTGGATAACAATAGCGGTTGTGAAGGAACATCCATTGCGGTAACCCCTCAAACAGATGGAATGGACTGGCTTACTTGTAGCATCAATTGGGGAGATGGATTTACAGAACCAATAGATCAAAGCAGTTTAACCCATGTATATGACAATCCATACAGCGGGCCCATTGCGGTATCTTGCTTTTACAACAACAATATTGGAGTCAGCAACCAAAACGTAAGTATCCACCCAAATCCAAACCCAATTTTGGTGGAGTCCAATAATGTAATGATGTGCGACAATTGTGAAAATGGTTGGTTGATCAATTGGATCATAGACAGTTTGGAATACCCCAACTTTACGAACCTTCCAGCAGTATCTGCAGATTTAGGACAATGGTATTACATCACAGTTATTGACGATAATGGCTGCAGCGGTATGGATTCATTGGAAACCGACTATGTTCCACCGATCATAGGAATTGAAGAACACGGCATGAACTTCCAACTCTATCCCACACCCGCTAATGATTTTATTTTTTGTAACAGTTCAGCCAAAGCGGACTTCATTGAAATTTTTGACGCCAATGGGAATCAGGTTTGGAGCAAAGAAAATCCAAATGTGAATGAAGTCTTAAATGTGTCTATGTACAGCTCGGGTTTGTATACATTTGTAATGCGTGCAGGTAATGAAACAAAAACGGCACGGTTCATGATTACGCATTAACGACAAAAAATAACAATATGAAAAAAGTAATTTTCCTTTTCGCATTCTTCGCTTTAGCGATGACATCAACTGAAGCTTTTGCACAACCAGCCAAAGCAAAAATCACTACGGTAGGCGGTCCAATGCTTTCACCGGACAAAACAGAACACAACTTTGGAACAATTAAAAAAGCTTCTGATGGCAATTGTGTTTTCACCATTTACAACACAGGAGATCAACCTTTAGAAATAAGCAACTGCCAGGGATCTTGCGGTTGCACTACACCACAATGCGATAAAAATGCCATTGCACCAGGTGGATTTACTGAAATCAAAGTACATTATGACACCATGCGCATCGGACCATTCACCAAAACAGTTACCGTAATGTGGAATGGAACAGATGTAAAATCAACCGTATTGACCATCAAAGGAGAAGTCATCGAATAAGGATGTTAATGGAGCGTTAAACCCTTGACAAAAAGAAAAAACGCTGAGGATATTTGAAAACAAGATTAAAAAAAATACAATGAAAAAACTATTATTCACCCTAGCCGCAGTGGCCATTTCAGGATGGATGTTTGCGCAAACACCTGTTGTTACAGGACCTGCCATTCAAGTAGACAAGGATGTGCACAATTATGGCAACGTACCTTACGGTGGAAACGGAACATGTGAGTTCAAAGTAACCAACACAGGAACTGAGCCATTGATTTTGTCTAAGTGCAAAGGAAGTTGCGGTTGTACAGTTCCTACTTGCGAACCCAACCCCATTGCCCCAGGCGGAACTACCAACATTACGGTGAAGTATGATACCAAGCGTCCTGGACCTATCGACAAGTCAGTATCTATTTATTCCAATGCAGTGAATGAGCCAGTTATGGTTGTTCGCATCAAAGGAACCGTAGAACCAGATCCAAACGCTCCAGCCCCTAACGGCATGCCCGTGAAGGACCAAGGTGGCGCTCCGAAGAACTAAGACTGTTATTTGATACAATGAAAAGGTCATCCACTGGATGACCTTTTTTGTTTTACTTCAATTGATTTGCGATCTAACGCTATACATTATTAACGTTTTGAATATATCCTTCCACTATTGTCTCCAAGGCCACAGCATGATTAAATATCTCATCCAATGTCTTCAATTCCATTTTAGTTTCATTCTTTGAGCTATCAAAAATGCCTATCATCTTTTTGCTTCCATTGAAATAAAATCGGCAAATAGGCTTTCTGTTGTTGTCATCCAACATCACCGAAAAATAAGATTGAGCATCACGGTAAGCTATCCGCGAGGCATCTACTTTTGAGCGCAGTATTGACTTCACAATAAAATATGCCTCCATCTCCTCAACTGTTGTTTCAATCTTCTTCTCCTCTTGAACCGGTGAATTATCTTGTGTTGATTGAGAAATGGGTAATTCCACCTCATTATCTTTACTTAGTGCCGTTTTCAGCCTATCTGTAATCCACTCATTCATGGATTGTGTGCAAGATTTTCTAACATACTCTTGAAACTGCTGCATCACCTTTTCTGTTGCCCTTCCTGGATGCACTTGATTCACAAAAAACTTAACAAACAAATCAGAAGGCATTTTGAACTCCCGATGTATTATTCCCTTTATCTCTTTGATGTACTTCAACTCACTTGCTGTATTCAATATCTCATCAATCTTGAAATACTCTTTGTGGAATTTCTTCAACTCCTCTATTTGAACATCATTTATTTCCGCAACATCAAACTCAAAGAAAGGCTTCTCATCCATTTTATTAGCCTCTACCAAATCTGAATAGAACTTATATTTTACTCCATTTGTGAGAATTCCAAACTTGGCTTTGGATACATGGAAATATCGCAAGAGTTGACCATCATGCAGATCTAAATTCTGCGCCCAATGCTTGCATTCAACCAATATTACTGGCTGACCATCACGGAAAATGGCATAATCGATTTTCTCTCCTTTTTTTGTTCCTATATCTGTAATGTACTCGGGCACTACCTCCAAAGGATTGAAGACATCATAACCCAACGATTGAATGAAAGGCATAATAAAGGCATTTTTTGTAGCCTCTTCCGTTTGAATATTCTCCTTTAACTTGACAACACGATCTCCAATCTGTCGCACTAAATCTTTGAAATCCATAAACACTATTTTTTTGTATACTTAATACAAAATAAGACCATGATATCATGAGCACCGATGCCTATTGTTTGTAATTAATTCTTCATTGGAATAGATTATTCATTAGCTTTCATTAGTTTTGAAATAGAATCAGAACCAAGCATTATGGAGATTAACGCAGTCCACATCGGTCACAAAGTGAAGAAGCTAAGAGAACTAAAAAACTTCACTCAAAATCACATGGCCCAAGAATTGGGCGTAACCCAAAGTGCCTATTCAAAAATGGAACTTGGTGAATCTGAGATTACATTTAAAAAACTAGAACGCATCTCAGAGATATTGGGAATCTCGCTTGAAGACATATCCAGTTTCAACGAGCAAATGATTTTCAATGTCATGCACAATCAAACTGGGAATGGGTTTGTCGTGAACAAAGGAATTTCCGACCAAGAAAGAAAACTGTACGAGGATCAAATCAAGTTGCTTCAAGATCAAAATGATTATCTAAAAAGAATGTTGGAGAAAGTACTTGAAAAGTAAAGCTCTCCCATCTTCTATTGCATAAACACTCATCTACAAAAAAAGCCACCCGAAGGTGGCTTTTAATTTGAATACCGTTTTGTATTATTCTACAACTACACGCTGTGTGATTTTCTTTCCATTGGAAAGCATTTCTACAAAATACAATCCGCGGTTCAACTCATTGTTGAAAGCAAACTGTGTTGCATTTACTGCATTGTTTTGGAATACTACTTGTCCCATTACATTGTAAACACGGATAGCAGAGATGTTCTTGTTGTGCTTCACCATGAACTGTCCGTTGTTAGGGTTAGGATAAACCGCAAATGCATTGTTCTCGGTCTCGTTTACACCCACTGTGCAAGGAGCACCTGGCAAATTCAAAGCACACATCAAACGCGGTGCAGTATACATTTGGATGGTATCAATGAAAGTCTTAGCCTTCAATTCTGACATATCAGGATTGGTAGCCAATCCATTCAAGTGGTTGGGATGCGATGAAGCCCACCATTCCCAAGGAGCACTGTCGTTCATCTGAGCAGATGGACGGACAAATGGGTACAAACCAAAGAATCCTTCATTGTGCAAATTAGCCCCGGCCGTTACCGTTGGATATGGATCAATCATTGGATCTTCTATTTGACCAAAAATTTCATTATTGGCATACAAATAAGCTTGCGCTTGAACTGTACGGCTTCCACTAACTTCTACAACATTCAAAGGTGTCGGTGGAACAGGCACAACCACCATTCCATCCCCGTATGGAGCAAAAGGATCTGTAGGTGTATGGAAAGAAATCACCGGACCATCACCTTCATCAAACCAAGAAATATCACCGATAGCACCGCCCAAATTGACAGTTGCACTCACATTAGAAGAATAACCCAAGTGATTGGGATAACAAAGTGTATCACCATTTAAAGGATTAATACCAAATGATGTACCATCCAAGTTTCCGTTTACAATCTCGATAACCATTGGCATTCCATTGGAACCAAAAAACTTGGGTAACAACACATCCTCATAGATATCTAAACCTGCATTGGCCAATGTGATATAACCTCCTGTTCCTTGACCAAAAGCAACAATTTTAGAACCGTCGATACCATATACGTTGCTACTTTCTGCAATTGACTTTCTAAAATAACGAACTGCCGTTCTACAGTCTTGAACTCCGCGGTAGGCAGCATTGATCAATGTATTCACACGCTCCTCTTGGGTAGGAGCAATAGGGTTCCAACCCAAACGGTAGTCACATGAAGCTACCACGTAACCCATACGCGCATAACGTTTGCAGATTTCAACCGCTGATGAATCCGTTCTCTGTCCGCCTGTACCACCATTGTTTACTTGAGGAGAAACGTAGGCAGATGGTAAAAAATTACCAGTGTGAAAAAACAACATCAAAGGGCGCGAAGTTGCAGTATCACCAGCAGGCGTGTAAACATCCATTTTCAGAGCTTCAGGAACCGCTTCACCAGCAATACTGTAGTACAATACTGTTGCGTTAACACCATAGGTTACGTTGGACTGAACATCGACATCAGTAAAGACCTCATCGAGGTATCTGGTTTGTGCTTGGGTCGTTGAAACGACACCGGCCATCAAAATGGCCAAAATTGTGTAGAGTTTTTTCATATTGTTATTGTTTATCATTTAGATACTTTATTCCACTCGTATCTCAGGCTAAGATACGCCAATCTTCCAATTCTTGGACCACCGTATGTCTGGAATTGGTAATTGTTTAATAAATTGGATGCTCCCAACTTGATGTTCAAATTGGTTTTTTTCCATTGGTAATTGACTTGGGCATCCACCAAATCATAGGTAGGAACCAAACCTGTAAACTGAGGAGACCCCTCAAAAATAAAACCTTGAATCCACTTGTAATTCAAGCTGTATCCCCACTCATTGCCTTTCTCATCCACAAACAAATGCTCTCCATTCAATCCCAAATTGTATTTGTTTTTGGGGGTATTGAATGCGGGGATAATGGGATCGGTCTCATCTGATTTCACTAGAGCATTCCATGAATAATTGGCGGATAAGCTGTGCTTCTCATGGAAATAATACTGCAATCCAACACTCAATCCTTGCGTAGTAACCTTGCTTTGCGCGTTGGCTGAATAACGATACACCACAACATCTCCAGGCATTCCTGTCAGCGGATCAAATTGGGCCGTCAATCCAATATTGTAGCCGATAAAATCCGTGTACTGACTAAAATAGGTGCTGGCATCAACGTATACCTTTCTTTTAAATGCTCCGCGATATCCCAATTCAAAAGTTTTTACACGCTCGGGTCGTATGGCCGGAATATCAAAATAAACCAATTTGTTCAAATTAAATCCAGAGCGGTATTCCATGAATGAGCCAATGGTAATCAAATCTTCAACTCCGGATAAGTTTCCACTCAAAATGGCTGGACCTACGTTAAATGATAAATATTGATCCGTCAATGTTGGATTGCGCAAAGCTGAAGAAAAAGAGTACCGAATAAAATGACCATAAGCAGGCTGAATCACCAAGGTAGCGGCAGGACTTATTATCCAGTCAAAGTTTTTATTCTTGTCCGCTCGGACAGTGGCAGTAACGATAACCTTTTCATTCAATGATTTTCTCTCCAATCCATGATAAAATCCAAACTCATGGGTGGTAATGCGCTGAATGGAATCTGAAAAAATGGTTCCTTCACTGTTTGGCGTGTAGATTCGTCCACTTGCTCCTGTTTTCATCTTCCATCCTCTCCAAATCCATTCATATTGGGCTTGACCATTGTAAAGAGATGAACGGTCAGAAAACTTGGTTCCCTTCTCTTTCCCATTATTTTTACTGGAGATAATTTCTTGAAATGATTTATTAAACTCATCAGTACCTGGGGCATAATAACCTGGTGTACCCTCAAACCCAACATTGGTAGAACCTTGGTTGGTTAAGTTTTCCACCATGTTGTGCCAAGCTGACAAAGAATCAGCGTTCTGCGTAGTCCATGCTTCCAAGGCTGCATAATCGTAAGGCAACATGTACTGTGAATAAGTTGGATCAACAACAGGTCCGGGCCAATTGGGATTGGGAATCAATTCAGGGAAGCCTCCAATGGCATCTATTTTTGGTTTAATTAGCGTATTCCAATAGGTATAATAGTCCTTGGACCAATTACCAGCAGACCTTGCCTGATTAAGCATTTTCATTGCCGTGAAATAGGGATCATAACTGTTACCAGCATCTTCACCAGTACCGTAAAAGCGCAAGAAATACTTATTGGCTTTGTTCAATTCGACCTTTCCTTGATAGAATAAAATGTCCTTCAAACTAAAACGATTGTCACCTTGATAAACGGTGGTTCCACCCCCGACATTTCCTCCAATTACCAACTCTGGACTATTGTGCTTCATCTCTGGTCTCAAACGAAAATGTGCTGCAACATTGGCCTTATAATTTTCCGTGTTGTAATCTACTAAATCTTTTTCCTTGTAACCCGTTCTGTAAAAAATTCCCAAACCTGGATAATTCCATGGCGCAGCAGTAGAAAAATCATTTGAGGTGGCGTATTCATCACCATAAATGTTTACAGCATCCCATCTTCCAGGGTTGTTTGAACCACTGGGTGAGTTTTCAGTTGGGTCATAATTATCGGCCTCCCAATCATTGGCTGTCATTCCATAAAAATTGACTTTTAAAGCAATTTGATCATAACCTTCTCTGGACTGCTTAATGGCATCTGCCCAACGGACGGCAAACTCATCCAACTTCCGCTCTCCAATCCTTCTCTGAAATGAAAAACCCTTGAATAAAAAAGGATTCTTTGTTTCCATTGACACCACTCCATTGAATGCACCAGGACCATAATAAGCACTGCTAGCACCCTGTATGATTTCTACTGAACGAACGTCCAAATCAGGCGCTCCCAAGAAATTGCCTAATGAAAAATTAAGACCCGGGGATTGGTTATCCACGCCATCAATCAATTGCAATGTTCTGACCGGCGAAGTTGAATTAAATCCGCGTGTATTGATAATCCTAAAACCTAATGAAGCGGTCGTCAAATCAACACCCTTCAATGCGCCTAAACTCTCATAAAAATTACCTGTAGCACTTTGCTTAATGGCTTTTAAGTCTAACGTCTCAATTGTAAGCGCTCCCTGCTTGATCTTTTGAGAAATACGATCATCATAAATCTGAAGAACTGGTCCACGATACAGATAAGGTTCTATCATTTCAATAACCAAGTCGTAGGTGCTTTTAGAAATCCCTATCTTCTGATCATCGTAACCAACAGCATGAATCAACAACATGCAAGGAAAATACTCGGGGGTTAATCTGAAGGTTCCGTTTTCACTCGACAACACACCTATTCCGGTACCCTCTATTTGAATAGATACAAATGGAATAGGCAACTTGGTATCCTTATCCTTTACAATTCCCTGAATGAGGTTTTGTGCAAAAAAGAAATACGGAGCAATGCAAGCCAATACAATTAATAGCAGTTTTCTCATCTGAGCGAATATCGCCCAAAATGAGCAATTTATAAAACACTTACTCTTGGATTATCCCAAGGACAGTGTCGATAACATCTTCAATGGATGGCTTACTAAAATAATCGCCGTCAGTACCATAAGCTGGCAAATGTGGTTTAGCTGTTAAAGTAACTGGCGCAGCATCCAAATATTGGTAACCACCTTGGCGATGCAATACATCATTGAGTAAATAACCCGATGCGCCACCCGGCACATCTTCGTCCACTATCAAAAGACGATTGGTCTTTTTCAAAGACTGCAAACTCACATTAGTAGTATCAAAGGGCAATAATGTTCTAGCGTCAACCAACTCAACAGAGATACCCATTGCTTCCAATTCCTTGGCTGCAACTTGACAGATATTGAATGTAGAACCATAGGACAATAACGTCAAATCCTTTCCTTCTTTAACCACTTCGGCAATGCCAATGGGTGTTCTGTACTCGCCCAAATTACTGGGCATGTTTTCCTTTGAACGGTAACCGTTGAGACACTCTACCACCAATGCAGGTTCATCGCCTTCCAATAAAGTAGCATACATTCCAGCTGCCTCCGTCATGTTGCGCGGAACACAAACCATCATACCTCTGACACTGCTGATAATGGCACCCATAGGACTTCCACTGTGCCAAATTCCTTCCAAACGGTGACCTCTTGTACTAATGATGGCCGGTGCTTTTTGACCTCCAGCCGTTCTATATCTGACGGATGCCAAATCATCTCTCATGATCTGCAACGCATAATAGATGTAATCCAGATACTGAATTTCAGCAACGGGTCGCAATCCCCTCATCGACATTCCTATCGCTTGACCCAATATGGTTGCTTCGCGGATTCCCGCATCACTCACTCTGATATCTCCGTATTTCTCCTGCAATCCCTCGCAAGTTTGATTCACTCCTCCAATCTTTCCAACATCCTCTCCGAAAATCAAAACTTCAGGTCGTTTGCTCAATTGATAATCCCAGAAATCTCTAAGGATAACACGACCATCTACTTGTTCTGCTTGGGCATCATATGTTGGAGCTACTGGAGCTACATTGCTGACAGCCTGACGTCCTTCATTGTACAAATTGCTGCTGTATTGCGCTTGATACTTGGTCTTTAAATACAACTGCCATTGTCTCAAACCTTTGGTTTCCTCACTGTCGCCAACTGCTCTTAATACCTTATGCATGGTACTCATCAATTCCTTTTTACCCGCATCTTTGGTCGATTGCAAAGCTTGTATCAAAGGCGCACACGCTGCATTGTTCTGAAAGGCAGACAAATGATGGATTGTCGCCTGAACATCTTCATCTACTGATGCACGGAAAGCAGACCATGCTGCCTTTTGTTCCTCTCTTACAAATTGCTTGGCTTCATTTTGAATTATATCCAATTCACCCTCACTAGCAACGCCTTGTGCCAAGATAAACTTCTTAAATTGTACCAAACAGTCCCAATCCTTGTACCACTCCAACAATTCATTGGTCTTGTAACGCTCGTGAGAACCAGACGTTGAATGCCCTTGAGGTTGAGTCAATTCATCTACATGAACTAAGACAGGCACATGTTGTTCTCGGCAAAGCTTCACAGCCTTGGCGTAGGTGAGAATCAACTCCGCATAATTCCAACCTTTGACCTTGAAAATCTTGATACCATCGCCGTTGTCATTTAAATCAAAACCGGCCATGGCCTCTGAAATACTTTCTTTGGCGGTTTGAAACTTCTTGGGAACACTGATTCCCCATCCGTTGTCCCAAACACTCATGCACAATGGCACTTTTAAAACCGCTGAAGCATTCATGGTTTCCCAAAACAATCCTTCAGAGGTAGAACTATCACCGATGGTTCCAAATGCCACCTCATTTCCATGATCGGTAAAATTGACCCAATCATGCAATTCTTTTACTTCTTTGAAAACTTTACTGGCTTGGGCCAAACCCAAAAGTCTAGGCATCTGACCGCCGGTGGGGGAAATGTCTGAAGAAGAATTGTACATCTCCATCAAGTTTTTCCAATCTCCATTTTGATCGATGGTCCTGGTGGCATAATGCCCACCCATTTGACGACCACCGCTGGCTGGTTCTTGCGCAACATCTGTATGTGCATACAAAGCGGCAAAATATTGACGAACACTCAACTCGCCAATAGCCATCATGAACGTCTGATCTCTATAATATCCAGAGCGCCAATCTCCCTTCTTAAAAGCACGGGCCATGGCAATTTGCGCCACCTCCTTACCGTCCCCAAAAATTCCAAATTTGGCCTTACCGGTAAGCACCTCTTTACGACCCAGAAGCGACGCCTCTCTGCTTACCCAAGCTAAACGATAGTCGTGCAGCAGAATTTGCTGTGCACTCAACCCCGATTGATGTATTGACAAAGTAAAATTTGACATGACGCAAAGATAACTCTTCCCCTTGCAATCATGTCAAATTTTCATCGATTCCAATTAATGACCTTTGGAAGCTAAATATCGCTCTGCATCCAATGCTGCCATGCAACCTGTACCTGCCGCTGTGATGGCCTGGCGATAGGTCTTATCCGCCGCATCTCCTGCTACAAAAACCCCTTCGATATTGGTCTTTGCGGTGCCGGGAACATTCAAAATATAACCCACTTCGTCCGTATTGATCCATGGTTTGAAAACATCTGTATTGGGCTTGTGACCAATGGCCACAAAGAATCCCGTTGCAGCCACTTCTCTCTTCTCTGTTCCATTGATAACAAAGCGCGCTCCGGTAACACCGTCAGTACCTAAAACTTCCTCTGTTACCGCGTTCCAAATCACTTCAATGTTTGGCGTATTCATGACACGATGCTGCATGGCTTTGCTCGCGCGCATTTTATCGCTTCTCACAATCATGTAAACCTTCTTGCACAACTTGGCCAAATAAGTAGCTTCCTCAGCTGCTGTATCTCCAGCACCTACAATCACTACATCTTGGTTTCTGTAGAAAAATCCATCACACACTGCACAAGCACTTACACCGCCGCCAATATCACGCAAACGCAATTCACTTTCCAACCCCAACCACTTGGCAGAAGCTCCTGTTGAGATGATAACTGAATCTGCACTCACTACGTGTTTTCCATTGTCAAACTCAACAATGTGCTTAGGCCCTGTAAAATCAACCTTTGTAGCCCAACCAGAGCGCACATCTGTTCCAAAACGCAAGGCTTGATTTTTCAAATCTTCCATCATCTCTGGACCTTTTACGCCGTTTGGATAGCCAGGAAAATTATCCACTTCTGTAGTATCCATCAATTGACCTCCAGGCTGATTTCCCATATACATGACGGGTTTCAAATCTGCGCGTGCTGCGTAAATGGCTGCTGTATATCCTGCAGGACCACTTCCGATGATCAAGCAATGTATGTGTTCTGTTGGTTCCATATCTTTTTCAAATTTTCGACAAATATAATCGGGATAAGAAAAGTAATCTTTAAACAGTAATCAGTAATGAGTAGTCAGTATCCAGTGGAGTTACTCCTTTACTCTTAGCTCTACTTACTCTTTACTCTTTATTCTTCACTCTTCACTCCATACTGTTTCTGCAAAAACGCATTCCACAAAACCTCCTCCGGCAGAGGCGCTATTATCTCCATCCAATGCTTTTGGGTAGGATGATGGAAACCGATTTTACGGGCATGCAAATGAATACTCGCATTGTCATTGGTTCTCTTTGACCCATATTTTACATCCCCTTTGATGGGACATCCCAAAAAAGCCATAGTAGCCCTAATCTGATGATGCCTGCCGGTTTTGGGATACACTTCTACAAAAGTATAGTGATCACTCTCACCCATTACTTTATAGGACAACTCAGATTCTTTTCGATCCTTTCCGTTGTCTTTAAAAGCAAATGTCTTGTTCTGTCTTTCATCCTTCCACAAGTAGTTGACCACTGTGGCTTCTGACTTTTCAAATTGTCCCTTGACAACAGCCCAATAGGTCTTCTTTACCTCACGATCCTTAAAAGCAACAGTAAGCCTTGATAATGCTTTGGATGTTTTGGCATAAATCACAGCTCCGCTCACCGGACGATCTATTCTATGCACTGTTCCCAAAAAAACTTCACCTGGCTTGTTGTACTTCCGCTTGATGTATTCTTTGACAATATCTGAGAGCACTTCATCGCCGGTTCTATCGGCCTGGACGATATCACTGCTTCGTTTATTGACCACAATAACATGATTGTCTTCAAAAAGCACTTGAAGGTTCTCCACATTGGTTGAAACAATGGGAGCAACGGGAACCTGAGACCACTCTTTCCTGGGTTGACTCATGCTCAATATTGTTCCTTTGAATTGGGGAAATCCTTGGCCTTGACATCAGCAATGTATTGCTTGACAGCGTCATTCATAATCTCTCCCATTTGGGCGTAACGCCTCAAAAAACGTGGGCTAAAATTTTGGGTCAATCCCAACATATCATGCAGCACCAATACTTGTCCATCTACCTCAGCACCTGCGCCAATTCCGATGATTGGAATTTCAACCGACTCCGCTACTTCCTTGGCCAATTTGGCTGGAATTTTTTCTAAAACAATGGCAAACACACCCGCCGCTTCCAACAGTTTGGCGTCATGCTTAAGACGCTCCGCTTCCATTTCTTCTTTAGCGCGAACTTGATAAGTTCCAAACTTATAAATGCTCTGCGGGGTTAATCCCAAATGGCCCATCACCGGAATGCCTGCGGTGAGTATACGCTTGATGCTTTCCTCCACCTCTGATCCACCTTCTATTTTGACCGCATGACCACCAGTCTCCTTCATGATTTTGATGGCTGAATTCAAAGCCTCTTTTGAATTGCCCTGGTAAGAGCCAAAGGGCATATCCACAACCACCAATGAGCGCTGACAAGCGCGAACCACTGAGGCCGCGTGATATATCATTTGATCCAACGTGATGGGCAGCGTAGTCTCATGACCTGCCATTACATTGGATGCGCTGTCTCCCACTAAAATTACATCAATCCCTGCGGCATCTATTATGCTGGCCATGGTAAAATCATAGGCGGTGAGCATGCTGATTTTCTCTCCACGAACTTTCATCTCATGCAGGGTATGTGTAGTAACCCGTCTGATTTCCTTATTTACTGACATGGGACAAAGGTCGTAAATACCTTCTAAATGCAAAACATTGTTGGCTATTCAATGTCAATAAATCCTTTTTTGTTTTATCAAACATGATGAATTCTTGATTTTCTTGCCATCAAATTAGAAGAATTATGTCGGCAAAATTTGAAATCATTGGAGGTCACAAATTACATGGTGAAGTTATCCCGCAAGGGGCAAAGAATGAAGCTTTGCAAATTCTATGTGCTGTATTACTTACCCCAGAGCGTGTTGAAATTTCAAACATCCCTGAGATCATCGATGTATTAAAATTGATTGACTTACTTCAAGATGTTGGCGTGAAGGTTGAAAAATTAGGCAAGGGTCATTACGCTTTTGAAGCGGCTGATATTGATTTGAACTATTTGACAACCGCAGAATACAAAACCAAAGCGGCCAAACTGCGTGGTTCCATCATGATGGTGGGTCCGATGTTGGGACGATATGGTGTTGGATACATCCCAAAACCTGGTGGAGACAAAATTGGAAGACGCCGATTGGACACGCATTTCCAAGGATTCATCAACCTTGGCGCAAAATTCAACTACGATGCCAATGATCATTTTTACAGTGTTGAAGCCAAAGAATTAAAGGGGACTTACATGCTCTTGGATGAGGCTTCGGTTACTGGAACAGCCAATATCGTTATGGCTGCAGCTCTAGCACAAGGCACAACAACCATTTACAACGCAGCGTGTGAACCCTACTTGCAACAATTGTGTAAGATGATCAACTCAATGGGTGGTAAGATTGAAGGCATTGGCTCCAATCTACTGATCATTGAAGGCGTTAACAAATTGGGAGGGTGCACACACAGATGTTTACCTGATATGATTGAAATAGGCTCATTCATTGGAATGGCAGCCATGACCCAAGGAGAAATCACCATCAAAAATGTAGGCTATCCCCACTTGGGAATCATACCAGAGATTTTTGGTCGCATGGGCATCAAGATGGAATTGATCAACGGAGATGACTTGCATATCCCTGCCCAGGAACATTATGAAATTGAAAGCTTCATTGACGGTTCCATTATGACGATTTCCGATGCCCCATGGCCAGGATTCACACCCGACCTGATTTCCATCGCTTTGGTCACAGCAACCCAAGCCCGTGGTTCCGTTTTGATTCACCAGAAAATGTTCGAGAGCCGATTGTTCTTTGTAGACAAATTGATAGACATGGGTGCTCAGATTATTTTGTGCGATCCACACCGGGCAACCGTCATTGGACTGGACAGAAAGTCCACTCTAAAGGGTGTTACCATGTCCTCACCCGACATCAGAGCTGGTGTGGCCCTGCTGATTGCAGCCCTTGGCGCCAAAGGAAAAAGTGTGATCCAGAACATTGAGCAAATTGATAGAGGTTACCAAGATATCGAAAGTCGTCTTGCTGCATTGGGTGCAGAAATCAGAAGGATTGATTAAGATAAAATGATTTTGGCATTGTCTTTGGCAATGAGAAATCATTACATTTGAAAAGAATCAAAATCATGAAAAAGATCATTTTAGCATTAAGCGTTGTTGTCATCGGCGTATCTGTATTGTCTTTTAAATCAACAGAAAAGACTGCAGCAATTGTTGAGAAAACAAATAAAATAGGAACCAGCATTGGTGACCAAGCGCCAGAGATTGATATGGCTGGCGTCGATGGCAAGAAAATCAAACTATCATCTTTGCGTGGCAAAATGGTTTTGATTGATTTTTGGGCTTCATGGTGTGGACCTTGCAGAAGAGAAAATCCAAACGTTGTTTCTGCTTACAACAAATACAATAAAGCTTCCTTTAAAACTGCCAAAGGATTTGAAGTATTCTCCGTTAGTTTAGATAAAACAATGGACCAATGGAAACAAGCCATTGAAGCAGATGGATTAACATGGAAGTATCATGTTAGTGACCTAAAAGGATGGAAAAATGCTGCAAGCGAAATGTATGGTGTTACTGGTATCCCGATGAGTTTCTTAATCGATGAAAATGGAATCATCGTTGGTAAAAATTTGCGTGGCATGGAGCTTCACATGAAGCTGGATGAGTTTGTGGCTAAATTTTAATTTTGACCTAAAAACATTCAATCCCGACAAATCGTCGGGATTTTTTTTGTCCTTACCTTTGCAACCTCTGACAGAATGTCGCCCATTTCAGTGTGGTAACAATTTTGTTGTGAGCCAAAAAAAAATAGTGGAGTATGAATACAGAAAACGAAAAAAATCCTGAAGCATTGGAAAACGAAAACAACCCTGTTGTTGAAAACACATCTGACGTTACCAATGAAAGCAACACCACCGAAGAGAGCAACGAACAAGATGCGGCTGCAGCGGAACAAGCTGCGCAGGAGGATTGGAAAAACAAATACTACTATTTAGCAGCTGATTTCGACAACTTCAGAAGAAATCAAGCCAAAGAAAGAAGAGAGCTCCTGGCCACTGCGGCTCAGGGAGTCATCAAAGACCTATTGCCCATATTAGACAATTTTGAAAGGGCCATCAAAGCCAACGAAACATTGGAAGACATCCAAGCCATCAAGGAAGGTTTTTCTTTGATTCACCTGGGACTAAAAAACGGCTTGGAAAAGCATGGTCTAAAAGCCATCGAAAGCAATGGTGATGTTTTCAATAGTGATTTGCATGAAGCCATCGCCCAAATCCCAGCGCCAACTGAAGATCTTAAAGGAAAAGTTTTGGACACCGTTGAGAAGGGTTATAGTTTAAACGAAAAAGTTATTCGCTACGCCAAGGTAGCGGTAGGATCATAAGCCATGGCAAAGAGAGATTATTACGAAGTATTGGGCGTTTCAAAAGGTGCGTCGGAGGCGGAAATAAAAAAGGCCTACCGTCAATTGGCTATTAAATATCATCCGGATAAAAATCCAGATGACGCATCAGCCGAGGATAAATTCAAGGAGGCAGCAGAGGCTTATGAAATATTAAGTGATCCTGAGAAGAAGGCCCGCTACGATCAATTTGGTCACGCCGGAATGGGCGGAGGCTTTGGTGGTGGTGGCGGAGGCGGCATGAACATGGACGACATCTTCTCCAACTTTGGTGATATTTTCGGACAAGCATTTGGCGGTGGAGGAAGAAGCGGAGGCAGTCGACGTGTCAAGGGAAGCAACTTGCGCATCAAAGTAAAATTGAATTTGGAGGAGATCGCCTTTGGGGTAACCAAGAAGGTGAAAGTATTTAAGATGGTCAATGCCGAGGGTGTCAGCTATGATACCTGCGGAACTTGTAAAGGAAGTGGACAAATTCGCCGTGTGCAACAAACCATTTTGGGCGCCATGCAAACTGCAACCACATGTCATGTTTGTAATGGAGCTGGGAAATCAGTGAAAAGCAAACCCAAAGATGCAGATGCCAATGGCCAAAAGCGTGAAGAGGAATTGATTGAGATTAACATCCCAGGGGGTGTTGGTGAGGGAATGACGTTGAATGTATCTGGCAAAGGAAATGCTGGACCTTTTGGAGGAGTTCCTGGTGACCTTTTGGTACAAATTGAGGAAGAGGAACATGCAACGCTCAAGCGAGACGGCATCAATCTTTACCATGATTTGTACATCAACTTTGCAGATGCCGCATTGGGTGCATCTGTGGAAGTTCCATTGGTAAAAGGAAAAGCGCAAATCAAAATTGATGCAGGAACACAGAGTGGAAAAATATTGCGATTGAAAGGCAAAGGATTACCGGAAGTCAACGGATATGGTCATGGTGATTTGTTGGTCAACATCAATGTTTGGACACCTCAAAAATTGAACAGCGAGGAGAAAGAACTATTGGAGAAATTGCGCACTGCTGAACATTTTCAACCCGCTCCAGGTAGCAAAGACAAGTCTTTCTTTCACAGGGTGAGAGAGATGTTTTCTTAATGACACTTTACGCACCTTTCGAAGCAATGCTTCGTTGTCTTTGTTAACTCTGCGGTTGAAATATTCCACAATTTAACGCAAGGAGCGCAAAGGTTTCGCAAAGAACGCGGAGAGTCTTGTTTCCTCTTGGCGAACTCTGCGGATTTTTGGCGCGCTTTGCGTTAAATCCAATTTCATCAATTACATTGCATGCTGAGATATTGCATTAAAAGTTACTCCAACAAAAAAGCGCCCGATTGGACGCTTTTTTTATTGCTATTAAATTGTCTTTTTATACAAACATCAAAACCGGTTGTTCCAAGAAGGATTTGATGGTGTTCAAGAAGGCTGCGCCACTTGCTCCATCTACCACGCGGTGATCACAACTCAAGGTTACTTTCATGACGTTTCCGGGAACTACTTGACCATTCTTCACCACTGGCACTTGCTTGATGCCACCTACCGCCAAAATGCACGCATCCGGTGGGTTGATGATGGCTGTGAATTCTTCGATTCCAAACATTCCCAAATTGGAAATGGTGAAGGTATTGCCTTCCCAATCCTGGGGTTGCAATTTCTTTGACTTGGCTTTCTCGGCAAATACTTTTACTTCAGCTCCAATCTGCCCGAATGACTTGGTGTTGGCATGTCTAACAACAGGCACCAACAATCCATCTTCCACTGCAACGGCCACTCCAATATGGACATGATCGTTGTAACGAATGCGATCTCCCAGCCATGATGAATTGATGACAGGATGTTTTTTCAATGCCATCGCGCAAGCCTTAACTACCATGTCATTGAAAGAAACTTTCATTCCTTGATCGTTGATTGCTTTACGTGCACTCATCGCATTGTCCATGTCAATGTCCATGGTCAAATAGAAGTGAGGTGCGCTGAATTTGCTCTCCGCCAAACGACGAGCAATTACTTTTCTCATTTGAGAAACCTCTACCTCGTAGAAACTTTCTACTGCGTTGGCGCTGCCTTGAACAGAACCCGCCATAAACGCATCAATATCACGCTTCACAATACGACCTCCATCACCAGATCCTGGGATGTAGTTCAATGGAAGACCTTTTTCGTCTGCTAATTTCTTGGCCAATGGTGAAACTTTTGTTCTACCATTGTTGGCTGCAATGGGGGCAGGTGCTGCCTGAGCAACCGGAGCTGCTACTGGTGCAGGAGCCGGCGCAGCCTTGGGTGCGGGAGCCGCTACAGGAGCAGGCGCTGCTTTGGGCTCTTCTGCCTTTGGCGCTGCTGAAGCTTCTGCTTCGATAATCGCTGCAACATCCTCTCCTTCTTTTCCCAAGATGGCCAAAATAGAATCTACTGGAGCCTTCTTTCCTTTTTCAACACCAATGTGCAACAACACACCATCTTGAAAAGATTCAAACTCCATGGTGGCTTTGTCGGTTTCAATCTCAGCCAACAAATCACCTGTTTTTACTTTATCACCAATCTTCTTGTGCCAAGCAGCTACCACCCCTTCGGTCATGGTATCGCTCAACTTGGGCATTCTAACTATCTCTGCCATATTCTTTAGTCTTTAACGTATGGATAAGGATCTGAATAAACATCTTCGTAAATCTCGTGCGCCTCTGGCATAGCAGACTCTTCTGCAAACTTTACAGACTCTTCGACCACTGCTTTGATTTCCTCTTCCACTTTGTCTAAGTCGGCTTGGGTCATCCAGTTGTTTTCTAAGATAACACGAGCAACGTACTCCAAAGGATCTTGCTCTTGATACTCTGCAACCTCCTCTTTGGTGCGGTACTTCTGAGGGTCAGACATACTGTGTCCCTTATATCGGTAGGTTTGGATGTCCAACAAAGTAGGACCATCTCCACGGCGTGCGCGGTCTGCTGCACGCTTGATAGCATCAGCAACAGCCTCAGGACGCATCCCGTCTACTGACTCACTGGGCATTTCAAATGAAGCACCCAACTTGCTCAAATCGGTCACATTGGAAGTACGCTCAATGGAAGTTCCCATTGCGTACTGGTTATTTTCAATGATAAAAATTACTGGAATCTTCCAAGTCATGGCCATGTTGAAAGTCTCAAACAACGCACCTTGGCGAGCTGCACCATCACCGAAGAAAGTCAAGGTAACGTTGTCCTCTCCACGGTACATGTCTGCAAAAGCAATACCTGCTCCCATTGGAATTTGAGCACCAACAATTCCGTGTCCACCGAAGAGGTTGTGCTCTTTGTCAAACATGTGCATCGATCCACCCTTTCCTTTTGAAAGACCTGTGACCTTTCCGTACAATTCCGCCATTACTCTTTTGGGATCAGATCCCATTACCAGAGGATGAGCATGATCGCGGTATGCAGTAATCACTTTATCGGTGGGACGGATGGCAGACATCATTCCCGAAAGAATAGCCTCTTGTCCAATGTACAAGTGACAAAATCCACCAAACTTTTGCTGGATATACAAGTGTCCACACTTCTCTTCGAAACGACGCATCAACATCATCTCGCGATGCCACTTGATGTAGTCTTCTTTTCCGTATCCTGTAGCAGTCGCTTTGGATTCTTTTTTCTTGGTCGCAGTAGCCATGTAATCGATTTTTAAGCTGAAGGCAAATATAAAAGGAAACGCCCCTTCACAGGGGCATTTTTTTAATAAGTGTAAAAATAACACTAAGCATCAATGTGAGAACTGATCGAAGGGTGCTAAAAAGCGTTGGTCGTTTTCAAAGAAATGTCTTAAATCGTCGATCTGATAGCGCAACATTGCAATGCGCTCAATGCCCATTCCAAAAGCAAAACCGCTGTAAACCTCAGGGTCAATACCGCTGGCTGAAAGGACATTGGGATCTACCATACCGCAGCCCATGATTTCCAACCAACCCGTTCCTTTGGTGATACGGTAATCGGCTTCTGTCTCCAATCCCCAATACACATCCAACTCAGCGCTGGGCTCCGTGAAAGGAAAATAAGAAGGACGCAAACGGATCTTGGCCTTACCAAAAAATGACTGCACAAAGTACAACAAGGTGGCCTTCATATCGGCAAAGGAAACGTTCTTATCAATGTACAAACCTTCTATCTGATGAAACTGACAATGCGCGCGGGCACTGATGGCTTCATTTCGGAAAACCCTGCCTGGCATGATAATGCGAAAAGGAGGTTGTCTCTTTTCCATCTCACGCACCTGCACGCTAGAGGTATGGGTGCGCAACAACCAATCGGGATTGGTTTGCACAAAGAAAGTATCTTGCATGTCTCGTGCAGGATGTTCCGGCGGGAAATTCAATCCACTGAAAACGTGCCAATCATCTTCAATTTCCGGACCTTCAGCAACGCTGAAACCAACCTTCTCAAAGATGGAAATGATCTCATTTTGCACCAAGCTCAAAGGATGTCTTTTGCCACGCCCCATCAAACCACTTGGGACAGAAAAATCCCAGTTGGGATTGACAGCGTCCGCTGCTGGAGCGGCGTTCTGAAAACCTTCCCATTTTTCTTGGGCGGCCATTTTCAAAACATTCAATTCTTTTCCCAACGCCTTTTTTTGATCATTGGGAACTTGTTTGAAAGCTTCAAACAAATCGTTCATCACTCCTTTGCGACCGAGGTACTGAATCCTAAATTGTTCAGATTGCTCAGCGTTAGAGATGACCGTATTTTGAATCTCGATGAGGAGATTTTGAATTTGTTCTTGCATACAACTTATGGAAGGATCTCCATCTTCATGGTGATATCGGTAACAGGACGATCGCCTGGCTTAGTGGGTTGTGCCAAAATTTTATCCAACACATCCAACCCTTCAACCACTTCGCCGAAAACAGTATAATCCATATCTAGCATTGCGGTGCCGCCAACGGTTTTGTACACTTGGCGTTGTGCATCGGTGTATTTGAAACCAGGCATTTTCATAGCAGCCCTTGATTCAAATTGCGTGATTTGGTTGTCGTTCAATTGTTGACCTTGAACAATGTAGAATTGGCTTCCGCTAGATGCCTTCTTGGGGTTCACTTGATCCCCTTGGCGAGCAGCAGCCAAAGCACCTTTTTTGTGCACAAAATTGGCATTGAACTCAGCGGGAACAGTGTAGCCAGGACCACCCATACCCAAAGCTTTTGAAGGAGCAGCACCGCGAGATTCAGGATCACCACCTTGGGCCATGAAACCTTTGATGCAACGGTGGAAAAGGAGGTCGTTGTAAAAACCTTCTTTCACCAATTTGATGAAATTATCTCTGTGCAATGGTGTTTCATTGTACAATTCTACCACCATCACACCTTGTGATGTGGTTACTTTAACACGTGTATTCATAGTTTGTTTGGTTTCGGGTTGAGGGGCTGGTTGGGCTTCTTCTTGAACAATAGCAGGGGCAGCGTTGGCAGACTCTGATGAGTTCTTGGGACTGTTGCAGGCTGAGGTTAAAAAGGCCAATGACAAGGCCATGCCATAAGAGAAAGGAAAATTTAGGCTTTTCAACATTTTTTTTGTTTCTTTGTTTTTTGCAAACTTACGGATTTGCGAAAATTATTTTTAACGCAATGAAAAAATTTAGTCTAAACTACACTTTACTCTTTTTTGTTACTGCAGGATTAATGACCATCATGGCAGGCGCATGTAAACGATACAAGATAGAGCCTACCAAGGCATTGATTCGTGTGATTGATGCTGATGGACAGCCAGTACAGTTTTCAAAAGTTAGAATATATGCATTACCCTCTGAGTTTCCGCCTCCCTCAAATGCTGTGAGATTTGACACTTGTGGTGTTACAAGTTCGGATGGTTCAGTGGAATTTGACTTTACAAGATACTATGAGGCGGGACAAGCGGGTTTTGCTGTTTTGGATATTACAGCCTGCAAGAGTGGCTTTGTCGGAGAGGGTATCATTAAAATTACAGAGGAGCAGAACAACGAGGAGACGATTACTGTTTTGGCAGGACCTTGTACAATTCCTTCAGATTGCGAATAAAATTGACTATTTTCGCGCCCTCAAAAAACTAATCGGGATGTAGCTCAGTTGGTAGAGTACACGTCTGGGGGGCGTGTGGTCGCAGGTT
>CAZNVU010000003.1:0-46462 GCA_964576575.1 uncultured Chryseobacterium sp.
ATGACAAAATAACCTGAAGGGGGAATGGAATAACCATCCAAATCATAAGATCCATAAGCAACATTATTTGTTCCAGTTCCCCCATTGAAACAAACCAAAACATAACCATCTAAGGACATTCCTGGTGTTCCAAATAATTCAACAAACTCAGTAAGATCTGTTCCAACCTCAGCGGGATCTGGATTGATTTCATTTATGACAAAATAAGGAGCTCCATAATAGCACAAACCATTATCAATAACTGCATCTGGATTAAAATTGCTTGCTAAACTATCTGTGCATCCGGCGAGCAAACAAGTGCCATCCAATCCATCGCAATTTTCGTCGATTCCATTCTCACAAATTTCAAAAGCGGATGGATTGATACTAGAATTAAAATCGTCACAATCGTCAAAAGAATAAAAGCCATCACCATCAAGATCTACAACATCACAATTGCCAGCGGTAGGATTTATTATTGGTTCGGCATCATTACAATCATCAGAATTCAAAACATAAACCCCAAGGGCAGGACATGTTGCTGTCAATGTTGTTAGAAAAGTTCCTGCTGATGCTCCGCTACCCGTTGGCAAACTATAAACTACAGACCCTGAAGGATGCAACAAGTCAAATCCAATCTCTTGGGTATAATTACCGATAGTAGACCAGGTTAAATCATATGTTACACCATTTGTCATCAAAATCGTCTCAGAAATCCCTACACCCACAGTGAAAGTAAGACCTATCGTTGCCTCAATAGTTGCGCCTCCATTGGTTGTCAACTGCATTTGATTGCCATTCCAACCGTCACCAAAAGTATCTGTTAAATTGAAAGTATAATTACATACGGGAGGTGAGTTTGGATCAAAACAAGATGTGATTGCGGCATTAATGTCACCAAATCCATCACCATCCGCATCAGCATAATAACTTGTATTTGGCAGTCCGTTATCAGCAACGCCATCACAATTATCATCAATGGTGTTACAAACTTCTGCTGCTCCAGGATTAATTGCTGAATTATTGGGTTGACAATCTAAGGCATCTACCGTTCCATCACCATCCGCATCTGTTGTGCAGCCTTCATCTACCAAATTATTACAATTATTGTCAATCAAATCACTACAAATCTCTGAAGCAGAGGTATTGATTGAGGCATTGGTATCATCGCAGTCCCTGTTGTTGGTTACCAGCAGGGGGTCCGGCGCACACAAGAATACCACCGGACCATTTGCATCTCCAAATCCATCACCATCAGCATCAGAATAATATGCCACAGCACCTCCACAACTGGATGAACAGAAGGAGAAATTCACAACACCTCCTCCAAAAGCCCAAAGCTGGACAAAAACTAATGCGCCTGGATTCAATGTAAAAGATAACGCAGGCATCAGACCAGGGCCTGTATCATCATCACAACCTAATTTCGTATAAACTCCATTTATACTATTGTATGTATATGCAGCCATTGCGGCATCAACACTTCCTTGTGTCGTGAGTGTCAGAATACCAGAGGAGGGTACCACGACTGCAAACCAAACATCTGGCTGCTGGGCTCCCTGCCAAGATGGATTATTGGCACATCCTGGTGCCCCTGGATTTAGGGAAGGTGTGAATAAAGATGGATCGATTGAAATATCCACGCATCCAGTCGCTGGGTCAGCAGTAAATGCGGTCCATGGCTCATCACCAGGAATGGAAATATAACCTAAACAAGAACAATCGGCTTGAATCTCATCTCCACCAGTTGCTGGATTTCCATCATCACAGAATTTATGTATCCATAAATTAGGATTACTATCATTACAATCACCGTTACAAGAAGCAAATCCATCTCCATCCATATCAAAACCTTCATCAATTAAACCATCACAATTATTATCCACAACATCACAAATCTCTATGGCGCTTGGATTGATCGCCGGAACAGTATCGTTGCAATCTTCAGCCGTAACATATCCATCACCATCCACATCTGTGGTGCAACCATTGTCAATTATTGAATTACAATCATTATCGAGATTATCGCCACATACTTCATTTGCTCCCGGATATGTTGTGGAGGATGCATCATTGCAATCACTATTATCCAGAACAAATCCCAAAATTGGTGTGCAATTAAAAAAAGGAGCCGCAGTAACATCACCTCGTGTATCGCCATCTGCATCGGGATAATACGCCAATGCAGTTGTGCAATTTGCAGAGCAGAAATTAAAATTAATGGTATTACCCGCATTGTAGGCCCATAACTGAATATATATCTGTGAACCTGGTGTCAAACCTGTCAAAGTCAATTGAGGCATCAAACCGGGACCTGAATCATCGTCACATCCCAATAAAGTGTACGTATTGCTACTAGGCTGGTAATTATAAGCGGCCATTCCCGCATCACCTGCACCGAGCGGTGACAGGAAAAGTTGCCCATTAGCAGGAGCATTGATTCTAATCCAAAAATCGGGATTCTCACTTCCCACAGTATTGCCAGCACATCCAGGTGCCGCAACTACGTTGCTAATGGTATACAAAGCAGGATTAACTGTAATATTGAGACAGCCTGTGGAAGGACTTGCAGAAAAAGCGTTGGAAGGCTCATCTCCAAGAACTCCAGCGCAACTGCAATCGTTTTGAATTAAATCACTCGTCGTGATAGGGTTTCCATCATTACAACTTGCACCTACCCAAATTGTGGGATTGTTATCATTACAATCTCCACTGCAAGAATTGTAACCGTCACCGTCTGCATCTTGGTTCTCATCAATTACACCATCGCAGTTATTGTCCTGCAAGTCACAAATCTCAGGGGCACTAGGATTCACTGTTGCATCCAAATCATTACAATCGTCTGCAGCAACGTAACCATCAGTGTCATCATCCTGACCAGCACAGAAAGCTGGAGCAACAAAAGATGTTGTGCCCATACATCCGGGGTTAGCTGAGAACATAGCCATTAAAGTATGGTTAATTCCATCTGAATACAAGCTATCAACATTGATAGGGTTCACCGAATTGAAAGGTGCATTCCATGATTGAATAACGATACCATCCAAATACAAATCAAGCGTTCCAGTACCAGGAGCCAAAGTAGTATTGATGTAATTGTTCTGAGCTAGAACCAATGAGTATTGGTTGCTTACTGGATTGCAACTTGAAGGAGTGGCACAGAATGGGAATTCTATTAAGCAGGACGGCACAGAAACGGGATCAACCGTGAAAGGTTCAATGGGACATCCAGCACTGGAGCCATAACTTCCAAATTGACTATCTCCACCTGAGGCAACAGTTACTGTCAAATCTACCGAAGCAACAGTTGTCGCTGTAACGCACATGCTAAACAAACAAGAGCCGTTATCTCCCCAGTCATTTCCACCATTTCCATCATTGTTATAATCATAATAATATCCTTGCCCTGTAGGGAAAGACAATGCACCCGTTGGATTATTGCTTTCTTGCCAAATCCAAACTCCAGGACCGCCATTGCATTCCAAAGGAGCTGTAAGTGGTGAGGCTAAAGACCATCCTGTTCCCAAAGTCAAAGCCATTCCGTCCAACCAGTCACCTGAATTTTGTCCATAATCCAAGGTGTAACAAATGGTCACATTGGTTCCAACTGGCCAAGTTCCAGCAGTTGGAGCCGGCTCAAAAGAAATACTTTGAGGCCCTAGACAAGATGTTACAGATGTTCCTCCACCGCATGTGCAATCTGATTGAATGGTTTCATCCAATGTAGCGGCATCACCATCGTTACATGGAGCACCTGGATAAATGGTAGCGCAGTTGTCATTACAATCAGTCAGAGCGTCAAATCCGTCACCATCATTGTCAACAGTCTGGGCAAAGATTTGTAAAGAGGCAAGGAGAAAAAATAAAACAGATTTGAATTTCATGATAATTGTATAATAATAGTAAAAGTATAGTCATTTAAACCCAATTTCCAAATATTCGCGGCAATTTTCACAATTCACTCGCGTTAGCTACAAGTACAAATTGCCAAAACGAATCTTCCTTAAAAAAATGACAGAAATTCAATTTACCATGAAATAAACATGAAACAGTCAAGCTAAATCAGGCATTAACATGCCACTCTCGCTACCCCATCCCTTCATCACCTCTTCCCCCCTACTTCGTATTATAAACCGCCATGGCAACTACCCTTCCCACTGCTTTCAACACCTCTGGATCGATGTTGCTCAAATTGTCTTCCATGGTGTGGTGGAACGATCCAAACTCATAGTTGCCCATGCCCATGGCAATGGTGTTGGGTCGCATGTCTATGATATCGATGGAACGAACTCCCCCTTGATTCATGTAGACATGATCATCGGTGATGCCGCCTATCTCCTCGTTGACAAACAAATGTCCGTATCCCATCTTCTGCGCATGTGCCCACACCCAATTCATCACATCTCCTGCTGCTGCCATGGATGTGCCTTCCTTGTTGAAGCGCGCATTCTTGCCTCCTACCATATCCAACAAAATGCCATACTTGGCTTGGTATCCTTCTTTGTGCGGCTGTCTGGCCCAATGTTGGGATCCCAAACACCACGTGGCATTGGAGGCTTGTGGATTCATGTCAGACCACTCCGGTGCACCTTGGTCCTCGTTGTCAAAAAAGACCAAATCCACTCCCACCTCAGGTGATTGCTGTTGTATCAATCGTGCCATCTCCAACAATACTGCTACCCCACTGGCTCCATCATTGGCCCCATCTATGGCCTTTTTCTGGTTGGACTTGTTGGCGTCTTTGTCTGCTGCAAACCTGGAATCCCAATGCGCAGCCAACATCACCCGCATTTTCTTGTCTTTGTTGAATTCAGCGATGATATTCCTCACGGGTGTTGCGTCACCGTTCCATGCTGTCATCTTGGTGTATTGTATGTCAACAGCGGCTCCGCGCTTTTTGCACTCTGATACAATCCAATCCAAACACGCACTGTGCGCCTTGGTTCCTGGAACACGTGGACCAAAATCGACTTGCTTCTTCAAATAGGCCATGGCTGAATCAACTGAAAAGGCAGGTGGTGTGACCAACTTCACCTCCTCAACTGGTCTCTCTGATTGTTGTACTTTAGAACCACTTCCTCCTTTGGGAAGAAATTGAACCACAGCCCACAAAACAATCAGTGCCAATAATACGATGGCAATTATTCTATTTTTTTTCATACGTCCATTCTCCACCCTCTTTGGTGTCCTTTAGTACAATATTTCTTTCTGCAAAAGCATCGCGCAACATATCTGCCGTTGCATAATCTTTTCGTTCTTTTAATCCCTTGCGAACCGCAAATACCGCATCCATCATCACATTGGGCAGCTCGTGATCTGCCGATGCTTCAGGTGCCTGCAATCCCATCACGTCCATCAAGAAATGCGTCATGATGGTTTTCAAATGTGTCAACTGCGCAGCAGTCAAAGCTTGTTGTCCATTTTTACAACCGTTGATCAACCGCACCGCCTCAAACAATTCAGCAATCAAAATGGGCGTATTAAAATCGTCTCCCATGGCTGCATAACAACGCGCTTCCAATGCTGCAATGTCCGCATCACTCTCCGTTGACGGCTTGCATTGATCGATGCTCATGTACGCCGTCATCATCCGCTCATAGGCTTTCTCTGCTGCATTCAATGCATCATTGCTGAAATCCAATGTGGAGCGGTAATGTGCTTGCATCATGAAAAAGCGAACCACTTGCGGCGTGTAGCCTTTTTCCAATAATGGATGATCACCAGCAAACAATTCGTGTGGCAAGAAAGAATTGCCCAACGACTTGGACATCTTCTGACCATTCACAGTTAGCATGTTGCTGTGCATCCAATATTTTACGGGACCCTTTCCACAGCATGCAGTATTCTGCGCGATTTCCGATTCATGGTGCGGGAATTTCAAATCCATTCCTCCACCGTGTATATCAAACTGCTCTCCCAAATATTTGGTGCTCATGGCAGAACACTCCAAATGCCATCCGGGAAAACCTTCTCCCCATGGAGAGGGCCAACGCATGATGTGCTCAGGTGACGCTGCTTTCCACAAAGCAAAGTCGGCAAAGAATTTCTTCTCGTCCTGCCCATCCAATGTTCTTGTATTTTCATATAACTCCTCCACATTTCTTCCGCTCAATTCACCATAGGGATATTTAGCGCGATACGCTTGCACGTCAAAGTAAATGCTTCCATTGACCTCATACGCAAATCCTTGATCCAAAATCTTCTTGATCATCTCAATCTGCTCTATCATGTGGCCTGTTGCGGTAGGCTCAATGCTTGGAGAGTGATTATTGAAGACACGCATCACTTCATGAAAATAATTGGTGTACTTCTGTACAATTTCCATGGGCTCCAATTGTTCCAAACGGGCCTGTTGACCAATGCGATCCACGCCATCGTCAAAGGTAGAAGTGATGTGTCCCACATCGGTAATGTTGCGAACGTATCGCACCTTGTAACCCAGGTGGGTCAGGTAACGGTAAACCACATCAAAAAACATGAAAGTTCTACAATTGCCCAAATGCACATTGGCATAAACAGTAGGTCCGCAAACATACAAGCCCACATGCGGTGCATTCAATGGTTGAAACAAATCCTTGTTTCGCGATAGGCTATTGTAGATGTACAATTCTTTGGTCATAAAACACTAAATCTTCTTTTTAATTTCTTCTAGCATCTTGGCTACCAAGGCTGGTGTATCGTATTCCGCCTTCCAATCCCAATCGCGCTGCGCAATGCTGTCATCGATAGAGCCAGGCCATGAATCGGCAATGGCTTGTCTAAAATCAGGCGCGTACTCAGTTGTAAAAGAAGGCAAATGTTTTTGAATTTCTGCTGTCAATGAAGCTGGCGTGAAAGACATACCTGCCAAGTTGTAAGCGCCTCCAACAGTTAAACGAGAACGATCAGCTTGCATCAACTGAACGGTAGCTTGAATCGCATCGCTCATCATCATCATGGGCAATGCGGTATCTGCGGACAAGAAACAGGTGTAGCTGCCTTCTTGCAACGCTTTGTAAAATATGTCAACGGCGTAATCTGTCGTTCCACCACCTGGAGCACTCTTGTATCCAATCAATCCTGGGTAACGAATGCTCCGCACATCCACATTGAATTTTTGGTGATAGTAATCGCACCAACGCTCTCCTGCCAATTTGCTAATGCCATACACCGTATTGGGATCCATGATGGTATCCTGTGGCGTCATCACACGAGGCGTGGACGGACCGAACACGGCGATAGAACTGGGCCAATAAATCTTATTCAATATTCCTTCCTTGGCCATGTCCAAGACATAGAACAAGCCGTTCATGTTCAATTCCCAGGCAAAGGCAGGGTTTTTTTCTGCCGTAGCTGACAACAATGCGGCGAGCAAATAGACTTGATTGATGTTGTGTTTTTTGACAACAGCGTACAAAGCCTCTTTGTCCAAAATATTCAGCACCTCATAAGGTCCTTCCAAAAGAATAGGATCCACATCAGTGTTAGCCTTAACATCAGAGGCCACAACAGCATCCTTTCCATACTCTGCGCGCAAACGTTCCGTCAACTCAATGCCTATCTGTCCGGATGCGCCGATGATTAAAATCTTCTCGTTCATTGCGAATAAATCTTGCTCAAACTTACAACAGAGCGTTTAATTATGGGTTCAATTTCTTCAACCAAAGCACAATCTCTTCTAAAGTTTCCGGGCTGATGGTTTCATCCAATTTGGCGTATTCACTTACCCTGCCCGTTTCCGTATATTGAAACAGGTGATTGTGGTTGGCTAAAATCACCACATTGTTTTTTATTCCTCTGGCATTCAAAGCTTGGGAAA
Organism: uncultured Chryseobacterium sp.; assembly: GCA_964576575.1. Lineage (GTDB taxonomy): Bacteria > Bacteroidota > Bacteroidia > Flavobacteriales_D > Sanyastnellaceae > CAMCTV01. Next base: position 7,778 of record CAZNVU010000003.1, read on the forward strand.
TGGCCTTGGTGTTGACATCGGCATTGACTTGTAAATCCAAATCGCCACTCAAAATCAAAGTGGGGCATTGTACTTTTTGCCAATTTTCTTGAGGGTTGTGCGAGATGAAAAATCGCATCCATGCTGTATTGAACTGTTGATTGTATTGATCAAACAAATCCTGCCCTTCTATCGTGGCATTGTTGTGATCATTCTTGCTGTCCATCACCACTTTATTCTTGATGCCATTGGCCACTTCGGCAGAGTCCTTGGACTGTATCATCAAGTCGCACAAGGATTCGACAAATGCCGCATCACGCTCAGCATCTTCCTTTTTTTGCCCTTCTGCTATTGAAATATCTGCACTTTGTTTGACCAAAATATCTTTGCCACTGACCCCGGTCCCAGCCAAAGAAACAATGCAATACACCTCTTCTGGATGGGCTGCAGCCACCATCGGTGCAACCATTCCGCCTTCACTGTGTCCAATCAATCCCACACGCTCTGGATCAATCTTGGGATGCAATCGTGCAGTCAATAGCGCCCGATAAGCATCATCAGCAAAATCTGCTGAGGTGGAGATCTCATAGTTTCCGGAAGATGCACCAACACCTCGCTCATCGTATCTAAAAGTAGCCCAACCTTTCTGGGCCAGCTCATGGGCAATCACAGCAAAGGGTTTATGACCCAACAAGGTTTCGTCTCGATCCTGTGGACCGCTCCCGGTAATCATCACCAAACATGGGAAAGGTCCTTCTCCATTGGGAATACTCAACGTTCCTTGCATAGAAATTGACTTTCCATCTTTATCAAAGGAGACAAAATCAATGACCTCTGTTGGATACGGATACGGAGGGAGTGGTGTCTGGGGTTTGTCTTTTGGCACAACTGCATTCTCCATTGAGGGGGCTTGACGGAACCAATTCAACTCATTCTCATATCCCGATTGTTGGTACTTTCCTTTGAAACAATCACAAGATTGATCGTAGGTCCCATCGTATTGTGCTTTGATTCTTGGGATCTCCCAGTGAATCTTTCCCTTTTTGATTTCATGCACAGACATTACCAAAGGCTTTGGGGTTTGTTCTTTGCTGTACATCAAATACTGCCCATCATTATTGACATTCCAATGCATTTCTATTGGGATGGTCATACCAGGAGTCTCAATTTTTCCGTACCAAACCCCATCGTGAACTTGTGCATTAAGGCAATGCTGAACAATCACAAAAACGAAGAGTAAAAAAGTGTGCTTCATGTAGCAAAGATGCACAATTCCCTGTTGTAGATTCGCAACGTGAAAAAGATACAAGAAATTTCAATCAATGACTTCAGTTACGATCTGCCCAATGAGCGGATTGCACTGCATCCACTGACCAAGAGAAGTGACAGTAAACTTTTGCATTACCACAAAGGGGAAATAAGCCACCGGCATTTTCATCAGATTGCAGATCTATTTGAACCCAATGATTTTTGGGTGGTAAACAATACCAAGGTGATACCTGCCCGCATACATTTTGAAAAATCTACGGGAGGCATCATTGAAATCTTTTGTTTAGAGCCATTGGGCATGGATTATACATCAGCCTTGACAGCTGTTGAGAAATGCAGATGGCTTTGTTTTGTAGGAGGGGCTAAAAAATGGAAAGAAGGGTCTCTTGTTAAGCAATACAATATCAATGGGCAATCAGGAACGGTTGAAATACTTTGCACGCAGCGTGGAGATGATGGATTTATCATTGATTGGCATTGGGATTTAGGGCAATTCAGTGAAGTACTCGAAGCCATAGGGGAATTGCCCATTCCACCTTACCTGAATCGCGCTACGGAAGAAGAGGATTATGATCGCTATCAAACGCTATTTGCAAAATGGGAAGGGTCTGTTGCCGCTCCAACCGCATCACTTCACTTTGATGAACAGGTTATTGAATCTTTGATTCAAAAAGGGGTAACGCAGGGACAGCTTACATTGCACGTAGGTGCAGGCACATTTAAGCCTGTAAGCGCAGATAAAATTGGCAAGCATGAAATGCATGCAGAGTATTTTGAAGTCAGCCTTGCCTTCATCACCCAATGGATGGAGAAACTAAAACAAGGCCACCGAACCATCGTTGTGGGCACTACAGCACTGCGCACTTTGGAAAGTTTGTATTGGTTGGGCAATGAGCGTGCCGTAACAGATGAAAAGGGTTTGTTTCACTTGGGACAATGGACTCCCTACGAGGAAAAACCTGAAATGCCACTTTTGGAGAATTTGGAGTACTTGTATCAAATAGCAAAAGAATCGGGACTTAATGTCATTGCTGGCACCACACAGATCATCATTGGACCGGGTTACACTACCAAAACCATTGAAGCATTAATCACCAATTTTCATCAACCAAAAAGCACGTTGTTATTGTTGGTGCATGCCATTGTTGGTGAGGATTGGAAAAAGATTTACCAAAGCGCATTGGATAATGATTACCGTTTTCTGAGTTATGGGGATAGCTCTTGGTTGAGTGTTACAACAGACCCCTACCCCGGATAGCAGCGGAAAGCCCACAGGGACGCGGAGCGTACCGAGGACTTGTAGCGGATAGCCGGATTGGGTCCAAAAATAAAGGGTCGCTTGCGCGACCCTTTTCCCATTATTCAATTCAGTGATTACTCATTGATAAAACGACGATCATCGATGTCAGCCGCTTCACGGTAGGCACCAAACACACGACCGGCCATTGAAGCTTTTGCATTTTGCTGCAACATGCGCTTCTCATTTTTGTAATTGTCCATGCTCTGAGCATCAACTACATCTGCTGTCTTTTGAATGACGTAAACAGCACCTTCACCAATGATAGGCTCAGATACCTGACCTTTGGCTATACCAAAGCACTTTCCAATCAAAGCAAACTCTTGCTCACCAACACCAGCTTCTGGCAAATTTGTGCTTCTCCACATCAACTCTGAATGCTTCACTGTTGTTCCATTTCCTGAAGCGATGGCCTGCAATGAAGATCCCTTCATTTTCTCTGCCAACATCGTTCCTTTCTTCTCTTTGATAGCTTTAACCTTCATGGTTTCTTTCACATCTTCAAATGCTGGAACTCCACGCTCTCTGATTTCAGTAAGCACCGCTACCACCCAATTGTTCTCTACCAAGAAAGGTTGAGAGATCTCGTTGATCTCAGCACCATAAGCCCAAGAAACGATGCTCTCCGCTTTTTGAATACCCGCAATGGTTTGGGCATTGGGAACAATCATTTGAGCCGATACAATATTTGCATTTGGATACAACGCCTTTACTTGAGTACGGAAAGATGCTGTATCTTTTGCGTTGATTGTCAATTCGCGCATTTTGTTGAATGCTTGCTTACGGGTGGCTGGACTTGGCTCTTGCGATTGATCCACTACTGCAACATAAGTATTCATTTTAGGAGCGTTCTTTTTGGTTACTTCAACCACGTGGTAACCGAATTGTGTCTTAACCACTTGCAATTGACCTACAGTACCATTGAAACAAGGCTTTTCGAAATCAGGAACCATTGCACCACGCGCAAACATACCCAAATCTCCACCTTTGTCTTTGGTGCCATCTGTGCCAAATTGCTTGGCCATCTCAGCAAAGTTCTTCTTAGCCTTAATCACATTCATGATAGAATCAGCTTTGGCCTTTCCTTTAGTCGTCTGATCTTGAATCAAAATGTGACGCGCTTGAACACTGTCGATTTCTGAAACTCGTTTCGAAATCTTTATCAATTTCATCGCGCCAGCATCTACCAATGGACCAATTACTTTACCGATAGAATCATTTAAAATTTGACCATTGAATGGTTCTGCGATAGAACCAGGAACATATTTCATTTTGGCCATTCCTGGTGTGGACGCTGCAGCAGCTGAGAAAGCAGAGTCATTTTTAGCCATGCGGAAGTCACGCACCATTCCATCCATTTTAGACTTGATAGAAGCCAGATCTTGCTCTGAAGCTTGAATGGCAATACTCACATAATCCAAACTTCTGCTACGCTCCTGCTTGTACTCACGATCAGCTTTGTGCTTGTTATAGTAAGATCTGATTTCATCATCGGTAACGGCAACAGTTGAATCTGGAATCTCCATGTAAGTCTTGGCTACAAAATCAACGGATGTCTTAGATGAACCAGCTTTGAAAGCCCATTTTGCATCCAAATTGTTGGCATAAGCACCCAATTTGATCATGTTGTCATACTTTTCTTTCTTACGCTTGTATCGAACAAACTCTTTCCACATTTCAGCTTTCTCCATGGTCCACGTTGGATCGCGAGGGTCAAACGTTTCAAAACGCTGACGCATTTGCTCCTTCATAGAAGTTGAATCCTTACCACCATATATGGTGCTTTTTACAAAAGGAGAAAGGTTAGCTCCAAACAATACTTCGTCCAACTCTTCGTCAGAGACATCAATGTCCATAGCACTCAACTCATCCGAGTATAAACGCTCTTCAGTCAATGAATTCCAAGTGTCATTGGAAAGTGCACTTTCATTTGAGGTGTAGTTAAACAACACGCGTTGCTTCTCAACTGCTTGCTGCCAAGCAGCTGCATCGATGGTTTCTCCATCAATCTCTCCCGCGTCTTTAGCGCCTTTTCCAAACAGCGCCATCACCGCATCATAGGGAATCAAATAGCCGACAATTCCAATACCCACCATAACGAGTACCAACCATCCTTGCCTTCTAATTTTCTCAATCATTGCCATAACAAAACATTTTTAAGGTTTGCGAATATCGTAAAAAAAAGGTAGAAAACGAACAAAATTTCGTGTTGAACGGGGCTAATCATTAAAAATCCCTTCTACCCCCATACCAAACAGTGCAAAATCATAGGCTACGGGATCGGCAGGTCGCCATTTCCGCAAAACGAAATCCAATTCCTGAACAGCAGTCCAATCATCTTGTTTTCTGTTCAATATTCCCAATTTGCGAGAAATATTTCCAGTATGCACATCCAACGGAATAGAAAGTTTGGACATGGGTATGTTGTCCCATATACCAAAATCAACCTTCTGATTGTCCTTTCTCACCATCCAGCGCAAAAACATATTGATACGCTTGGCAGCCCCATTCTGAGCAGGATTGGCAACGTGCTTTTCAAATCTAGGTTGGTGTCCAAAAGATAAAATTGTATTGCGAAAATGCATAATACCATCTCTTGAATCGCCTTCATGAAAACCTAGTAAAAACAATTCCTCTAAACTCTCATGCTCAGCATAAACACCGCGCAATGCACGGATCAAATCTTCCATGTCCGTGGATTGAAAAGTGCGGTAAATTTTCTTGGATAAAGTGTTGATTTCAGATACGCTGGCTGATTGGATAAATTCAAAAGGCTCATCATCCATCATATCCATCCATGCGCTGGCGGTCTGCAGAATGGCCTTCCTATTTCCCCATGAAATCAATGCTGTCATCAAGGCACTCACCTCAATGTCTTGTCTTTTTTTGTAACGGTGGGGAATCGAAATGGGATCAAGTTCAATAAAAGAAAGGTTGTTGTATCGAACAATGCACTCGTCCAGGATTTCTTTCACCTCCCATTCCAACAATTCATGGCTGTCCAATGAAGGCATATTGAATCAAATTAGCGCCCATTCGCAATGCCTTTTGGCGATTCTCTTCACTGTCATTGTGGACTTGCGCATCTTCCCATCCATCTCCCAAATCGCACTCAAAATCATAAAAACAAACCAACTTACCCTCCCAAAACATGCCCAAACCTTTGGGATTCTTCCCATCATGCTCATGTATTTTGGGCAATCCATTTTTGAACTCAAACTTCCCATGATATATAGGGTGATCAAAGGGAACCTCCAACCATTCCAACTCTGGAAAAACCTTTTTCATTTCTCTTCTAACAAACATATCCATCCCGTAATTGTCAGAAATATGAAGAAAACCTCCGGCCTGCAGATAGGTGCGCAAGTTCTGTGCATCGTCCATAGAAAAAACAACATTACCATGTCCCGTCATGTGGACAAAGGGATAGTCAAATATTTCAGAACTCCCCACGTCCACTTGGGCGACATTCTCATCAATCTTTGTCTGCAATTGGGTATTGGTGAATTTCACCAAATTGGGCAATGCCGTAGGATTGGCATACCAATCACCACCTCCCTTGTACTTCATCACGGCAATGCGAAAAGTACCTGGAGGAGTAAACATTGATGTTGTGATAACAAACAACAAAATCAAAGAGGAGCAGATAGTGATTTTTCGCATGAGGCTAAGTTATTGAATTTGGTCTTACGCTTTGCGTTAACCAATGGTCAAACCATAAAATTCCTTTTTCTGACAAAATGGATTCAGGATGAAACTGCAAAGCGTACCATGGTAAATTGAGATGGCGCAAAGCCATGATTCTCTCTTTCTCATCCAAAGCCAAAACCTCTAAACAAGCAGGCAAATTATTCTCGTCAGCCACCCAAGAATGATAATGTCCAATACTGATGGGTAAAGGAATAGGCGACCAAACATTCCCGCTTACCAGCTCAACTAATTTTCCTGATTGGCCGTGCAGGGGAGATTCTAAATTTCGCAATTCACCTCCAAAATGAACCACCATGGCCTGTAACCCCAAACAAATACCCAATACTGGTAGCTCAGCAGGAATGGTTTTCATCCATTCCAGCAAAAATCCAGACTCCTGCGGCAATCCAGGGCCCGGCGAAATAACAACTGCGTCATATATCTCCCAATTGGGAACAATTGAATTGTCATTAAAAACAACGTCAACCACTGCATCCAACTGTTCCAGATAATGGACGACGTTGTAGGTAAAAGAATCGTAGTTGTCAATTAAAATTATTCGCATCTTGCACTCCAATTGCAAAACTAAATGAAAAAGACAGCCATCAATACATCTGGAGCGCCTAAACCCATTGCTCCTTACAGCCCGGCCATTCAAGTGGGCAATTTGTTGTTCATCTCTGGACAAATTGCCATGGATCCCATTGAACAAGTGTACCACCCGCTTCCTGTTGAAGAGGAAACAGAGCGCGTAATGAAAAACATTGAAGCGCTTTTAGAAGCAGCGGGTATGAACTGGAACCATGTTGTGAAAGCAAGCATCTTCATGAAAGACATGGCTGATTATGGCAAAATCAATGAGGTATACGGAAAATACGTGGGAGAAACTCCGCCAGCAAGAGAAGCTGTTCAAGTTTCACAATTGCCCAGAGACTGCAAAGTTGAAATCTCAGTCATTGCGCATATGGATATTCTGTAAGTCACGATAGACTTGCATTTCAGTTCATTTTAGAATTTTATGGAATTGGATTCCATAAAATTCTTATTTTTGTGAAATGGTACGCCGTCACGCAGAATCAGAACTTCGATTACTGGCCAGTCACTTCAAAGTTGTGGCGGTCATGGGGCCGCGTCAATCTGGTAAAACAACACTAGTCCGTAAAGTATTTCCGCTCAAACCGTATTTCTCTTTGGAAAATCCAGACGTTTGGGATTGGGTTAATTCAGATCCGCGAGGATTTTTACATCAAATTCCCAATGGTGCCGTAATTGATGAAGTGCAGCGTTATCCAAAACTGTTGTCCTATTTGCAGCAAATTGTAGACGAATCCACTGAAAAAGGATTATTTATTCTCACCGGTTCTAACCACCTTCTTTTATCTGAAAGTATTTCGCAATCGCTAGCGGGCAGGGCGGCCTACATGGAATTGCTTCCATTTGAATGGAGCGAAATTCAAGATAGCAACCAAGACTGGGATAACAATGATTGGATTTGCAATGGATTCTATCCTCCAATACATGATCAAAAAATACCGAGCTACCAATGGTGCCGCAACTACATTAAAACTTACATTGAGCGGGATATTAAGTTAATCAAAAGCATCCAAGATTATCATTTGTTTGAGAAATTCATGAAGGTACTTGCCGGTAGGACCGGACAAGAATTGAATTACACCCAAATTGCCAATGAAGTGGGCATTGATGTCAAAACCACTCAATCCTGGGTTGGTGTCTTGACCTTGGGATTTATCGTACATCTATTGCCACCATATCACCGCAATTTCAATAAAACGATCGTCAAAAGACCCAAAATCTATTTCTGGGACACGGGAATCGCTTGTGCATTACTGGGTATACAGGACAAGAGTCAACTGGCTTTTCACCCCTTGCGGGGAGCTTTATTTGAAACCCTAGTGGTCAATGAATTCGTGAAAAAATCTGCACATTCAGGACGACATGATAAGTACTATTTTTGGAGAGATAAAAATCAAAAAGAAATTGATTTGATTAGAGAAAATGGAACACAGTTGATTCCTATTGAAATCAAATCCTCCGAAACTTACCATGCCTCATTTGCCAATCAAATCAAATATTGGATGAAATTGGCCAATGTGGAAGAGGCACAGGTGATTTACGGTGGACAAAATTTAAAGCAATTTTTCCCTGGCATTCAGGTAATGCATTGGAAAGACATTGTGTAAAGTTTTTTTCCTCATCTTTACTTCATGATCATCCAAAAAATAGCACATTATTTGAACCCTTTGACTTGGTTCAAAAAGTCGAAACATGACACCAACTTAAAGTTCATGCATGGCATCAATAGAATTTCTTTGCTGATGTTTTTGTTGGCTTTGGGAGTGATGCTATTCCGCTACTTGTCGCGTTAAGACAATTTAATTTCCTCACCCTGTGCATCCAAATAGTGCACCTCTAAAAGTTCTGCTGAAGTTGAACTTTCCACTTGTATTTTAATACCATATTTCTTTTGCCACTGTGTGCGCAAAGTATTCCACCACCAACCTTTATTGATATAGGCCTCTACCAATGGATTGACCACCATTTGGACAAACTTATGCTTGTATTCTTGAGCCACCATTCTAACCTCATTTTCCAATTGGTCAGTAAACAACACAGAGGCTTCTACTGTACCTTTTCCATGACAACTCGGACATTTCTCTGTAGTCTTGACTTGTGTAACGGGCTTAACTCTCTCTCTCGTAATTTCAACTACACCAAAACGGCTCGGCGCCAAAACATTGTGCTTTGCTTTATCGCTCTTCATGGCGTCACGCAAGGCATCGTGCAATTTCTTTTGGTTGTCTTTGTTTTGCATGTCAATAAAATCCACGCAAATGATTCCGCCCATGTCGCGCAAACGCAATAGACGCGCTACTTCTGAAGCACATTCCAAATTGGTTTGAAGCGCATTCTCCTCTTGATCCTTCACCGATGCTTGCTTGCGGTTTCCACTGTTTACGTCAATAACGTGCATGGCCTCCGTATGCTCTACAATCAGGTACGAACCACTCTTCAAATTGACTTGTTTAGCAAATGAAGATTTGATTTGTCTGTGAATATTAAAGGCGTCAAACAAATCATCCACTTTGTGTTCTTTGACAATATCCTTTAGCTCAGGTGCATTGGAATCCAAATAGGTTTTGACCGAAGCCGCCAGGGTTGGATCATTTACATGGATGGCAGTGAACTTATCGCTCAGTATATCACGCAGAACTGCGGAAGTCTTGTCTAACTCTCCTAAAATTTTCTGTGGCGCCTTGGCTTTGGGCAATGCCTTTACCATTTGCTCCCAACGTTTCACCAATTCCGACAAATCTTGATCTAACTCTTGAACCGTTGTTTCCACTGCTTGTGTGCGAATAATCACACCAAAGTTAGCCGGACGGATATTCTGAATCAATTTGCGCAAACGATCGCGCTCTTTATCATCCTCTATTCTGCTAGACAACGAAACCTTGTTTGAAAAAGGAACCAAAACCAAATAGCGACCAGCCAAGGTAATTTCACAAGTAACCCGTGGACCCTTATTAGAAATGGGTTCCTTGGCCACTTGAACAAGAATAAGATTGGCTTGACCGATTTGGTCTTTGATACCACCATCCTTTGGAATTTCTGGCAGCATCTTCACCGTAGACAGGTGACCGGATTGAACTTGACCCGCTAATACACCACGAACAAACTGGTTGGTTGTAGCATAATGAGGACCTAAATCCAGATAGTGCAGGAAAGCATCGCGCTCATGACCGACCTCAACAAATGCAGCATTGAGGTGAGGTACCATTTTACGCACCTTTCCCAAATAGATATCACCCACAGCATAATTCTGTGTAGCGTCCTCGTGATGCAACTCCACCAATTGGCGGTCTTGCAACACAGCAAGCTGAACCCCTTTGGGTGACTTACTTATTACTAATTCAACATTCACAATTAAACGCGATTGGTCAGAGCAGAGAAATTCTGCTCCGACAATGGCATTCACTAGCTGGGGCTATGCCCCACCAAACTAGCGAACTTTCTTTTTGTGACGATTCTTTCTCAAACGCTTTTTACGCTTGTGAGTAGCCATTTTATGGCGTTTTCTTTTTTTACCGCAAGGCATGTTTTCTAATTTTAAACGTTAATATTCTAATTCAATTTCTCAATTCGTTCTTTCACCCGCACCACTACTGCTGTATCTGCCGTGTGTCTTAACAATTGATTGTAATACTTCTTTGCTTTCTCTTTTTCTCCAATGTCTGCTGCTGTCTCTCCTGAGAAAAACAACGCGTAAATATTGGCACTATCCCTGGCTGCCGCAAGCTCAAATAAGCTTAGCGCCTTACTTTTTTCACCCAATTCCTTATAAACTGCTCCCAAATCCATATAGGCATTCAAGTAGTCAGGGTCCAATTTGATCACTTTTTCAAAACGAGGAATCGCTTTGTCATATTGACCAGATTGTACTGCAAAAACACCCAGCCAATAATGCGCTTCCACATTGCTAGAATCCTTGGCTACAATCTCTCTCAACATCATGATGCCCTGCATGGGATTGGGTCCGTTCACCAATTCAATGGCTTGCTGCAACCTAGCGTCCTCTGCAGATAAAGCAGGCATCTCCTGATTGACCTCTGCAGCTTCTGGCTTTCGAGGCATCCATAAAAAAAGAACAATCAGCACCAAACCCAGTCCGACAACCAAAGCAGGTTTGAGCCATTTCTTATCCATTCTGCGCGACCTTAACTTTTTCCTTTACTGCATCTACAAATTCCTTAGAAGGCTTGAAAGATGGAACATAATGCGCAGGAATAGTCACCGTGGTTTTAGCCAAGATATTTCTTCCCAACTTTTCAGCTCTTCTCTTCACAATAAAGCTACCAAAGCCTCTCAAATAAACATTCTCACCTTTTTCCATTGAATTCTTGAGTGTGGTCATAAATCCTTCCACAATCGCCAACACATCATTCTTGTCTATCCCAGTTTTGTTGGAAATCTCTGTCACTATATCTGCTTTCGTCATCGTCTCTTTCTAAAAAGGTGAATATCAGTTTTTTTAGGGGTTGCAAATATATGTATAGTTTACCAATTTTTGTATCGACTTTTGTGAAAATGAAAAAAACAGCCATTCCATCCTTTGTTCAGCATATTATTCCTTGGTATTCGGAAAACAAACGTGACCTCCCCTGGCGCAATACACAGGACCCATATGCCATCTGGATTTCTGAAATTATTCTTCAGCAAACTCGCGTCCAGCAAGGAATGAGCTATTATCAAGCGCTGCTCCAACAATTCCCAACAGTTCAAGACTTGGCCAATGCGCCCCAAGATCAGCTTTTTCACGTTTGGCAAGGATTGGGTTACTATTCTAGAGCCCGCAACCTCCAATTGGGAGCCCAGTTAATTGCCGGTGAATACCAGGGTGTCTTTCCAAAAGCATACGATGATTGGCTCCAAGTTCCTGGAGTTGGACCCTACACCGCTGCAGCTGTCTCTTCATTCGCCTATGATTTTCCCAAGGCTGCAGTTGATGGTAATGTTCTGCGATGGGTTTCTAGATACCTTGGATCCAAAGACCCGATTGATTTACCTGGGACCAAAAAAAATATTCAATTGCTGTTGGATGATTGGATTCAGTATGCCTCTCCCCATGTTTTTAACCAAGCCAGCATGGAGTTTGGCGCGATGCTTTGCACACCAAAAAATCCTAAGTGTGAATTTTGCCCACTGAATGAGGAATGTCAATCATTCAAAAACGGTTGGGTAGATACCATTCCCGTCAAAGAGAAAAAAAATAAAACTTCTAATTTGTACCTCTATGCCGCGCTGGTTATCAACCAACAAGATCAAATGGTTCTTGAGAAACGCCCAGCGCAGGGTATTTGGGGCAATCTATACACCTTACCCTTCTTAATTTTTGATGATGAAGTACCTTTGGAAGAAGCTCTGGTTCAACTCAATGAAAGGTTCCCAAATCCAAGCAATTGGAAGCTAGAAACCCCAGAACCCATCATCCACTTACTCACCCATCGTCGGATGCACGTGTATATCTTTTCCAATTTGTTGGATGTTATGCCCAAAAATGCTTATAAATTTGGTTCATGGATTTCAAAAGATGAAGCCAAAAGATTGGGTTTTCCGAGGGTTTTTGAAAAATTTCTAACATATAAAGGACACTTATAGCGCCTTATATGAAGCTTGTAAATCGACAAACGCCACCCATAATTTTGTCCCCGAAATCTTAAAACAAATTTTTATGTCAGGAACAGTAAACAAAGTGATGCTTGTCGGAAACATTGGCAAGGATCCAGAAATGAGATCATTTGAAAATGGAGGAAAAATCCTTTCTTTTCCTTTGGCAACCACTGAATCTTGGAAGGACGCCAAAACAGGAGAGCGCACTTCCATCACCGATTGGCACAACATTGTCATTCGTCGCACCGCCCTTGCGGAATTGGGTGAACAGTATTTGAAAAAAGGTATGAAAGTTTACGTGGAAGGAAAAATCCGAAACCGCAGCTATCAAGTAAACAATGAAACCAAGTACATCACGGAAATTTATGTTGATGAGTTTACCATGCTTTCTCCTAAGACCATTGAGAACGCAAGTGGTCAGCCTATGGCCCTGAATGAACCGATGCCTGCAGCGCCAGCTATGTCAACGGAAACAGCTGATGATGATTTACCATTCTAACCATGAGTGACCCGTATCATTTAGGATCAATTTTTTTACAAGTAAACAGCCCCATGACCATTGTCGTGGTGCTGTTGCTTTTACTCTGTTCAGCTGCCATTTCAAGCAGTGAAGTAGCCTTATTCTCCTTCACCCCCGAGCAAAGAAAAAAAATAGATGAGGCTGACAAAGGTGCACTGCTAAAAATACAACAGCTCACCTCGACACCGGATAAAGAAAAGGCTACACGAAGCATTCTAGCAACCATTCTAATCACCAATAATGCGGTTAACATCGCCATTGTTTTGCTTTCTACTTCCCTGATGGAGCAGTGGTTTCCACCAGAAATGTACAGCCCATTGATGGCTACCATTATCCACGTGGTCTTGGTCACTTTTGTAATTGTTATGTTTGGAGAAGTCATACCAAAAGTGTACGCTACTTCCAATAATTTGCAAATCGCCTCACTAATGGTGGGACCTTTGATTGTGCTTCAAAAACTATTTGCACCATTGAGTTGGCTGCTCATAAAAGCGGGAAACTTACTTCAAAAGAATATCAAATCACGCGTTGAAACCATAAGTGTAAATGAACTTGGACATGCATTAGCACTGACACAAAATGAAATGCGCTCACCAGAGGAAAGAAAAATTTTGGAAGGAATTGTCACTTTTGGTGAAAAGAATGTCAGTCAAATCATGACGCCCAGAACAGATCTAGCCACACTAAGCGAGATCTGGAGCATGAGTGAAATCATGCAACAAATCAGAGAAAAAGGATACTCTCGATGGCCTGTCTGCAAGCAGAACATTGATGACATTCGAGGTGTTTTGCACATCAAAGATTTATTGCCACACATCGATGAACCTCAATTTGATTGGCATAGTGTTATCCGACCTGGAAAATTTGTCCCAGAAACCAAAAAAATTGATGATCTCTTGGCTGATTTCAGAAAAGACCGCAAGCACATCGCGATGGTTGTTGATGAATACGGCGGTTTATCAGGTATTGTAACATTAGAGGATGTGATTGAAGAAATCGTGGGTGATATCCAAGATGAATTTGACATTGATGAATTAAAGTATTCTATCATCGATGATAATTCATACTTATTTGAAGGAAAAATTTCTTTGGTGGATTTCTATCGCGTTTTTAACGTAGATGAGCACTTATTTGAGGAAGCAAAAGGCGACAGTTCAACATTGGCTGGACTGATTATCGAAATCTTAGGAAGAGTTCCTCAAAAAGGAGAGCAGCTGGATTTTCATCATTATACATTTACAATCGAGTCGGCCAATCACAGACGGCTAGATCGGGTTAAAGTACAAAAGCAACAGCCATGAGGAAATTATTCATCTTTTCTTCCATCCTACTCATTTTGGGTATTGGTGTTTATGTTATGCTTCTAAGAACACCAGAAACTACTTTTCCTAAACCGGTAGGTTATTTCCGTATAGCATTACCTCAACCCCAATACCGAACTTACGACGCGCCTTGTTCGTTCTCGATACCGGTCTCGCAATTTGCCACAATTGAACAATTGGATCGAGGGGAATCTGACTCTTGCCGGTTCAATATCTTTTATCCCAAATTGAAAGCACGAATCCACTGCACATACCTTCCGGTAAGCAATAATATCAATGATTTGGTTGTGGACGCCTACACTTTTGCTTCCAAGCATGAAATGAAAGCCAGTGCCATTGAAAAATCATTAATAGAAGAAGAAGAGCGAAAAGTATTTGGTATTCGTTATAGAATAGAGGGAGAGGCGGCCTCACCATTGCAATTTTTTGTGACAGACAGCACTACTCACTATTTGCGATGCGCTCTTTACTTTGAATCAGCTCCCAATCCAGACTCGATTGCTCCCGTTTACCAGTACATAGAGCGAGATATGGATGAGCTTATTAAAAAAGTTCAATGGCGTTAGAATGAAATAAATTTTGCGCGTAAAATAGGATTGACCTATATTTGCACAGTAAACGAGAAAAGCTAAGGAGGGGTGGAAGCCCCTCTTTGTTTTGAATAGCATGATCACAATAGCCCAAATAACAGACTTGGTTCAGCCACTCACAGTGGATACAGACCTATTCATTGTCTCCATTAACGTCAATCCAGGAAATGCCATCGAGGTGTTGGTGGACCGCGACAGTGGATTGAGCATAGATGATTGTAAAAAGGTGAGCAGAGCAGTTGAAGGAGCGCTTGACAGGGAGGTGGAGGACTTCTCATTGGAAGTCTCATCACCTGGTGTTGGGAAACCTTTGGCAGTGAAAAGACAGTATTTTAAGAACGTTGGACGTGAAGTAGCCGTTAAAACGACGGATGGAAAAAAATTAGAAGGACAGCTTATCCTTGCAGATGAAGAAAATATCGAGGTTCAATACAAGGAAAAAGAAACTGTTCCGGGTAAAAAAACCAAGAAGTGGGTAGAGAAAAAAATTGTACTCCCCTACAACGAAATAAAAGAAACCATAATTAAAATTAGCTTCAAATAATAATCCCATAACCCATGAAAGGAGTTAACCTTTTAGAATCATTCGGTGAATTCAGAGAATTCAAGAATATCGATCGCGAAACCATCACCAATATTTTGGCGGATGTATTTAGAAACATGATTATCAAACGCTGGGGAGCGGATGATGGTTTTGATATCATCATCAACGCAGAGCGTGGTGACCTAGAAATTTGGAGAACGCGTGAAGTTGTTCCTGACGGAGAATTGGACGATGAAGTGGCTCAAATAGAAGTTTCTATGGCGCAGAAGATGGTTTCTGACCTTGAAGTAGGAGAAGAATTGATTGAGGAAATCAAGATTGAAGATTTTGGAAGACGCAATATTTTGGCTATGCGTCAAACCCTTACTTCTCGAATCATCGAAATGGAGAAAGACCACATCTATCAGAAATACCGTGAACGTGTAGGTGAAATCATCTCTGGTGAAGTTTATCAAGTTTGGAAAAAAGAAATTTTGGTTTTGGATGATGAAAACAATGAATTGTTGTTACCAAAAGAACAACAAATCCCAGCCGATTTCTACAAAAAAGGAGACACCTTGCGTGCTGTAGTTTCTAAAGTTGAAATGCGTGGAAACACCCCGCAAATCATTCTGAGCAGAACTGCTCCTGAATTTTTGGAGAAACTATTTGAACAAGAAGTTCCAGAAGTTTTTGATGGCTTAATTACCATCAAGAATATTGTGCGTGAGCCAGGCGAGCGTGCTAAAGTAGCCGTAGAAAGCTATGATGACCGCATTGACCCAGTAGGTGCATGTGTAGGTATGAAAGGTTCTCGTATCCACGGTATCGTTCGTGAGTTGCGCAATGAAAACATTGATGTTATTCAATACACCACCAATGAGCAATTGTTGATTAGCCGTGCTTTGGCACCTGCAAAAATTAGCTCCATCACTTTGGATAAGGAAAACAAGAAAGCTGATGTTTTCTTAAAGCCAGATCAAGTTTCTTTGGCTATTGGTAAGGGTGGACACAACATCCGTTTAGCGGGTCGTTTGTGCGGATTTGAAATTGATGTCTACCGTGAGACAGATACAGATTTGGATGATGTGGATTTGGAAGAATTTGCAGATGAAATCGACAGCTGGATCATTGATGAATTGAAGTCTGTGGGTTGCGACACCGCGCGTTCAGTGCTTGATTTATCCAAGGAGGAACTGGTTAGACGTACAG
The DNA here is from genome assembly GCA_964576575.1 of uncultured Chryseobacterium sp. Classification (GTDB taxonomy): domain Bacteria; phylum Bacteroidota; class Bacteroidia; order Flavobacteriales_D; family Sanyastnellaceae; genus CAMCTV01. Next base: position 24,369 of record CAZNVU010000003.1, read on the forward strand.
ATTTAGAAGAAGAAACAGTGGATGAGGTATTGGGAATTTTGCGTGCAGAATTCGAATAATCCCTGGTTTATTTTTTTAGAAAAGAAGAAAGAGGTGAAAGATAAGTTATTTTAAATTACAACAAAATGTCAGAAACAAAAGGACCGCAACGATTAGGGAAAGCCGCTACTCAACTCAACGTGAGTAAGGATACCATCGTGGAGTTTTTAGCCAAAAAAGGCGTCTCTATCGATAGCAATCCAATGGCCAAAATTGAGGCTGAGGTGTATGATATGCTACTTGCAGAATTTGCAGGTGATCAGATTGCCAAAGAAAAAACCAAAGCGGTAGCCACCAAAATCAAAGAGTCCCGGGAGACGGTTACCATTCAGGATTCAAAAAAGAAATCCGATCAACAAGAAGAGGAAAATTCTGAAATTGATCTTACCCAGTTCAAGAGAAAAAGACCAGACCCAAAGCCTGAAGAGGTTATTGAATCTAAATCTGAAGTTGTATCAGAACCCACTTCAGAAGTCAATTCAGAAGCCAATGTTCCCAATACACCTATCATTGAACCAATTGCGGAGAAATCTGAGGGTCAAAGTGAGGTGAAAATTATTGGAAAAATTGATCTCTCAGCCATTCAAGGAAAAGGCAAGAAAAAGAAAGAGGTTGCTCCAGAGCCCCCGACAACAAAGAAGGGAAAGAAAACTTCAGATGAGGAAAAGATTTCAAAACCAACGGAAAAGCAAGATGAGTCTTCCGCTCAGATTTCACCCTCTGAAGAGATAGTTCCTGAGCCAGTTGCGGCCCCTCAGCCTGAGGAGAAAGAACTAATAAGGGTAAATGTAGAGCGATTAACGGGACCCAAAGTCATGGGTCACATCGTGCTTCCCGTTGAGCAAGAGAAGAAAAAACCCGAACAAAAGGTAGACGACAACAAAGAGAAACGCAAACGCAAACGCGTCTCTAAAGTGGACATCAATCGTCAACAAGAAATTGACAAACGTAACCAGAACAAACCTCGTCCAGGTCAACCTGGACAGGCAGCTCAACCCAAAGCGGAATTGAGTGAACAAGACATTCAAAATAAAATTCGCGAAACACTTGCACGTTTAGGAGGTCAAGGAAAATCCAAAGCTTCTAAGAATAGAAGAGATAAGCGTGACAACGTAGCTCGTAAACATGAAGAGCGCAAAATTCGTGAGCAAGCAGAAAATTTGATTCTGAAACTGACCGAATTTGTTACCGTTTCGGAATTGGCAACAATGATGAACCGTCAACCAACAGAAATTATTGCTGCTTGTATGCAGTTGGGTATTTTTGCTTCCATCAATCAACGATTGGATGCGGAAACAATCCAAATCATTGCAGAAGAATTTGGTTTTGAAATTCAATTTGTTAGTGCGGAAGTTTCAGAAGCTTCTTTTGAAGAAAGCGATACTGAGGAAGATATGGTATCTCGTCCGCCCGTCGTTACCGTTATGGGTCACGTTGACCACGGTAAAACCTCTTTGCTTGACTTTATTCGCAAAGCTAACGTTGTAGCGGGTGAAGCCGGAGGTATCACTCAACACATGGGTGCGTATAGCGTAAAATTACCCACCGGTAAACAAATTACATTCATTGATACACCTGGTCACGAGGCATTTACTGCGATGCGTGCGCGTGGTGCCCAAGTTACAGACTTAGTAATTATCGTAATTGCTGCAGATGACAATGTCATGCCGCAAACCAAGGAGGCGATATCTCATGCCCAAGCAGCAGGTGTTCCTATGATTTTTGCTTACAATAAAATTGATAAAGAAGGCGCTAACCCCGATAAAATTAGGGAGCAACTTTCTGCAATGAATATTTTAGTAGAAGAATGGGGAGGAAAATTCCAATCACAAGAGATTGCTGCTAAGAAAGGATTAAACATTGATAAGCTTTTGGAAAAAGTGGTTTTAGAAGCTGAAATGCTTGATTTAAAAGCCAATCCAAACAAGCGTGCCAATGGAACCATTATCGAGGCATCGTTAGACAAAGGACGTGGTTTTGTGACCACTTGTTTGGTATCGTCTGGTACCATGAGGATTGGTGACTCTATCCTAGCTGGTCAGTGGAGTGGACGTGTGCGTGCCATGTTCAATGAGCGTGGACAAAAAATTGATGAAGCAGGTCCTGCAACTCCCGTTTCAATCTTAGGTTTTGAAGGAGCGCCAAACGCAGGTGACAAGTTTTTTGTTTTTGAGGATGAGCGTGAAGCCCGCGAAATTGCTACCAAGCGTCAGCAATTGCAGCGTGAACAAAGCGTAAGAACAAAGAAACATCTGACCATTGAAGAGATTGGTCGTCGTATCGCTTTGGGCGACTTCAAGGAATTGAACTTGATTGTTAAAGGTGACGTGGATGGATCTGTAGAAGCTTTAGTAGACAGCTTACAAAAGCTTTCAACTGATAAAGTTCAAGTCAGCATCGTTCACAAAGGCGTAGGTCAAATTTCAGAGAGTGATGTATTGTTGGCCTCAGCTTCTGATGCCATCATCGTTGGATTCCAGGTTCGCCCAAGCACAGGTGCCCGCAAATTGGCAGAAGCGGAAGAAATTCAAATACGTCAATACAGCATCATCTACAAGGCGATTGAAGAAATCAAGGAAGCCATGGAGGGAATGCTATCCGCCAAAATTGAAGAGAAAGTGGTGGGTACAGCTGAAATCCGCGAAACATTCAAAATAACCAAGGTGGGAACCATCGCTGGATGTTTTGTACAAGATGGAAAAATCAATCGCAATAACAAAGTTCGAATCATCAGAGATGGTATTGTGGTTTACACAGGAAACCTAGGATCATTGAAACGTTTCAAAGACGATGTAAAAGATGTTACCAAAGGTTATGAGTGTGGATTGAACATCGATAAATTCAATGATATCAATGTTGGTGACATCATTGAAGCTTTTGAAGAAGTAGAAGTGAAACAAACGTTGTAACAATGAAAGCTTGGATTCCCAATGCGATAACCATGGGAAACCTGGTTTGCGGTTGCATGGCACTTTTGCATGTACAAGAGGATCCAATGCTGTCCATCGGTTGGATTTTAACAGCTGCCATTTTGGATTTTTTTGACGGACTAGTTGCCCGTGCGTTGAATGTATCGTCAGCTCTTGGTGGTCAATTGGACTCATTGGCAGATGTTGTTTCATTTGGTGTTGTGCCATCCATGTGGGCGTTTCATTTGTTGGAAAACCATCCGTTGCGTTTTTTGAGTTTTCTCATTGCAGTTGGAGCTGCGTATCGACTTGGTCGATTCAATTTAGATACTTCCAAAGTAGAGCATTTCAAAGGACTAGCCGTACCAGCCAACGCAATGATATGGGTAGCCATTGTGGGATACTCGTGGGAGGAAACCATTCAATTTTCACCCTCTATTTTATTGCTATTCGTCGTTTTAACAACTTTATTAATGGTCTCAACGCTTCCTTTGCTCAATTTAAAATTCAAAGGTCTAACTTGGAAAGGCCAAGAGATGAGATGGATATTAATTTTATTGGCAGCTTTGACATTACTCACTTGTGAAGTATTGGATTTATCTATTTTTGCATGCACAATGATTATCACCGTTGAATACATCGTGTTGTCATTGGCTCATTACAAAAAATTATCATCATGAAATTCAAAGCAGAAGTAGATGTAATGCCCTTGGATGCATTATTAGACCCACAAGGAAAAGCCGTTACATCGGCAATGGGAAATCTTGGTTTAGGCCAAATCAGCAACGTTCGCATTGGAAAACACATGACACTATGGGTAGATGCCGACTCTAAAGAAGCTGCTACAAAAATGGTAGACGAAGCTTGTCAAAAATTGCTTTGCAATGCCATTATGGAGCAATACCGCTTTGTTGTTGAAGAGATTGCATGATGAATAGAAACAAATCAAACGAGGCTTTTGAAATAGCAAAAGCTTTGTTTCCTGGTGGAGTAAATTCTCCCGTGAGGGCTTTCAAATCTGTAGGAGGAAATCCCATCTTTTTTGACCGCGGAAAGGGTTCTCATGTATGGGACATTGATGGCAATGAATACATTGACTATTGTTGCTCTTGGGGGCCATTAATTTTAGGTCATGCCAACGATCAAGTTGTAGAGGCTATTGGGAATGCTGTTGCAAAAGGGAGCAGTTTTGGGGCCCCTACTCTACTTGAGAATGAGCTGGCAACCCTGATTTTATCACATCATCGATATATAGAAAAAATCAGATTCGTAAGTAGTGGAACTGAAGCTGCTATGAGTGCCATTCGTTTGGCACGCGGATATACAGGTCGAGATAAAATCATCAAATTTGAAGGTTGTTACCACGGTCACGTAGACAGCCTTCTTGTTAAAGCTGGAAGTGGATTGGCTACTTTAGGAACTTCCGACTCTGCAGGTATTCCTGAATCTTATGCCAAAGAAACAATCGTACTTCCACTGAACGATATTGAAGCCGTTGAAAAGGCTGTGGCAACATATAAAAATCAAATAGCTGTTATCGCTATTGAACCCATTCCTGCCAACAATGGCTTATTAATTCAGGATGTTCAATTCCTAAGAGATTTAAGAACCATTTGTACACGCGAAGGCATTGTCTTACTTTTTGATGAAGTGATATCTGGATTTAGAGTTGGATTTGAAGGTGCTGCTGGCTATTATGGAATTCAACCTGATGTAATGGCATTCGGAAAAATCATCGGCGGAGGAATGCCTGTTGGTGCTTACGCTTCATCAGCAGAAATCATGTCCAAAGTAGCACCAGATGGACCAGTATACCAAGCTGGAACTCTAAGCGGAAATCCCGTAGCCATGGCAGCTGGTATTGCGCAATTGAAAGCTTGCCTTGAGCCTGGTTTTTATGACAGCCTAAAAAGTAAAACAGACTTCCTGGTAAATTCAATCAATGCTTTTGCCCAAGAAAAAGGATATTCATTTAAAATTTTCTCAGTAGGATCCATCTTTTGGTTGTCCTTTGGTTTCGCAGATTCTGTTCGATCAATGAAAGAAATCAATGCTGAAGAGGTAAAACGATTTGCTCCCTTGCACGCTGCTTTATTGGAACAAGGAGTGTATTTAGGTCCCAGTGGTTATGAAGTTGGCTTCATTTCAGCAGCACACAGCATGGCAGACATTTCAACAACAATAGAAGCCTTCAAACTTGCGCTTCAAACTGTATTCAATTAAAACTATTCTTTATTTTCTGACTGAAACAAAAAAGGCCGTCAATGACGGCCTTTTTTAATTCTCTTTATGAACTTATTCAATTCCCTTCATGAATTGTTGAGCCACCTTACCAGTATTTCCTGACAATTCAATCACATACACTCCAGCAGCCAAGGCTGCAGTTGAAATCTGCAATTTGGACTGGGCTGAAATCAATTGGGTATATACAATACGACCAGAAAGATCCATTAAATTCAACGCAGTATATGTTCCACCATCTGTTGGCAAATCAACATTTAAAATGTCACTTGTTGGGTTAGGATATACACTGAATTGACGACTCTTTCCAAACTCATCCAAACCGACAGTTCCTGTGATATTGATATCATCCAAATACAAGTTGTTACTGAACATAGATGAATTGAAAACAAACTTAAAACGTACGTTCTCAGTCTCATAGGTAGATGGGATAGTCACTTCTTTGTAGCCCCAATGAGAAGAGGTGTTGGGAACAAAATAAGCAGCACCTGCTCCGGCGGTTACCAATTCTGTACCATCGATTGTTGTGCGCAACTGCCATGTCTCGCCACAATCACGACTTGACCAAACCTCCAAAGATTCTGTAATATCAGTCTCAGTCAAGGCCCCCGTAGAATAAGCATATCGGAAGGTCAACTTACCGCCAGACAATACATTCAAGTCCATAGCAGGTGAAACCAATTCATCTGAATCAAAACCAACCATGCCGTTAGGTGATGCCTCAGCATTGGCATTGTCCAACTGGATTGAACCATTTGCAGATCCAAATCCTACATTGCTTGCATAGCTGAAATCAGTATTATTGCTGGCCAAGTTGTATGATTTCCAACCAAAGTAAGAGAAAGGATTAGCATTACAATTTTCTTGCAAGACACCAGGGATTTCCCACCATGAAGTTGGCGTAACATAGATAGCCATCGTATTTGTGGTAGTAGTTGTACCGTTGGCATTACCAACTGTTAATGTGACAGTTTTCCAACCGAACTCATTGAAAACAACCGTTGGGTTCTGCGCTGAACTAGTTGCCGGTGTAGCATCTTGGAAAGTCCAAGACCAAGTGGTAGCATCTGCATCAGATGAATAATCAAAGAATTGAACGTTGCTTCCCTCACAGGCTATTTTATACTCAGGATAAAAATCAGCTGTTGGTGCACAAGAAAGATCGTTAATACCGTCTGTTCCTGTTGCCGCCAAATTCTCTGCGCTCCAAAGATTGTTTCGGCTTGCGATTGGAACGTTCAAAGCTCCAATCATCCGGGCCTTTTGACCATGAGTAAACATATTGGAGCAATAAGAATACTCCATAAAGTTCTGCACATTCTCAATTGTACCATATGTTCCAACCAAGGACACATTATCAACTGCAAATGTTCCAATCGATGCCTCGGCGTTCCAAGCATAAATTCTGAAGGTAGTTGACCCGCCATTTAACGCAAAGCTGTTTCCTCCTAACGTAATTCTTGAACCTGATTGTTGTGTGGTGTTGTCATTTGTAACAAAGAAAATATTATTACCTTGTACACTCAAACCTGGATTAGCAGGACTGATCGAACCGGCAATATTAGATGCAAAATTGTCTGCACTTGAACGAACCGAGAATGTTCTTGGACCATCTGCGCTTCTTGCTATATCAAAAGTCAAAGCAGTCATGTTAAACATCTGCGTAACATCATTGCTCACCGTAAACTCATAATATTTCCCTGTATTAATCACACCGGTAAGGTTTGGATAGCTGGTCAAATTATTGGTTGCTCCCAAATCCCAATCTGAAAAAGAAAATCTATCATTCTCAGCAGTAGCACCAGAAACACCATTTGCACTGAAATTTGAAAATACAATTCCACCATCTTCTACAGCTGGAACAGCAATAGAATCAACTGTGCCCGCTGCTGCAGTCAAACCCGTGAAAACATAAACAGACTGATTTGTTCCATTGGTCAATGGCAAAGTTTCTGTGTCACACTCATAATCACGAACATTACCGCAGTTGTCATGTCCTGCAGTTGGAGGAGTATCCTCAACGCTATCATCTCCGCACTCTACTTCTGGGTCATTGGTATTGCCCCACGTGTGCGATAGATCCAACCAATGACCAATTTCATGAGTTAGCGCCCTGCTTGTTCCTGCATTAGATGGAGAAAGAGATCCAATGTAATTATAACGAATAATTATTCCATCTCTCCATGCAGAGAATGGATCTGCAACACCTGAAGGGTAGTAAGCATAACCTGCAACACCATCCTCCATACTATTGACAACCCAAACATTCAAATACTTATGACGAGGCCATGGATTCAATTTAGCAATATCAGAACCGATGTTGGTCAAAGGAGAAACAATGCGGTCTATACCATTGGTGCAATTGCCCATTGGGTCAATTGTAGCCAATTTAAACTGGAAACCACAATTGGCTATTCTTGAGCGAAAAGCATTCACAACTGCGCTAGTATCTGCATTTAACTTTTGGTAATCTCTATTCAAGATCGCAACCTGATTGTAGATATTCTCGTTGGGAATATTCTCTGGTCCAAAATTGTGAATGATATGAAAAACAACAGGTATGGTATAAATCTGTGTTGAATCATTGCGGTCCAAACCAGGATTATTCCTTAAAAACTCAGCTATGTAGAGGTCTGACAATGCCTGCCACTGAGCTATCTGCGGGTTTTCTTGTAACAACTTCGCGTGTTGGCGCGAATGTCCACATTTAAAATCGTGCACGTGCTGTGACCAAGTGGTAAGCGTTGTCAATGTTAGCAACGCTGCAATCAAAGAATATATCTTTTTCATAATTTTTCGTCGTAATCGCAAATATAAGCGGTTAGTGATGTTATCAAAACTATTTTCTTTTTTTCAATGACAAATCAGTAATAATACCGACTTATTTCCCTAAAGCTGCCATTTGGGTCTTCAATAAAGTTATTTTATGCAAAGCGTCCTCCTCCTTCTTGCGCTCCAAGTCTAAAACTTGCTGCGGAGCATTGGAAACAAAACGCTCATTCTGAAGTTTCAATCTAACTTTAGACAAGAAATCTTCCGTGTAATTTAGTTCTTCTCCCAACTTCTTTAACTCAGCCCCAACATCAAATTTTTCAGTAAACGGAATAAAGAACTCACGGCCCCTAACAATAAATGAATAACAACCTGCTGGCTTTTCATTGCACATTTCCGTTGCTTCAATATTACCTAAATGTTCCACGGCAGCGTGATAGGCAGACAACCCTCCATCTTGAGATAAAACTTTCAAGACCAACTTCTCCTTGTTGGCAATCGCATTATCTTTTCGAATATTTCTGATTCCAATTACGGTTTCTGTAAAGGCTTCAAATCCATTGAGCCACTCTCCATCTGCGGAATTTGATGCCGGCCACTGCGCCAGGCAAAGGCTTTCTCCTTCCTTTCTATCTCTAATGGTTTGCCAAATCTCTTCAGACAAGAAAGGCATAAACGGATGCAGCAGCGTTAAAATTTTCTCAAAGATTTCAATAGTTGCTGAGTAGGTTTCCTCATCTAATTTTTCACCGTATGGCGGTTTGACCATCTCCAAATACCAAGAACAGAAATCATCCCACACGAGCTTGTATGTATTCATCAAAGCCTCATTAATTCTGAACTTGTCATAATCGTCATTCAATTGATCAATTACCTGATTCAATCGTGCATTCATCCATTGAACAGCCACAACTGCAGAGCCTCTAGGTTGTGCTTTTTCTGTGTTTTTTCCCCACCCGTTTACCAATCGGAACGCATTCCAAATTTTATTGGCGAAATTCCTTCCTTGCTCACAAAGTGATTCATCAAATAGCAAATCATTTCCAGCAGGCGATGAAAGCAACATTCCCACTCTAACTCCGTCTGCACCATATTGATCAATCAACTTCAATGGGTCAGGTGAATTCCCCAAAGACTTACTCATTTTGCGACCTTGTTTATCTCTTACAATTCCTGTATAGTATACATTCTTAAAAGGCAATTCATCTCTGTATTCATAACCTGCAATAATCATTCTAGCGACCCAGAAAAACATAATCTCAGGCGCTGTAACCAAATCTGCTGTTGGGTAATAATAAGAAACTTCATCCTCGCTGTAAAATCCATCAAACACCGCTATTGGCCATAACCAAGAAGAGAACCAAGTGTCCAAGACATCTTCGTCTTGCTTCAACCCTCCTGTATATTCTGGATACTGAGACTTGCACTTTTCTTGCGCTTCTTCCAAGGATTTTGCTACTATCCAATTTCCATCTTCTGTGTAATATGCAGGAATTTGATGTCCCCACCAAAGTTGTCTTGAAATACACCAATCTTTGATGTTCTCCATCCAATGCTTGTATGAATTTTTAAACTTGGGAGGGAAAAATTTGATGTTGTCATTCATGACATTGTCCAATGCTGGCTTGCTCAACTCTTTCATGTCTACAAACCACTGCATGGACAATCTTGGTTCGATAACCACATCTGTTCGCTCTGAATAACCAACCTTATTGCTGTATGCTTCTTGTTTAATCAAGAGTCCTGCAGCGTCTAAATCCAAAGCGATTTGCTTTCTAACTGCAAATCGATCTTGACCGATATACATTCCTCCAGCTTCCGACACAGTTCCATCATCATTCATCATGTTGATGATCTCCAGCTGATACTTTTGTCCCAACATAAAGTCATTCATGTCGTGCGCAGGCGTAACCTTGAGACAGCCCGTTCCAAACTCCATGTCTACATAATCATCCGCAATGATAGCTACTTCTCTCTTAACCAAAGGCACAACGACTTTCTTTCCGTGTAAGTGCTTGTATCTTTCATCTTTTGGGTTGACGCAAACCGCAGTATCACCAAGGATGGTTTCTGGGCGTGTTGTAGCAACCACAATGAACTCATCACTTCCCACTACCTGATATTTCAAATGGTACAGATGTGATTGAACATCTTTGTAAATTACCTCCTCATCGGAAAGAGCTGTTTTGGCTGCAGGATCCCAATTGATCATGCGCTCGCCACGATAGATTCTTCCTTTGTTGTATAAGTCAATAAAGGTGTCGACAACAGCCTCGTAATATTTTTCATCCATGGTAAAGCGCGTGCGATTCCAATCGCAACTTGCTCCCAATTTCTTCAACTGCTCTAGAATGATTCCTCCATGTTTGTGCGTCCACTCCCAAGCGTGCTCCAAAAAAGCTTCTCTAGACAAATCAGATTTCTTGATTCCTTCTGCTCTCAGTTTCTGAACCACTTTGGCCTCTGTTGCAATGGAAGCGTGATCCGTTCCTGGCACCCAGCACGCATTGTATCCGCGCATTCTTGCCCTTCTAATCAATACATCTTGAATGGTATTGTTGAGCATATGCCCCATGTGCAATACTCCTGTCACATTGGGTGGTGGAATAACGATGGTGTATGCCTGACGATCGTCTGGCACACTATTAAAAAACCCTTTCTCTAACCAATAGGCATACCACTTGGCTTCTGCACTTTGTGGTTCATATTTACTTGGAATCTCCATGTCACAAATTTACAAGGAGAGGAGGCATCAAAAATATTTTTTATTGATCAAAGTCGACAATCAACTTGTCTGATTTAGGGAGGGCTTGACAAGTGAGCACATAACCTGATTCTACCTCGCCTGGTTCTAGTGCATAATTCACGATCATTTCCGCCTGTCCTTCCATTACTTTGGCACGACAAGTACAACACATTCCTCCTTTGCAACTAAAGGGAATGTCAACCCCCGCAGCTTGCGCAGCATCCAATACGGGTTGGGTTTTTGGCATTTTAAAATCCGTTTGCTGACCATCAAAAATCACAGAAACTTCACAAAGTTCACCTTTGTCTTCTGTAACAACTTTCTTTGCGGTTCCCTGTGGTAAAGCTGTTCCAAACAATTCCAAATGAACTTGCTCTGGATTCATGCCTTTGGACAAAAACAAATCACGCGCACCTTCTGTCATCATCTGAGGACCGCAAAGGAATACTTCATCAACAGGAGGGTGGGCCAAAAAGGTTCTTAAAAACCCTTCTATCTTTTCATTGTCAATTCTGCCGTGCAGCAACGAGACATCATTGGGCTCACTACTCAGAACATGGAACATCCTGAATCGTCCTAAATAGGTGTCCTTCAAATCTTCCAATTCATCTCTAAAAATGATGCTATTGAACTGACGATTGCCCAATATCATGGACACCTCGCTTTTGGGCTCATCCTTCAAAATTGTCTTGGCCAAAGAGATCAAAGGCGTTACGCCGCTGCCAGCGCCAATCAACAAGTAATGCTTCTCATGACTGACATCCATAACCGCTGTGAAATGACCCATTGGTGTCATTACTTGCAACTCCGTACCGGTAGTCAAATGATCATTGGCCCAGGTACTGAAAATCCCTCCATCCACCTTCTTGATGGCTACTCGACACAATTGCTCAAAAGGAGCGCTGCAGATGGAATAAGATCTTCTAATATCCTGTCCATCTATTGTGGTTCTCAAAGTCAAATATTGACCGGGTTGATATCGAAATGCCTCCTCGAGTTCTGAAGGGATTTGAAAAGCCACAGATACTGCGTCAGCTGTTTCTTTGCGCACCTCATGCACGCGCAAAGAATGAAAAATGGGTCTTGCCATGCTGCGAAAATACGTTCTTTGGTCATTTTTTTTCATGATTTTAGCCAATTCATATCCTGATTAAGCTTTCCTTTCCTAACATTGCTTAAAATTTGAATGAACCATGGAGAACTTGGAACGTTTTGAAGCCTACGTAGCTGCTGAAAATAAGGTGGAAGCCAAAGATTGGATGCCCGATGGATACCGCAAGACGCTGATTCGTCAAATTGCACAACATGCCCACAGTGAAATTGTAGGGATGTTGCCAGAGGGAAATTGGATTACCCGCGCACCATCATTGCGCAGAAAAGCCATTCTTTTGGCCAAGGTTCAAGACGAAGGCGGACATGGTTTGTACTTGTATAGCGCCGCTGAAACCCTTGGTGTAGATAGAGATACGCTCATAGACGAACTGAACACAGGTAAAGCAAAATATTCAAGCATATTCAACTATCCTACACTTTCTTGGGCAGACATTGGAGCCATTGGATGGTTGGTTGACGGTGCTGCTATTGTGAATCAAGTTTCCTTGCAACGCACAAGTTATGGACCATACAGCCGAGCCATGATCAGAATATGCAAAGAAGAGTCCTTCCACCAGCGTCAAGGTTACGAAATCATGATTGCCTTGGCCAAAGGAACTCCAGCTCAAAAACAAATGGCACAAGATGCTTTGAATCGTTGGTGGTGGCCAAGTTTAATGATGTTTGGTCCAAGTGACAAAGAATCAGCGCACAGTTCTCAAAACATGAATTGGAGAATCAAACGCCACAGCAATGACGAATTAAGACAAAAGTTTGTGGACATGTCTGTTGCTCAAACAGAATATTTAGGACTCACACTACCTGATCCTCACTTAAAATGGAATGAGGAGAGAGGTCACTATGATTTTGGCGAAATTGATTGGACAGAGTTCAATGAAGTGGTAAAAGGAAACGGACCGTGCAACAAGCAACGCGTTGCTACACGTAAAAACGCTTATGACAACGGCGCTTGGGTAAGAGAAGCAGCTGTTGCTTATGCGAATAAACAAGCAGCCAAAAAGAATTCGGCCGCTGCATAAATATTGTGCTTTCTGAGTGTCGCAAGACTTATTTTTGCGTCGCTCAATGACAGCATATATGAAAGATTTAAAAATAGGTCTAATCAAAGAGGGGAAAACTCCCCCGGATTTTCGTGTTGCGCTAACTCCAAAACAGTGCAAATTTGCGATGGAGAGGCATCCCAATATTACCATCGTTGCACAATCCAGCGCCATTAGAAAATTCACAAACCAAGAGTATTTGGATTTAGGCGTTGCTGTTGTAGATGACGTTACAGATTGTGATGTCTTGATAGGTGTTAAAGAAGTTCCCATTGATCAACTCATCGCAGAAAAGACATATCTTTTTTTCTCCCATACCATCAAAAAACAGCCTTACAATGCCAAATTGTTAAGAGCAATAATGGAGAAGAAAATTACGCTCATAGATTACGAGGTATTGAAAGATGACAAAGGCAAAAGGGTAATCGGTTTTGGCAGGTATGCAGGTATTGTTGGTGTATTTGAAGGCTTCCGTGCGCTAGGCTTAAAACACAACTGGTATCAACTGCCCTCTCCCATTTCATGTCATGATCGCGCTGAAATGGAATCCCACATCAATGATGAATTGCTCAAGAGACCAATCAAAGCTGTGGTTACGGGTTATGGTAGGGTTGGTCATGGTGCTGAAGAGATGATTCAGCGTTTTAATCTTCAATTGATCACTCCTGAAGAGTTTCATTCTTATAATGGTTCAGAAAACATTTATACGCATCTGGATACACACCAATATTATCAACGCATTTCAGACGGTGGATTTGACAAAAAAGAGTTTTACCAATCCCCTGAATTGTACAAAAGTGTTTTAATGGATTGGGTGAAGGATGCCGATGTATACTTTGCTTGTCACCTCTGGAAATCTGGAAATCCACTGCTAATCACAGCTGCTGATTTAGCAAGACCTGATAACAAGTGCAAAGTTATCGCGGACATCAGTTGTGATGTCAATGGCCCTATAGCTTCGACTATTAAGGCCAGCACGATTGCAGAACCGTTTTTTGGATATTGTCCTATAGATCAACAAGAGTGTGATTGGAAAAAGGAAAATTCAATAATGGTAATGTCCGTCGACAACCTACCCTGCGAGCTGCCAAGAGATGCCTCCGAGGATTTTGGAAATGAACTAATCAATTCTGTTATTCCAGCATTATTAGCAGAGGATAACGCAATGATCAAAGGCGGTATGGAAACCTATATGGGAGAGCTTACAAAACCATTTGAATACCTTGCTGATTATGCTGCTGGAAAATAATTACTTCCAGATTCTAGCCGTTTTCAGAACCACTTTTTCTCCAAAAAATATTTTGGTGGAGAGTTCAAATGCTGCTGTGTAATCAGAGACCACAAAAACATCCTTTGCTTTGACTTTGCGGTTATTCAATAAGTCTCTTTTACTCAAAGCCTCTTTGAGTGCAGTCGCGGCTACCTCACCATTGTCGATGATCTCAATTTTTTTCTTGTAATACAAATCAACCTCCTTGCGAATCAAAGGGTAATGGGTACACGCCAAAATAAGCGCGTCAATATCCTTGAAATTTGGCTTGGAGAGATAACTATTGATGATGGTTTGCGAAATCTTGTTGTTGTAAAAACCTTCCTCGATCATCGATGCCAAAAGCGGTGTAGCATTGGAAATTACCTTGAGCGATTTATTCAGCTTTTCTATTCGATTCACGTAAACCCTAGATGCAATAGTGCCCTTGGTACCAATGACGCCAATGTTCTGTTTCTTGAATTTCCCTGCTACGTATTGGGTAACAGGGTCAATCACATTGATAACTGGAACATCTGGACCAGCTACATCACATACCGTTTTGTATGCATGGGCGCTAGCCGTATTACAAGCAATAACAATAGCCTTGCAATTATGATCGATCAAATACTGTGTAATTCTCGCAGCATAATGCCTTATACTTTCCGGTGATTTGTCGCCGTATGGCAAATGCGCCGTGTCACCAAAATAGATGAAACGCTCATTCGGCAATACCTTTCGGATGGCTTGAGCCACGGTCATTCCGCCAATGCCCGAATCAAAAATTCCTATTGGACCGGAATCGGGCATTAGTTTTTGGGAGCAGGGGCAGGCTTGACCTCAGTTGGAGCTGTCAATGGAATACCCAATTTTACTTTGATTTTGTCAGTCAAATCGTCTCCTCCGCGGTACAACAACACACCTGTACTCGAATCAATAACGTAAGAATACCCTTCTTCTTTGGCTACATCGTCAATTGCTTTACCAATCTTCTCAATCAAAGGTTGCAACAAATCATTTCGACTCTTCTCTAGCTCTGAATTCGCGGTTTGCTCAAAGTCAGTCATATTTTTTTCCAAATCCATGATGGCTTTGTATTTAGACTGAAGAATGGCTTCAGGCCAAGATGTTTTATTGGCTTCAAACTCCTGCAATTTGGTTTGGTAATCCTTTTGCATTTCGTTCATTGTTGTTGTAAAATCACCTGATATTTTCTCCAAATCAGCATTAACTTTTGTGATCTCTGGCATTGAGAATAATAGAACTTGACCGTCTGTATGACCCACCTTTTGAGCATTCAAGACTAAAGCACTAAATAAAACAACTACGACTAAACTTAACTTTTTCATGTATTCTAATTTAAAACGATTATGGATTTCTTTTTGTATTGGTTGTGCCAGGTTTTGTACCTGTTGGTTTAGCACCGGTTCCTGGCTTTTCTTTTGTTGTACCTGGTTTGTTGTCTCCACCATCTTCCTCTTCACCTTCCTCACCATCATTGGTTTCACCTGGCTTTAATCCCATTTTCTTCAAAACTTTATCACTTACATCGTGTTTGGGATTAGAATATAAAATATTGCTATTCGTTGCCTTGTCAAATACCACCATCAAACCACCTTGACTAGCGACATCTTGAATCGCGGCATAAATCTCATCTTGAATTGGCTTGATTAGCTCCTCTCTTTTCTTAAATAAATCACCCTCAACTCCAAAACGCTTCTTTTGCAACTCACGCGCTTCTTTGCGCTTTTCCTCCAACTCCTCTTCCCTCTTCTTTTTCATTTCACTTGTCAAAAGTATCTTCTCCGCTTGGTATGCCTTCTCCATCTTCTCAATGGATTCATACTTTTGTTCAATTTCCTTTTGCCACTCAGAGCTCAACTGATCAATCTCTGCTTGTGCATCAGCATAAGCTTGAACATGACTCAGAATATACTTAGAATCAACATAACCAAATTTCTGTGCAGAAACCGTCAAGGTGCAAATAGAAACAACTAAGGAAAGAATTAAATTTTTCATTGGCGGTTAAACGTACTGCAATTTACGATATTGTTTATAGTTCGCCAAGATTCATGCCAATAGAAAAATGGAATTGTCCCTTGGCCATGTTAGGGTACTTGCTAATTTCATCCAATCTCCAGCCATAATCAAAGCCCAAGAGCCCAAACATAGGTAGAAATATTCTTAATCCAGCACCAGCAGATTTGTATAAATTGAATGGGTCATAGTCAGAAAAATCTGCCCATGTCCGCCCGCCCTCTAGGAAGGTGAGAGCATATATGGTTGCACTCGGATTGGTTGTCAAAGGATAACGCAATTCCAAACTGTACTTTGTTATCACAGGTGCTCCAACACGGTCTGATGGTGTGGTTAAAGACAAATCATCATACCCACGCAGGTTAACTATCTCACGTCCATCCAACAAGAAACCACTCAAGAACACTCCACCTAGGTAAAACCGCTCAAATGGGGACTGACCAAGCCCTTTATTGTAAGCTCCCAAAAATCCAAATCCAACATTGGTATTCAAAACAAACTTATTGGTCTTGTGCTTATTCAACGCTGTATACCACTTGGCGGTAAACTTCACCTTATAGAATTCCACCCAGTCCACCTTCTCTTGATCCGTCATGTTGGCGTAATCATACTCCTTACCTTGAAGCTTCTCTCCAATAAAAGTATATGGCAATGTTGCCTTGGTAGACAGCGTAATTTTTGATCCCCATGTTGGATAAATGGGATCTGATACTGAATTTCTCTCAATGGTAAAATTAGTAGATAAGATATTGGAGTATCCTTGTGTAAAGCTAAAGAATGAGCCAAATCGATTCAAGTCAAAATGCTGGTAAGTCAGTCCACTTTGAAAAATAAACCAGTCATCTGGTCTCTGCCAACGCTGTCCAAAAGAAAAAGAAGCTCCGGTTATAATCAATGATTGACGGTTGGGGTTCAATGCATCATTGATGAATTTTTTCTGCCCGTTGCTCTGCACTGAATGATACGCAGAGAAGGTAAGCGAGTTAGGTTTCTTGCCCCCCAACCATGGCTCAGTAAATGAGAAATTATAGGACTGGAAGAAAATTCCGTTTGATACAGCATTGATAGAAAGTCTTTGACCATCACCTGAAGGAAGAGGGGTCCAAGAATCTCTCTTTCCAATATTGCGCAATGAGAAATTGTTAAAGGTAAGACCCAATGACCCCACAATTCGACCACCACCCCAGCCACCACTCAACTGAATTTGATCACTGGGCTTCTCTTCTACAACATATTCTAAATCTACCGTTCCTTTATCTGGGTTTGGATTGGTTCTAATATCAAAAGCCTCTGGATTAAAAAAGCCCATTGCATTCAACTCTCTTTGTGAACGCATCAAGTCAGATCGGTTGAAAAGATCCCCTGGTCTTGTTCTAATCTCGCGATAAATGACATGATCATTTGTTTTTGAGTTTCCACTAACATTGACGTCACCAATTCTGAATTGCTTGCCCTCTCCCATGCGCACCTCTACGTCTATAGTATCAGGTAATACAAGGGTTTCAAGAGGATAGGCATAAAAGTTCAAGTAACCATCATCAGTATATAATGAACTAATGTCACGGCCATTGGGATTAAAACTTAAGCGAGAATTCAACAACTCCAGATTATACAAATCTCCCTTTTTAATGCTAAGGACACTGTCCAAAGTTGAACGTTGGTACTTCGTGTTGCCAACAAACGTAATGTCCCCAAAATAAAACTTCTTATCCTCTTCAATCTTTAGACGCAACAATATTCTATCATCCGACACCCTGAATAGAGTATCCTTCACAATTTTGGCATTTCTGAAACCTTCTTTGTTGTATTTGGCTACAATTGCAGCTTTATCTTCATCAAAGTCTTTTTGAATAAACTTAGACGCTTTCCAAAATCTCCACCAAGCCTGTTTCTTGGTGTTTTTCATACTTCTTGAAAGTTTTTTTGAATCCATTAATTCATTGCCTTCAAAAACAATATCTTCCAGCTTAACTCTTTCTCCTCGTTTAATGTTAAACGTTAACTGAACGCCATTTTTTACAATTGGATCCGGTGTCTCTAGTATGTTTACTTGAGCACTAAAAAAACCCTTGTCGACATAGTAATCGATGATTTCATTCTTTGCGGACATTTTCAGATTCTCATCGCAAACTCTACCAGACCTTAAATCCAATTTCTCTCTAATGTTATCTGCCTCCGATTTCTTGATTCCCTCAAACCTGAAAGTGCCCAATCGTTCCATTTCCTTCACTTCAATAACAATAAAGATCTCTGATCCCCTGATCTCTGCCACTTTCACTTGAATGTCTTTAAACAATTTTTGCTTCCATAACTTTCTTATGGCTTCAGTTATGGCATCACCTGGAACCATAATTTCTTTTCCCTCTTCCAAACCGGAAAAAACTTTGATTGCTTGGGCGTCTGTAAATTCAGTCCCAACAACGGTAAGTCCTGATAATTTATACTTCAATGGCTCAGCGTAGTTGATCTCTCCACCAATAACCTTTTGTGAATGTGCATTGATAATGAAATCATCCAAACCAATAAAAACTACCAACAGAAAGGTAGAAATCAAAAAATGTTTCATACTGTCGGTTTCATTTGGTCAGAGGTTTTGCCAAAACGACGCTCTCTGCTCTGATAAGATAATATTGCTTCGAAAAATAACTCTTCATTAAAATCTGGCCAAAAAGCCTGTGTGAAAAATAACTCTGCATATGCTATCTGCCAAAGCAAAAAATTGCTAATACGCAATTCTCCGCTTGTACGAATAAGCAACTCGGGATCTGGAATGTCTTTTGTGTCCAAATAACTCGAGAACAACGCATCTGTCACATCGTAACTTTTTACATTGTCATCAATCATCCGCTTCACCGCTTGCGTTATTTCCCATCGTGCGCTGTAACTCAAAGCCAAAATTAAATGAAGCGTATTGTTATGTGCGGTTAAATCCTCCGCCTCCACCATTGCTGAAACACAGGAAGATGGTAGACTTTCCCTATCACCAATAAAACGCAACCTTATGCCTTGCTCATTGAGTGAAGGAACTTCTTTTAAAATTGTATTGACCAATAACTCCATCAACGCATCCACCTCTTCTTTGGGCCTGTTCCAATTTTCCGTGGAAAAAGCATAAAGCGTTAGATATTTAACGTGTGTTTTAATGGCGGCTTTAACTGCATTCCTAACTGACTCCACTCCCTGGAAATGGCCAAATACACGGTCTTTGCCTTGCTGTTTCGCCCAACGTCCATTCCCATCCATAATGATGGCAACGTGCTGAGGAACTTGTTCCTGATTGATATGGTCAAATAAAGTCTGGCTCACGTGAATTCTGACGGGCAAAAGTAAAAAGAAACCACCTATTTGAAGCAATTGGTAGCGGGTTTATCCAATCTAATCATCAATGATGCAAGAAAGAACCCATAATGATCATTACTTGAGGGGTCGCCACGCTGAATATTGTCATTGGTGTATGTCCCATTTCCCAGTGCTATTTGCCCTTGGCTTGATGGATCAGACAATCCGGCGCTTAGTGGTCCATACTGCGCCATTTGAAATTGTTTGTCTGGATAAATACCCGAAACATCATCAAAATAATCTGTCCATGTTTTGCGCATACTCCATTCAAATGAAAGTCCCAAAGCGCCAAGTATATTAAACTTTAGACCAACACCAAATGGCAGAGAAAGACCGTTTAATTTGTATTGATTGGCTGGTGTTTGAGATTCTGTATACATTGTCTGCAAAGGAATCCAACCACCTTGATAAAAGCCTTCTGGGCTCATCATGTAATAAGCCATTCCTCCAAACATGTATGGTGAAATCCAATTTTTTGAATTCATTTGATAATCAAAAAAATTGATTTCACCCATCAATCCAAATTCATAAAATCGATTTCTAAAATTCAAATTTCTGTATTGCTGCATTGGGTCAGAGCTATTTTTATCCCAAGCTTCCGTATTACCATACATGGCGGAAGCGCGCAGGCCCCATCTCTTGCTGAAGAAGCGCTTATAACTCATTCCAAAACTAAACTTAGCGTTACTTAAGATATTCTCATAGTGTGGATTGATTTCCCCAATGTAATAGCCTCCTCCGAAATTAAATCCTATTTCATGGCTTTTGTTTTTCCGATTCGTTTGCGCACTCAAAAAAACACATTGACAAACAAATAAAATGCTTAATATGATGATTCGCGCAGTCTTCATGCCACTAAGGTAACGAAAAATATGAAGATCAATTGCGCTGATCAAAACCCCACCCCATCTTGTTTCTAATTGTATCAAAAAAATCAGAGCCTCTTAGCTTGACCAAACGCAGTTCATTCTGCGCACGCTCCATGACAACTCTTGCCCCGCTGTGTATCAAATGACCTTGGCCATCGATATTCATCATGAATTTGCCCTCTCTGCTCTCTGGAATAAAAGTTACCTTCTGAGAATTGGGGATAATCAATGGACGTACATTTAAATTGTGAGGAGCTATGGGTGTAATGATAAAACTATTGGTGTCTGGAGACACAATAGGTCCGCCGCAACTCAGAGAGTATGCTGTAGAGCCAGTGGGTGTAGCCAACATTAATCCATCCGCCCAATATGTGGCGAGAAATCTATCATTCACATATGCATGAACAGCAATCATGGTATTGTGAGGGTATCCTATAATTACGACTTCATTCAATGCATTGGGAAAAATCATTTCCTCCTGGTCTGATTGTGTCACAGAAATAAAACTTCTGTGCTCAATTTCAAACTCTTGATTCAATATCCATTCAAAACTCTCTTTGGCCTGATGCAATTGAACCACAGATAAGAAACCCAAACGGCCAGTGTTAACTCCAATAATTGGAATGCGATAGTTTCCAATGAATCTTGATAGTTCCAAGAGAGTCCCATCACCACCTATTCCAACAGCCAAATCCACATCCTCTATTTGGTTGTTCTCCGAGACAACTTGAAAGTACTCTCGCCACGGAGAGAAGCTGAGGTTAACAGACAGAAAATTCTCTTGAACAAACAACTGACAACCCTTCCTGATTAAAAATTCCACCCATTGATTGATGTACTCAAAGTGGTCCATATCCACTTTTCGGGTATATAAAAAAATCTTCATGACTTAATCCTCGTCTAAAAAACGCATCAATGTATCGTATCGATCCAACAAATCAATATTGGCCTCTGGATGCTGGAAAGTAGCGCGCACTCTGTATTCAAATCGCTCCAAACTGCGGATAATTGCGTTGGCGTTTTTAACATCTAATTTTAAAACAACTTCTGTCATTCCGCGCTCATTGGGGTAGGCAAACAACGTTAAAATCTTGGCATCATTCTCTTCAACTATTCGTGAAATTTGCTGAAGTGTATAGTCTCTTGGCTGCATTTCCAATAACACCACACCTCCGTCAATGTGGGCTGAGGTCATGTCATTTAACAAATCAACCAAATCTTCTCTGGTAACACACCCCAAATAATTATTTTCTTGACCAATCACAGGGGCGATTGAAGTTTGATAACGGGCAAACTGATGAACCATGGAAAAAAAATGATCATCAGATGCAACACTCCAAAAAGACAACGCAGGCATGATAAAAGTGTCCTCACCATCAATGTCCAACAATTGATTTTCACTAACCAATCCTTTAAACTCACCATTCACTACTACAGGTAGTTCACATACACTGCATTCATCCATCCACCTCAGCGCCAAAGCAACATCAAAGTCCTCTCCTAGAATTGGGATTTGTGTATCTATTATTTGTGATGCCGTTTTCATAATACAAGACAAAGAAAGGAAAAGAATCCCTCCACTTTCAAAATTTTAAAAAACAATTGAAGTTAAATACATTTAGCCGCATTTTTGTGCACCATGATCAAATTAAGCGTAAACATCAACAAAATAGCAACAATACGAAACGCCCGGGGGGGGAATACTCCTGACATCGTCAAAGCTGCTGAGAAAATAGAATC
>CAZNVU010000003.1:46562-52298 GCA_964576575.1 uncultured Chryseobacterium sp.
ACAGATCGAGTGGAATTGTACACTGAATCGTTTGCGTTAAAATACAACTCAAATCGCGACCAAGCTATATTGCCCTATAAAACGGCTGCCTTAGTAGCCCAACAATTGGAGCTAGGTGTCAATGCAGGACACGATTTATCACTAGAAAATCTGAGATTTTTTGCAGAGCAGATTCCTTTTCTAGAGGAAGTTTCGATTGGTCATGCGCTCATTTCAGATGCTTTGTATTTTGGATTAGACAACACCGTGAAAATGTATTTGCATCAATTAAATCCAAGTTACTTATGAAGTTGTATTCAAGAACAATTGGAGAAATGGGGGATGATTTGATTATTCTTCACGGGCTATTTGGTTCAGGGGACAATTGGCAAACGCATGCAAAATACCTTAGTAAGTGGTTCAAGGTTACATTGATTGACCAACGAAACCATGGACATAGCGAACATTCTGATGAAATGAACTATTCTGTCATGTCTGAAGATATTCATGAAACAATGGAATCCTTAGGGATTGAACATGCGCATATTTTAGGACATTCTATGGGAGGAAAAACGGCCATGCATTTTGCGCAAGCATATCCTGAAAAGGTGATTAAGTTGATGATCATAGATATGGGAATCAAAGCTTATCCTCCACACCACGGCCCCGTATTTGATGCCATTCATGCGGTTGATATAGAACACTGCACCAGTAGAAAGGAGGCTGAAACACGCATAACACCTTTCATTCCTGATTTATCCACGCAACAATTTATATTGAAAAATATGTATTGGATAGAAGAAGGGAGATTGGCATGGCGCTTCAATGTACCAATTTTGGAACATTCAATAAACCACATTCTCGCTGCCCTTCCCAATAAGCCTATTCAACTGCCCGCACTCTTCCTTGCCGGTGGAAAATCTAATTACATTTTACCCGCCGATCATTCATCCATTTTGATTCAATTTCCCTTGGCTAAATTCCAAACTATTGAGAACGCAGGACATTGGGTGCATGCCGAAGCGCCACAGGAATTTTTACAGGTGATTCTTTCCTACTTGGAAGTCGTTAAAACTGACTAATCTTTGTTTTTTTATCCGTATTTTTGAAGAAATTTATGGATATGGAAAAGAAGATTATTACCCCATATGACTTTACACGTGTAAGTGAAGTAGCATTAGACCATGCTTTGGTTATGGGTAAGACCATCAAGGCTACTGTTTACGTTACCCACATCATTGACAACAAGTTTCAAGTAGCCGATGCAAAAGCCAAAATGAACGCATTGAAAGAGTGGGTGCGCACAGAGAAAGGTGAGATTATTGAAACTATTGTACGCATTGGAAATATTTTTGAGGACATTGATAAAGTTTCTTCAGAAATGGAAGCCGACTTGATTATCATGGGAACTCATGGTATCAGAGGAATGCAATTCTTAACTGGAAGCCGTGCTTTGAAAATTGTTACAGAATCATTGGTGCCATTTATTGTCACCCAAGAAAGAACCATTCGTCCGCATGGTTACCACAAATTGGTAGTTCCAATGGATTTGCAAAAGGAGACCAAGCAAAAATTAACTTCAGTGGGAAATATGGCAAAGTATTTCAACTCCAAAGTGTATTTGGTATCTCCAAATGAGACTGATGAGTTTTTGAAAAACCAATTGGAGCGTAATCTGGCTTTTGCAGCAGAATATCTTGATGGACGAGGAATTGACTACGAAGTAGAAATCACTGAAAACAAATCATTCGTAAAATCGATGATCAAATATGCGGCAGCCATAGAAGCCGATTTGATTTGCATCGTGAACTCACACGACAGTGGATTTATGGGAATGTTCAGCTCTTCCGAGGAACAGCAAGTCATCAACAATGATGCACAAATACCAGTATTGTGTGTCAATGCTGTAAGTACAACCATTAAGGACGTTGAGTTTATCAAATAAAAATTGTGCTCAATTACAATATAAAAGGGATCTTACGATCCCTTTTTCATTTTTTAGAAATATCTACTTTTCATTTCAGGCGTAGCCTACCAAGACGCTATGATAGTCTCATTTCCTGTAGTGACGTCACCTATTTTACATTTGATCTCCGTGCCTAATGGAAAATACAAATCCACCCTGCTACCAAACTTAATAAAACCAAACTCATCTCCTTGTGAAATGTGCTCATTAGGCTTCACGTAAAAACAAATTCTTCTAGCCACAGCGCCTGCGATTTGACGAAAAAGTACCTCTTTTCCATTTTTGGCTTTAACAACAACAGTTGTACGTTCATTTTCTGTTGAACTCTTTGGATGCCATGCTACCAAAAACTTTCCAGGATGATACTTCACATAGGTCACCTCACCACCAATTGGAGTCCAGTTGGCATGCACATTAAGCGGGGACATAAAAATCGAGACTTGAATTCTCTTATCTTTAAAATACTCTGGTTCTTCAACCTCCTCAATTACCACAACTTTACCGTCGCAAGGTGCCACCAATTCATTGTCTTGGGCACCATTGACTCGTTTGGGTAATCTGAAAAATTGCAGAAATGCTATCCAGAAAAAAACCACCGCTGCGGTGATCAATAATTTCAACCAAAACAAACCCTCAGTTTGTTTGTCCCAAAATACAACTAAACCCAATATGAGTGTTGTCACAATTATCAAACCTCTTCCTTCCTTGTGAATGGTCATACGCGATAAATTAAATAAACAAATGTGTAGGCCATCGGCATGGCCATTAAGTATCCGTCAAAACGATCCAGTACACCTCCATGACCCGGAATCAAAACTCCAGAATCTTTTACATTGGCCGTTCTTTTCAAGTGTGATTCAATTAAATCTCCTATGGTGCCAAATATGGAAATAATCAATGACAAGACCACCCAATGAGATGTTGTCATTAAAAACAAATCACTTTTAATCAAAGAAATTTGACTGCAGCACAGTCCACATAGGATTGTAGCCATCAAGCCCCCCACAAAACCTTCCCATGTTTTCTTAGGAGAAACCTTTTCAAACAACTTCGTTTTTCCAAATGATCTTCCTACAAAATATGCTCCTGAATCATTAACCCACAACATGGCAAAAAAAGTAATGGGTAACCAAGGTGTATACTCTCCCGGAATGAATGCATATGAGCTTACCAAAGACATAGGTAAAGCCACGTAAACCCACCCCATTAACACACGAGCAAAATCCATCGCAAAATGAGGCCTGAGAACCACCAGCTCCAAAGTCATGAGCAATACAAATACAGGCAAGAGAAATACTAAATCTTGATAGGTCAATACCTCAGAACCAATCAGGAAGAAAAAAATGTAAAAGGTTACTCCCAATACAATACCTCCCCAGGCACGGTGCGATGATGCACCCGTTAATTGATAGAATTCATGAGAACCGACAAAAACCCATAATAAAAACAACACAGCAGTTGCGGTTGGTCCCCATAGAAAAGCACCAATCATAGCCGCACCAAAAAACAAGCCTGTAATGGATCTAATGACCAAGTTACTCATTGGTGTCCGCTGCTTTTTCTTGAGTATCAGTTTCAGTTAGCTTGTGCTCATCAGCTGATGTTTCAGTATGCTTAACTTCCGTTTCAGAAGAGGGTACTTCACTCTTTGCTTCAGCTATAACTTCTGTAGCAGGTTGATCAATCACCTTAACCTCTTCCTCCCATTGACGAGGACCCAATACCTCTATCAAGTCATCTTTAAAGATCACTTCTTTTTCCAAAAGCTTACCTGCCAATTGATCCAATTGATGCTTGTGAGCACCCAGCAAATCCTTTGCCTTCAAATAAGCGGTTTCTATGATTTTGCTTACCTCTTCATCGATGATTCTTGCCGTTTCCTCACTGTATGGTTTTTGAAATTGAGACTCCCCGGAACTATCGTAATAACTACGATTTCCAATGCGCTCATTTAATCCGTAAATGCTCACCATGGCATATGCCTGCTTGGTAACTTTTTCAAGATCTGACAAGGCACCCGTAGAGATTTTTCCAAACGCAATCTCTTCGGCTGCTCTGCCACCCAAAGCAGCACACATATCATCTAGTATTTGCTCTGTAGTTGTAATTTGACGCTCTTCTGGCAAATACCATGCTGCACCCAAAGAACGACCACGAGGTACAATAGTCACTTTCACCAAAGGCGATGCATAACGCAACAACCAGCTCACCAAAGCGTGACCACTCTCGTGATATGCAATGGTTTTCTTCTCGTCTACTGAAATAATTTTATTCTTTTTCTCCAAACCTCCGATGATGCGGTCTACCGCATCCAAAAAATCTTGCTTACCCACCTCGGTGTGCCCTTTTCTTGCAGCAATCAAAGCAGCCTCATTACACACATTAGCAATATCAGCACCACTGAAACCAGGAGTTTGCTTGGCCAAAAATTCCACATCAAGTCCTTCTCCTTTTTTGATGTGAGCCAAATGAACATTAAATATTTGAACACGCTCCTTTACATCCGGCATGTCTACATAAATCTGGCGATCAAATCTACCTGCTCGCAAAAGGGCTTTGTCCAATATATCTGCACGATTGGTCGCTGCAAGGATGATAACACCAGAATTGGTTCCAAAACCATCCATCTCTGTCAATAATTGGTTCAAGGTATTTTCACGCTCGTCATTGCTACCAAAGTTGATATTCTTGCTTCTTGCGCGTCCTATCGCATCAATCTCATCAATGAATATTATTGATGGAGCTTTCTCCTTTGCTTGTCTAAACAAATCACGCACTCGACTGGCACCTACTCCAACAAACATCTCCACAAAATCACTTCCAGACAATGAAAAGAACGGAACTTGCGCCTCACCGGCAACAGCTTTGGCAAGCAATGTTTTTCCCGTACCTGGAGAACCCACAAGCAAAGCTCCTTTCGGAATTTTAGCACCTAGCTCTGTATACTTTTTGGGGTTCTTCAAAAATTCTACGATCTCCTGAATCTCCTCCTTGGCTCCTTCCAAACCTGCAACATCATTGAAAGTAACTTGTGTTCCTTTTCCCTTTTCAAATAGTGTTGCTTTAGATTTTCCTATATTAAAAATCTGACCACCGCCGCCGCCGCCGCCGCCCATGCGACGCATGATGAGTACCCATCCCAAAATCATAACTCCCAGCATCACAATCCACCAAATTAATCCTTGGGCAGTCTCATTAGGCGGCTGATAACGAACAACAAATCCATTCTTTTCACCGGTGCTCTGAATCTCTTTTACAAATTCATCTCCCGGAGGTATATTGAACCAATAATCTGCGTTTCTAGAGAAACGAGACATATTGTTGTTATTTGCGCCAATTTCATTTTTCAATGAATCCTGACCTTTTGCATTTAAGTATACCATGGCTGTATTTCCATCGTACTCCAACTTTTCAATAAGATGTTTATCTGCAAATTGTTTGAATCTGGCAAAATCTGTTTCTCGTCCATCGCTGGAACTATTGAAAAACATAGTACCTATTAGTATGGCAGCAATAACGCCATAGACCCAATAGAAATTCACATTCTTTGGAGCCTCAGGCATTTTTGGCTTCTGTTTTTTGTTTTTGTCTGTCGCCATTTATATATTTTTTATTCTTCTATTCTAGTAAACTTTGCATCGCCCCACAACTGTTCAAGGTTGTAAAACGTGCGTGTTTCCTCATCAAAAATGTGAACCAATACCGTAAAATAGTCCATTAAAATCCACTTTGAATTGCGCTTTCCTTCTATTCGTCGAGGGCTGTCATTCAATTGCTCTTCTGTGAATCTA
>CAZNVU010000004.1:0-48334 GCA_964576575.1 uncultured Chryseobacterium sp.
GTGCTGGACATGTGGAGACATTATTTGGATTGCGCCTTTGTAATCTTTAAGCAGGTATAAAAGGTATCCTGATTCAAAAGTGTAAATGATGTTGTTGGGGTCCAGTTTGTGAGCTTCGGTCATGTGTTTCAAACTCTCATATGGACGATCATTTTCAAAACTCTCTCTTGATAGATTAGATTTTTCAAAGGCAAGTAAAGCGGAGTCGGATTGTGCCGTCATCGAGTGTGCCACAAGCAAAATCATCATAGATAATGCTAAAGATTCTATTCTTTTTTTCAAGTTGATTATCATTTTTTCTTGGCTTTAGTCTTTGTTATTTTTTGTCCACTCTACAAATAGGGCATCATGATCGGAGAGAAATTTGCCTTCAGATGAATGACGGAAATATTGGAATTTTGTTGCGTGAAGGGCATTTGATGTCAGTATCAAATCTATTGGGCCGTTTTCCATTGTAACTTCATCTTTGAATCCGTGGTAGGTATCTCTGGTCTCGTTCGCTTTTACAATATTGAGTCGTTCTGATAGTTTTTTAATCCCAGGATGTGAAGTGGTGACATTGAAATCACCACCTAAAATTTGATATTGAGCCGGAGAAATTTCAATTAGTGTGTTAATCAAATCAGCACTTTTTTCTTGTGCTATTTTACCCAAATGATCCCAATGCGTATTGATGCAAACCAGTATTTGATTATCTAACTTATCATTTAATATTACCAAAGTTGCTATCCTTTCGCAAGCGGCATCCCAGCCTTTACTTGGAAGTGAAGGGTTTGGAGATAGCCAAATGGTGAGCGTATCTTTTAATTCAAATCGATTTGTCTTGAAAAAAATGGGGCTGTATTCTCCTTTTGAAATCCCATCCTCTCTGCCAATTCCATAGGATTGATGATCGATTAAGGTTGTTCTTAATTCATTGTACTGATGATGCAATACCTCTTGAAAGAAATACAAATCAGCATCTTGATTCTTCAGCCAATTGAGCGTCGTTTTTTTTCTTTCACTCCAGGCGTTCACCCCGTCGTTGGGATTGTCATAACGCAAGTTTAAATCCACCAAAGTCAAACTTTGTGCAAGTGAGAATAACGGGACAATTAATCCAATTAGAATGCTGCTCAATCGAATCATTTGTTGTCAATCTGCTGGTCCATTTCTTGAATTTGTTCCTCGTAATACAAAACATCTTCAGGATTGTTTTGTGCTTTTGCCATTTCAAGTGCTATCTTATAGAATCGCTTTGCATCCTCAAAATGCCCTAAGCGCCAGTGACAGAAAGCTTCGTTACCAACAATGATGATGTCATTGGGAGATATCTGATAAGCTTTGTTTAAAAAAGTAAGGGCGTCGAGATGTTTCTCTTTCATCATTAAGCAAGTGGCAATATTGGATAATGCAATAACATTTTGATCTTGCTGCTGTATAATGAGGCGTGAACTTCTTTCAATGATGTCATACGCATAGGGCAGTCCAGATTCAAAAAGAACGTAGAATGTTTCTTGTAATGATGAGTACAGGAAGGGTTGAGCATCTTTGATTTTTTCATTGTGTTCAGACTTCCATCGGTGTTCTAATTTTAATGATTGATTGAGCGTGGCTACAATTTCCGTTTCCATCCAATCCCAATGTTCACTTTCCCGGGTCAAATAAATTTTGACTAACCTAAAATCTAGACGATTGGGAAATTTTTGAATGGCCAAATCAAGATAACGAACTGCCGTCTGAACGCTGCTATCGTTCACTGTCATTTCACTGTATAAATACCCGCCATTGCCTCCGAGACTGTCTGTTAATTCGAGAAACTCTACACCCTCCGGTTTTTCAGTTGTCATTTGTACCAATTCTTGAAAAGCCTTCCTGCTGTGGTAATTGGAGTAAGCTACATAGAGTTCAGGGTCGTTGGGGTGTTTGGCCTCCCATTGCTTGGCAATCAGCAATAGTCCGGTAGTGTCTTCGGATTCCATTTTGGCCCAAAAATCTTGCTCAAATTTTTGAGCACTAGTCCATGTTGGAATCAAGACCATTGTCCATAGACTGACACCGAAGAATATCCCATTTTTCATTGATGAAAAGGTAAAAGAAAAGGCCATCCTTTCGGACAGCCTTTTCAATACTTATTAACTTAGAGCTTAGGATTACTCTCCTTTGCCTTCCATCTTTTCTTTCAATGCAGCCAAGGCACCGATATCGCCCAAAGTAGATTTTTCTACTTGTGCATTAACAGCCTTCACAGCGCTAGAATCAGCACCTTCAGTTTTCTTAGGAGCACGAGCTTTCTTAGGTGCTTCTGCACCTGGCTCGTCTGCTTTGAAGGTTGAAGTGTGTGATACATTGATCTTGCGTTGGTTCTTATTGAACTCCAATACAACAAATTCCAATGTTTCGTCAACTTTAGCTGTAGATCCATCTTCTTTCTTCAAGTTTTTGCTTACGCAGAAACCTTCCAAACCGTATGGCAATGATACCACAACATGTCCACCTTCCTTGCGGATGATGGTTCCTTGGTGACGTGTACCTTCAGCAAATGTTGCGTCAAATACATCCCATGGGTTCTCCTCAATTTGCTTGTGGCCTAAGCTGATTTTGCGGCTTTCTTTGTCCAATTCCAATACAACCACCTCCATGTCATCACCGATGGCACAGAACTCAGATGGATGCTTGATTTTCTTGCTCCAAGACAAATCAGAAATGTGAACCAATCCGTCAATTCCTTCAGCCAATTCGCAGAATACACCAAAGTTGGTGAAAGCACGAACTTTAGCAGTATGCTTGCTACCCACTGAGAAACGAGTCTCAATACCTTCCCAAGGATCTGAAGACAATTGCTTCATTCCCAAGCTCAATTTGCGCTCGTCTTTTTCTACAGCCAAAACAACACATTCAACATCTTGTCCAACTTTCAAGAAATCTTGAGCTGAACGCAAATGTGAACTCCATGACATTTCAGAAACGTGGATCAATCCTTCAACACCTGGCGCTACTTCAACAAATGCACCGTAGTCAGCCAAAACAACAACTTTACCAGTTACTTTTTGACCTACTTGCAATGTGTCTTGGTAAGCATCCCATGGGTGAGCAGAAAGCTGCTTCAAGCCCAATGCAATTCTCTTCTTGTCATCATCGAAGTCAAGAATAACAACGTTGATTTTAGAATCCAATTGAACCACTTCTTCTGGGTGGTTGATACGTCCCCATGAAAGATCTGTGATGTGAATCAAACCATCTACGCCGCCAAGGTCGATGAATACGCCATAGCTGGTGATGTTTTTGACAACACCTTCCAAAACTTGACCTTTCTCCAAACCGGACATGATTTGCTTCTTTTGCTCTTCGATTTCAGCCTCGATAAGTGCTTTGTGAGAAACAACAACGTTCTTGAATTCGTTGTTAATTTTAACAACTTTCAATTCCATTACTTTTCCTACATACACATCGTAATCGCGGATTGGCTTAACATCGATTTGAGAACCTGGCAAGAATGCTTCCAAACCAAATACATCAACGATCAAACCACCCTTAGTGCGACACTTCACTTCTCCTTTGATGATTTCACCTGATTCCAATGCTTTGTTCACCTCAGTCCAAGCGCTCAACAAACGAGCAGTCTTGTGAGATACACGCATCTGACCGGTTTTGTCTTCTTGTGTCTCAATGAAAATAGGAACAACATCTCCAACTTTTAAATCAGGATTGTAACGGAACTCAGTTACCGCAACAACTCCTTCTGATTTGTAACCGATGTTCACTACCACTTCCTTTTTACCAATAGAAACAATGGTTCCAGGAACCACTTCTTTCTCGGTAATGGTAGACAAAGTCTTTTCGTAAACTTCATCATAGCGCTTGCGCTCATCGTTGGTGTAACCACCAGCCGCCTCATAGGCATCCCAGTTAAATTCACCAGTGCTAGTCATGTAAGCCGCATCATCTGCAGTGCTGTACAATTCAATTGGCTCTTCTTGAGAAACTTTTTCTTCAACTTGAGCGGGGGTAGATTCTACTACAGAATCCAAGTTTTCAGCGTTTTCAGCTGGGTTGATTTCTTCTGCCATGTGGCATTTTTTAATTGTATTTGTCTTCACCAGGGCGATAAGCAGAAAACAAATGGGTTAAACTTTTCTTTTATACTCGGGCTGCTTACTCCTCCAAGTCCTTTTTCAAGGAGTGCGAAAATACGCCATTTTGGTTGAAAGACAAAAGATTATGTCAAATATGTCATTTTCGAATATCAGGTGTTTTTTTCTAGGTCTTATCAGGATTTAATTCCTGCTCTGAGATAGCCCTCAATTCGATTTCGACAGTATTCTGCCAAAGCTCCATGAGTCATTCCATGGTACTCCTCTGGAGTGATGCATTTTCCAATATGAACATGTATGGGATGCGCCTTCACCAAAAAGCTTCCTTTTTTTAGAGCCTTGTCTGCACCAAAAATGGCCATAGGAACAATAGGGATATTTCTTTTTTGAGCAATGATGAAACTTCCTTTTTTAAATGTTAGTAGCTGTCCAGAAGTGCTTCGTGTTCCTTCAGGGAAAGTAACAAGATTCTTACCATTGCTTACTTTGTCAGCAGCTTCTTCCATACTTTTTATGGCGTTTTCTCTATTTCCTCTATCCACAAAAATCATCCCCATAACCTTCATGTATTGAGCCAGCAATGGGACGTATGAAAGTTCTTTTTTTGCAACAAAAAAGAGCCCTTTTGGTATGCTGCCAACCACTGCCGCTATGTCTAGTTGTGAAAGATGATTTGCAATATAAATCGATGGGGTGTCTGGCAGTTCTTCATCAAAAGAGTAGGTGAATTTTATTCCAAACAATAGGAAAATTGTGGGAGCCCACATGTGATAAGCAATAATTTTGACGCATCGATCTGCTGGTAGAAAAATACGCAGGACAATCCCAAAAAGCCCGCAGAAAATTGTCCAAATCAGTACAAAGGGTAAGGCAATAAGTCCTCTCATATTTTACTTAAAAATGTCGTTGGCCATTATTCTTGCTTTTTGGAAGGCTTCCCAGTTGTATCGGTTATTAGGAGTTAGCAAGTCTTTTAAAACAGCGGAGTCTAAATTTCCAGTGAGTTGATTGGCAGCCATTGGACATCCGCCCCAACCTCCCATAGCCGTGTCTATTCTGGTACATCCGCTGTTGAGGGCTGCTTGCGCTTTTACTGCGGCATCTTGTGGTGTGGCATGCAAATGAAGGCCAAGTGTTAAATGAGGAAATCTCTCAGTTGCTTTTGAATATAATGAATTGATTTGGTCTGCGGTGGCGGCCCCTACGGTGTCACTTAATGAAAAAATACTTTGAGGATAGCGTTCAGCCAATTCCTGGCACCAAGCTAAAACAATTTCGATGCTGTAATTGTCGCCGTATGGGTTGCCAAATGCCATGCTCAGATAAATCACCAATTTCTTGTTTGCTGATACACTCATTCTAAAGATTTCATCTAATCTCAATAAACTGTCCTCTTGATTCGCCGCGGTGTTTCTCAACTGGAATGTTTCTGAAACAGAGAATGGGAACCCAAGGGTGTCAACGCGCTCTTCTGTACATGCGTTTTCTGCTCCGCGCTCATTGGCAACAATGACCAAGAAATCAGGTTTCTTATTCTGCCATTGAACTCCGTTGATTACTTCATGGCTGTCTTGCAATTGTGGGATGGCTTTAGCACTTACAAAACTGCCAATGTCAATCACATCAAAACCTACGGCAATCAATTGATTGATATAGTCTATTTTCTGACGGGTAGGTATGAAGTGCGTCATGCCTTGCATGGCATCCCGCGGACATTCAACCCAGGTAAAACGACTCAAATCCATGAAACAAAGTTATGGGCTTTGTTGGATTTCAACGCCTTTTTGCAACAGGAATATAGAAGATGAAAAATTTTGATTAATGCAACGTCCTTGTGATTGATGGCTCCACAGTCTTCTTTTTTGGTTTTTGTTTCGCCAAAGATGAATTTCAGGTTTAGAAGAAATAATAGATACTATTCCAATCGTAATTATAAAGTTAATGCATATTAGCCCCCACATGATACTTTTTCTCCAATTGAATTCAAGTATGTGATAATACAAAATAACCAAACACAATAATGCCGTTAGCACCAACCACCAATCCGAGTGCAGTTGCCATTGTAAGTTCGGCAGTTTTACCATGGTTTGTAGGATGTCACTTAGCGTGTTGAATAGAAATTGATTGATCACATGAAACGGCAATGAGGGTAGGCAATGTTCCAAAATCAATTCTCCAAAACAAGTGAATAGTAGGATTGAAAAATATGGAACTAAAATGAAGTTGGATAGCAAAAAGTAAGTAGGTATCGTGAGTGTCAATGGTAAAAGAAAAATGGAAGTATACAACTGAGCTCCCCACGTAATCACAAGAGATTGCACAATCCACCGTTTCCAAGTTTTCATTTGTTGAGTAATGAATTGCCATTTCCTGTGATGAATGACTATACCCAGAACGGCAAGGTGCGATAGGATGAATCCCCAGTGGTATTGCTGTTCCGGTTGGATAATTAATATTAGGAAGAAAGAAACGCCTAAGGCATTTAGGGCGCCACTTTTTTGGTTTATCATTTTACCAATGTGAATAGCTGTGAACATGATGCAGGCCCTTAGAAGGGAAGGGCTGTATTGGCCGATGTGTGCGAATCCCCAAATCAGTATCAAACCTACAATCACCATAATTTTTGGAATTCGATTGCGGGTTGTTATTTGTAGAAAGATAATAATTGCTTGGAATATCAGACCAATGTGCATTCCGCTAACAGCTAAAAGGTGACTTATTCCAAGCGCTTTATATCGTTGCTTTGTTTTAGAATCGATGTATTGGGTATCTCCAATCAAAAGTGCCACCATCAAGCCTGCTGTTGCGCTGTCGTGTTGCTTTGAGAAATCTTGGAACATCGTCTTGTTATCTTCAGTCATTGAATGTGATTTGAACTCTCGAACTGGGTGGTTAGGTAGAAAAGTTCGTTTATGATCAGCAGGTATCACAAATTGTTGGGCAGAACCTAAAAGCATTAGCAAGCCCGCCAAATAAGCTGAGTAGACAATTTTTGATTTTAGAAATCTCGTAAGAATGAATCCGATGATGCACGCCAAGAATTGGGCAATGAATGATGCTGGATGGTCTAAAAGGTAAATACCGATTCCAAAAAATAATGCTATTCGAAGAAATGGGTTTTGCCTAAAAAGTTGGCTCATGTTTTTTTACACAAACCTATCTTTTCTTAGTGCATTCAATTCTGTTTTTCTTCCTATAAAAAATGCATATACAATGCTGTCTTTATAAAGCCCCTTGTTGTTGATGTTGTTGATTTGATTGCCTTCTAGCGCTCTTTTGCGGAGCATATTGCCTAGCATACCATAGAATGCAAAGTGCCCTCGGACAATTGCCCAAAGATGATTAAACTTACCCTCAGATAAAAAACGAACGCCCGCCAAACCGTCCATCAATAGACGTTTCAGAATTTTTAGGAACAAATTAGAATGACGGTAGTTTTTTGTTATTAAATACAAATTGTTGCGGAAGTTCAAAAAAGTTTTTTTTGGGTTTTGGCGATCAAGTGTTCCTCCTCCAACATGGTAAACAGTAGAGCTAAGACAAGCGCCAATCGAATATCCTCTGTTTTTTAAGCGCCAGCATAAATCGATTTCTTCCATATGTGCAAAGAAGTCTGCATCAAATCCGTTCACTTCTTTCCAAGCGCTATTGCGGATCATCAAAGCAGCACCTGTTGCCCAAAAAACTTCCTGGTTTCCATTGTATTGACCTTGATCATCTTCAAATTGATAGAATATTCTTCCTGCGCAAAAAGCATAGCCGTCACGGTCCAAATAGCCTCCGGCACCACCAGCATATTCAAACCTTTTTTTTGTTTGATAGTCGATGATTTTTGGTTGAACAGCCGCTATTTTTTTATCATTTTCCAACCATTCAAAAAGGGGGTCTAACCAATTTGGAGTTACTTCCACATCGCTGTTCAACAACATCAAATATTGATGATTGAGCAATTTTAGTCCCTCATTATATCCACCAGCAAAACCGTAATTCCTTGATAGCGAAATCCACCTGACATTGGGGTGGTTAGCAGCGCAATAAGAAAAAGAGTCATCTGTTGATCCGTTGTCTATAATGACAATATCTGCAAGTACATTGCTGCAATGTTCCACTTGAGCCAAGAATTTCTCTAGCCATTTTTTACCATTCCAGTTTAAAATAACAACCGCAATCTTCTTCATTTTTAGTGCGGATTGTACCATAGTTGCTCCAATTCGTCACCAGAGTATGGGTCTTGTCTTTGATTGTTTTTTAATCGGTTTACAGTTGATGGATCATTCATTTGTCTTGTTCGAACCAGATTTTTCCAGTCAAAGTTGGTTATCTCATTCGGAATATCGCTATGAAGCAATTCAAAATCACCATTCAAAGTTGTGTTGTAAAACAATAAGCGTTTATTGTGTAAATTGTTGTTGGTTTGATAATAATGCCAGATTTCAAAAGGCCAATAATCGGGGTCATGATTTCTTACTACACGAGTAGAAGGTTTACCATATTGCAGGTACACTCGGCCCCTGTCTGTCTCCCATCCTTTTTTAATTGCGGTCCCAAACTCATTGTTGCAAGCCATCACTTCTTTTTTGTAATCGGTCCACGCTAGTTCGGGTGATATAGGGTTGCGCTTGTACCAAAACTGGTACATAAATCCCTGCATTTGATTAAGTTTGTAGGAGGGTAGGATTTCAATTATAATATTTTTTTCATTGCCTTGGGCAATAGGTGTTAATGAGCGTATATGCTCAAAGAGTTCAATACTATCGCGAAATTGTTGGACAAATGTAAGATCAATAGAGGCAGCTGATGTGGCCTCATTGTTGGCATTCGATTTTCTGAAAAACTTGCGTTCTTTGGAGGCAACAACCTGATTGGATTTGTCCTTTATTTCTAATTTAAATACGTACTCACCAGCACTTAAATTACTAATGTTCAATTTTCCTAAAACGGGAATCACGGATTTACCACTTTCCCTCTTTATACGGCTAAGTCCCGGTATCATATTGTTTTTCAAGTCAAATACGGAATACTGAACGATGAAGGGGTCTTGCAAAAAATATAGATCAGTGTTGTACAATTCAGCGTAGAATTCCATTTCGTTTTCTTCAGCAAATCGGGTGTCAGAAATCAAGGGTAAGATATCTACTGCACCTTTGGTAAAGGCATTGGGCTCTTTTGAGGGTATGGAGGCTTTGACCCAAATGATATCTGACACAAAAGCCCCTTTATTTAAATTGATGATCTGTATTTCGTCCTTCAACACGCTCTTCTGTTGTTCTACCATCCCCAAATCACTCATCTCTATTTCAATCTGTATATTCCCATTTTCGACAGGAATGCGTTCTATTGCTGAACAATTTTGTTGTTGATCTTCCTTGGTATTCCATGGGAACATGGCCTTTACTTTTTTATATCCTATGATTTGATTGTTTTTTATCAATGTAATCAGGATTTCAGAACCAATAAACGGTGTCTCATTTTCAGTAAAAGTTGTCAATGATGTGCCGTCAAAATCAAAATAAAACTCTATGTAAGGTTGATCTTTTCCTTCATTTATCGCAGCAGGTAAATGAAAAACCCTATAATCCGTATAGCAACGCAGCGACCAACCCATTTGGGAAAGTAGGGAAAATAATATGGCAAAGAAAAATGACTTCATCCTTCAAAAATACAACAAGTAGAGCCGCCTATCTTATCCAAAATTTGTAAATTCTGTTTAGTCCAGGTATATGAATTGGTGACAGCTGCAACAGCTTCCCATACCAAGTTAGTAGAATTTGATGAAGTCCTTTGGGGGTGGCTTGTATTCCAATATCGATTAATGTTTGAAATTGCTCAGAAGTAATTTGTTTTTGCCGGTAGTAATGTCCAGAAACGGACAAAAAAGCCAAAATGGTTCTGCTCAGTTTTGGAGCCAGCTGCTTGGGTAATTTGTTCCAAAATTCGTGTACATACAGGTGGCATCCTTTTCCCCACTTCTCCAAATATTGAAAGCGACTGCCAAGGACTAGTTTTTGTTCATCGAGACGGTAGAAGCAATCTGGTTTTTTTTCTGGAAAAGTGAGAATATGCTCTCCTTTAAGAAGGATGTGTGTGTGGAATTCAATGTCCTGTAACCTAGGATATTTTGCGTTCCATTGAAAATGTGAAACTATGGATGCTGTTTTCCACAATGGTGACATGCTGGTCCAAGTGATGTCGTGCTCAATAAGCCGCTCTAGGAATCTGTTACTCGGGGGTATCCAGGGTTGAACAAAATCTTGATCTGTGAAGTTTCCTTTGAACGGCAATAAAGGAAAAACCCAGCCAATCGCATCTGGATTTTGGCGCGCTGTTTTTATCCTTACTTCAAGGCAGAAAGGCGAAATCAAATCATCAGAATCCAAGAACAACAAATAGGATCCTGTGGCCAAGGACATGCCTCTGTTGCGAGCAACGGCTCCTCCTTGATTGGTTTGCTGATGGTATTTTACACGCTTGTCCCTATTTGCAAAGTCTTGAATGATACTTAGGCTATCATCTGTTGATCCATCGTCAATGATGATTAATTCCCAATCCGAGTAACTGTTAGCGATAACAGACTCAATGGTTTCCCCAATGAATAGCCCCTTGTTGTAATTTGGACAAATGATGGAAATTTTATTCGGGGAATACATGATTAAGTATGGTTAATGCCATTATTTCTGCAGTATGTTTCTTAGCCAATTCTATGGCATTCTCTGCATTAAAGGATTCGATTGAGTTCGGATTGTATTGTTCTAAAGAACAACCCAGTTGATTTTCTTCAATGGTCTTCAGTACTTTTCCCTCTGGGCCAATGTAAAAGTAAGGCTTGCACAATGGTAGGAAGTCATAAAATTTAGTGGTGTGGAAATCCTGATTGTCCTCGCTGAGCAGAATGATCAAGCCTTGACTTAAAGCAAGATGCTGGTCTAGGCCCTGTTCCATCCATGGATAAAAAAGAATGTTGTTGTATTCTTTTACCATTTCTTGTTGGATACTATTCGAAAAATTCCCAATAAAGTGCAATTGTGGCTGTTGCTCGAATGATAAGTTATTCAACGTTTTAAGTGCAGATTTGATGTAAGGCATTGCACCGTCGTATAAATTTCCCGCGTAGACAAGGATGGGGGCCGCATCATGAGGTGTTGAAAACATTAGTTTTAAAGGTCTGTCCGTAAAGTGGGGAATCAGAAATTTTTTCGCACGGGTTTCTTTATCGTCAAACTCAGATAGAATAGCTTCATACGGTGCGGATAGGAAGTCGGATTGGTCTCCTACCTCTTTTTGGAAACTGAACTCAGTTTCTCGCTGGCGATTATTCAAGTTTTGTAAGCCGTAGTTAACGGCATTCTTCCAAGGGTCTCGGAAGTCGCACCACAATTGTATCTCTCGATGGTT
Organism: uncultured Chryseobacterium sp.; assembly: GCA_964576575.1. GTDB lineage: Bacteria > Bacteroidota > Bacteroidia > Flavobacteriales_D > Sanyastnellaceae > CAMCTV01. The sequence goes on from CAZNVU010000004.1 coordinate 11,466, forward strand.
TTTCTTGAAACGGGATGCAAATACACTCAAACTAAAAGGAGCACTACTTACAAAAAGCAAATCAATGGGTTTGTGGTTGTGTATGCTATTGAGTTTTTTTAGAATCGCTGATTCTGCAAATCGGCAGTCATCAATTGGATTTCCGCGTGTAAATGCACCGTGCCATTTTTTGAGTATCCAAAGTTTAATAGAATTCAATAATCCACTTCGGAAATACAACGCGTTGAATTGATTTTTTTCTTTTATAAAATGGAAATCAAAGGATTGTATTGTTTCTTCATCTATCCAATTTTGCGAACCTTTGCGATCATCCTTTGTTATTTGTGTGACAATGGTGATGTCATGTCCCAAGGCCTTCCACTCCTTGGCCAGTTTTGCACTGCGCCTTCCTCCTATACCGCTGTTGGGAGGAAATTGCCAATTCAAAATCAAGATGTGTTTTTTGACCATTGCTGGCTAAATTAGAATAAAATTGCATTTTTAAAGATGATAGGATGAATACGATGATGGAACAAGAACAGGAAAACTGGAAAAAAACAACGCTATTGGGAGCTTTGGGCATAGAGATGTTGGAGATGACTAAAGAGCGAGTGACTGCCAAGATGCCCGTTGATTCGCGCACCCATCAGCCTTATGGTATTTTACATGGCGGGGCTAGCGCGGCATTGGCGGAGACTGTTGCCAGCGTGGGGTCATACCTCATTGCCAAAGAAAACAACAGTATTGCAGTGGGTGTTGATTTGAACATCACTCACCTTAAATCAAAAAGGCACGGTTGGGTAACGGGAATTGCTACTCCCATAAAGGTAGGACGGAGTCTACATGTTTGGTCGGTACAAATTGTAGATGAAGAACAGGAGTTGATTGCAATTGCCAAGTTGACTACGATGATCAAAATCACAAAATGAGTCCAGAGGTTAAAAATTTGATTTCTGGGGGTGTTTTTGGATACCATGTTACCCTGCCACAATCATTAGGAAGCAAAGTGTTGTCAGGTCATTGGGATGAGAACAATTTTGTACAACCGTTTGATTCTAATGCTGAGCAGGGTAGAGTGGGTGGAAAGTGTTTGAACCATGCAGATTATTTGAAATTGGTTGATAAAGCCAAATCTGCAATGCAAGTCAATCATTGGAAGAAAATTGTTACAAGTCGTTGTTTTGAGTGGCAGAATAGAAAAGGGAATTTTGAAACCTACATCCAACAATTGCGGCTTCGTTTTCCAGAGACTTTTCTTGTAATAATAAACCATCCCATCTGGGGAAGATGGATTGCGGCCAGCCCAGAGTTGCTGCTAAAGAAGAGGGAAGAACAAATTGAAACCATGGCATTGGCGGGTACACTAGCCGCTGATTCCAATGGAGATTGGGGAAGAAAAGAAGTTTTAGAGCATGAAGTAGTGAGGGATATGATTGTGAAGACTTTGATGGATTATGGTGTTGAAGAGATTAAGGTTTATCCACAAAATGAGTTGTACTTTAAGACAGTGAAGCATTTGCAAACAAGAATTGCAGGATTGTACAAAGGTGATGTTCAAGGTTTGGTTCAAGCTTTATCTCCAACACCTGCTTTGGCAGGAATGCCTGTGCAACCAGTAATGAAATGGATCGTAGAAAACGAGCAATACCAAAGAGGTTTGTATGGTGGAATTGTAAGTGTCCAGAATCAGGAAGAAAACTACGCCATTGTTTTGTTGCGGTGTTTATATCTCAAAGAGGAAGGTGCCTTGGGATTTGTTGGAGGCGGTGTAATGTCAGATAGTGATGCGGAAATTGAATGGAGTGAAACAGTGATGAAGCAGAACGCATTTATCTTTGCTGAAGATGAGAATATCCAATAAATCAGTCGTTCAATCTTTGTTGTTTTTACTTCAAGAAAGAGGAATACAACATATTGTTTATTCACCAGGTTCAAGGAATGCACCATTTGCAATCAGTTTGGATGGTCATCCTTATTTCAAAGTTCATGTTAAGGTGGACGAGCGCAGCGCAGCTTTTTTCGCTTTGGGCATGGCTCAGCAATTGAAAAAACCAGTTGCTCTGGTTTGCACTTCAGGAACTGCACCACTGAATTACGCTCCAGCAATTGCAGAGGCCTTTTATCAAGAAATTCCCCTTGTCGTAATAACAGCAGATAGGCCGGCTGAAAGCATAAATCAAAGTGAAGGTCAGTGCATAAATCAAATTGGTATTTATAACAACTTTGTTAAAGGTCAGTGCAATGTTAAGGAAGAGGCAACAGATGAAGTTGATATTCAAGATAATCATCGGTTAATGGCCACAACTTTGAATGATGCTCTAGAGTTTCCTATAGGGCCAGTTCATATCAATGTTCCTTTCAAAGAGCCGCTTTATCAAGAAGTTTCCGCCTTTAATCCATTGACGCAAGTTCCAACTTTAATTTCTCAAATCATTGATGATGTTGATTATCCCGCTTTTCGAAGCGATTGGAAATACTTGGTGTTGATAGGGCAGAATGATGATGACGCCATTGCGCCGATGGTGCAGAAGTTAAGTCACTTGGACAATGTGCTTGTTTTAACCGAAACACACAGCAATGCGCATGCATTGGGCGGATTGGATTGCATTGATCGTTGGATAATGTCTTTGACAGATGTCCAAATAAACGAATTGCATTGGGATGTCGTTGTTTCTCTTGGTCACAATATAATTTCGAGAAAGATCAAAGCTTTGATTAAAGCAAAGGCAAAGGCACATTGGTCTGTTCAATGGCAGATTAATCCTATAGACACATATAGCTTGGGACCATCTGTTTTTCAATGTTCCATTCATGACTTCCTTAACGTTTGGCTCAGGAATGGAGAATTGACAGTAGGTGACTGTAGTAGCAAAAGATTATCCATGGTAAATGAAAATGCGCTTTCTGAATATTTTCAGAAACGTCCATTTTCTGATTTGAAGTTGTTTTATCACCTCTCTCAATCGTGGCCTAATGGAGCTCAAATACAAATGGGCAATAGTTCTGTAGTGCGATACATTCAATTGTTTGATCAGCGCCGAGATTTGCGTTTTTTTGGCAACAGAGGAGTGAGCGGTATAGATGGGTCAACGAGCACAGCCGTTGGAGCAGCAACAATTGTTAGTCAACAGGTGATTTTTGTGACAGGTGACTTGTCTTTTCTATACGATGCTAATGGATTATGGCACCATCCATGGCCAAAGAATTTAAAAGTATTGGTAGTGGATAATGGTGGTGGTGGAATTTTTAAGATCATTGAGGGAGCCAAGAATGAGCCATCTGTTCCTCGTTTTTTTGAAACTCCGCATCAAAGAAACATTGTTCAATGGATAAGGGGTTGGGGATTGAAAGCACTTGAACTCGCTGAACCAAATGTTGATGCCCTTAGTAATTTCTTTGGAAATAGTGAATATGAAGTTTTGGTGGTGAAATCACAATCAGACGTGAACCCAATTGAATTAGATTTGTTCTTTCAATATTTTAAGCAGCAAAATGAGAGAGTGGAAAACGATTAAAGAATATTCAGATATTCTTTTTGAATGGTATGATGGGATTGCAAAAATTACCATCAATAGGCCTGAGGTATACAATGCATTCCGTCCGCAAACCAATGTGGACATGATTGACGCAATGGATATTTGCAGAGAGCGTCAAGACATAGCAGTCATTGTTTTGACAGGAATTGGAGAAAAAGCTTTTTGTAGCGGAGGGGATCAGAATGTTAAAGGTGTGGGTGGTTATGTTGATGACAATGGAGTACCTCGCTTGAATGTTTTGGACTTGCACAAAAGAATCAGGGAAATTCCTAAACCTGTTATCGCTATGGTGAATGGTTACGCCATAGGAGGAGGTCATGTTTTACACGTTGTCTGTGATTTGACCATCGCATCAGATAATGCCCGTTTTGGTCAAACAGGTCCTAAGGTGGGTTCGTTTGATGCCGGTTTCGGCTCCAATTATTTAGCTAGGCATGTAGGTCAGAAAAAAGCTAGAGAAATTTGGTTTTTGTGCGAGCAATACACTGCACAAGAGGCCTGTGATATGGGTATGGTGAACAAAGTTGTTCCTTTGTCAGAGCTGGAGGATACCACCATTCAATGGTGCAAGACCATCATGAAACGAAGCCCATTGGCCATAAGAATGATCAAGCGGGGGTTGAACGCAGAGTTGGATGGTCAGCGTGGATTAATGGAGTTTGCTGGTGATGCAACTTTGTTGTATTATTTGACACAAGAGGCCCAAGAAGGGAAGAGAGCGTTCTTAGAGAAAAGAGATCCAGATTTTCAACAGTTTCCAAAGTTTCCCTGATGAAAATTGGTCCTTGGATATCTGCTTCCCGTTTCAGAACACTTCCTTTAGCTGCTTCTGGAATTTTACTAGGCGCTGCCCAAGTTAGTGGGTTATCAATGAACGTACTTTCCCTTTCATTGGGATTGTGCACAGCTTTTCTACTTCAGATTCTTTCCAATTGGGCAAATGATTTAGGAGATTTCGAGAATGGAGCGGATCAAGTTCGTTTAGCGGGACCTTCCAGAGCTGTTCAGTCGGGTAGTATAACAGTTCATCAAATGAAATTCGGGGTGCTCATAATGGCATTGGTAACACTGATTTTCGGTGTATTATTTTTGTATCAATCGCTATGGATAAATGACCGACGAAATGATTTTTGGATTTTCATTTCACTGGGGGTGTCTGGTATCATTGCAGCTTATGCATACACAGCTGGTCCTAGGCCATATGGTTACATCGGGCTCGGCGATTTGTCCGTTTTCGTTTTTTTTGGTTTGATTAGTGTGCTTGGAATGCATTACATTTTGTACGAGGTCATTGATAAACAGACTTTTCTCCTTTCGATTTTCATGGGGACCATGTCTGTTGGGGTGCTTCATCTTAATAATATGCGTGATATTGATGATGATGCCAAGGCAGGTAAAATCACTGTTGCACTCCGACTAGGATGGAGAAAATCCAAGTGGTATTTGTTTCTGTTGTTCACATTGGGTTTTGCTTCCCTCATTTTGTTTTTATACCCTTTGTTTAAGGCAAGTATTTTTTTATTAATTATACCTGTGGTTTTTATTCAATCGGTCAACAAGATTCAAGAACCAGCCAAATTGGATCCATACCTAAAAAAATTGGCCTTGGTTGTTTTTTTTAACGCTATCTTCGTCTTTATCCTATCAAGGGTTTTAACCTAACATATGAAAGACAATTCAAAAAAGGCGGCTCACTTTTATGGAGTCAACTTTCTGCAATTTATTTTTTCGAGCCTTGTAGCGCTTTATTTAGGATATGTTTCCGTAGGCGGTATACCGGCACTTTTGGATCCTAAGAGAATGCAGATACCCGTTTATTTTGTTTACTTTGATTGGTTAGTAGGTGTTTTACTTTTTGTTCTTGGTGTAGGCGCATCCATTCAAATGAGAAACAAGTTCATCAATCAAAAGAAAGCGTCAACGAATAATATGAGAAAAGGCCTTGTGTTATTTGTTGTCGGATTGATTTTTCTTAATTGGGGGATGAATGTGTTCATTATTATGGGGGCTTCTTTTATTGTGTCAGGTCTTTTCAGAAAAACCGATGGCCTTTGGTTACATGGTCTGGCTTTAGCAATTATATTGGTGTCTATGGTGCTGATTAATTTTGATATTCCATTTCGATTGCGATATTTTGGAATTGATTTTCAAAATGACGGACTGGTCAAGTTGACTGCATTCCTTTTATTCAACGGCTACTATTCTTTCTTTCCATGGGTTGCTATTTTTATCAGCGGAATGGCTGTTGGAAAAGGTGCGCTTAGACCAAGGGGCTTTTTCCCTCCATCCTCTTTGGTTGCAATTATTATTATCGCAGCGGGTTTCATGGTAGATAGTTATTGCGAGGGCCTGTATCCTCAAATGGATATGTATCGTGCTAAATTTCTTTATCCATTTAATCAATTTGTGTATCAGCCATCTTTCATGTTGTTTATTATTGGGTTTTCATGGTTGTTAATCAATTTTGTCAATCACTTTTTTACATTTATTCACGCAGAGAGGACATTGGATGTTATTAAAGATTTGAGCTATCAGAAGTATTCCATTTTGTTTTTTTATTATTTTTTCTGCTCAATTTTTATCTTGGGATTTGCCCATAGTGGTACTATCATTATTGGGTTTTCTTTCCCTGGCACTTTAATGATATCATTAATTATTCTATTCATATCGATGATGTTCTTACTTAAATTATGGAAGAAGAAAGTGAACAAATACACCCCATTGGAGTGGTTGATAAAGTCTGTTTCTTTAAAGAACAATTCGGCCAGTTAACCTTCAAACATTGGAATCTTGAATTTCATCGCCCTGCTAAAACTTCCCGAGATACGATGTTTCAACATAGGGTCTGTTATGTTTTTCTGCACAGTGATCATGGAACTCTCGTAGCCAAAGGAGAAATTGCCCCAATAATTGGTCTTTCACTTGAGACTTGGAACCAAATTGATGCAGCAATTCATGATTGGGTCAATGGCGATTTTGCGCATGCCAGTGAATGGCCATCTTCCGTTATCGCAGCAATTGATATGCTTTGGCAGGATTTGTTTCCAGAACCTTATCCCCAACATTGCTTAATCAATGGCCTGGTTTGGATGAATGATATTAATGAGATGTATCTTGAGGCAATTCAAAAACGACAACAGGGCTTTGACTGTATTAAAATCAAAGTGGGTGCGCTGAATTTTGATGATGAATTAAATCTGATTAAGACACTGCGAAATAAGTTGGGGTCAGATTTTACTCTGCGTTTGGATGCAAATGGAGCTTGGTTAGCGGACGAGGCCATGATCAAATTGGATGCCTTGAGTCAATGGAATATACATTCTGTTGAGCAACCAATTGCGGTCAATCAATGGCAAGCGATGCGTGATTTGTCCAAGAATTCTCCAATTCCAATTGCCTTGGATGAAGAATTGATTGGAGTTAATGCTGTGCATGCTGCTCAACTACTGAAAGAGATTGAACCGCAATACTTAGTGATTAAACCCTCTCTTCACGGAGGTTTAGATAGGGCTTCGAACTGGATTAAAGCCGCAGAAAGCAATGGTATAGGATGGTGGGCAACATCAGCTTTGGAAAGTAATGTTGGCCTGTCCCATATATACCGTTGGCTTGGTAATTTTAATAATTCTCTACCTCAAGGTTTAGGTACTGGACATCTGTATGTCAACAATTGGGGTAGTCCTTTGCAGCTTAATGGGCAATTTATGGAGTGGAACAATTTTTTGAAATGGAAAGCTCCATGGAGTTGATTATTCAAAATGGTGTAGTGCTGGAATCCATAGCTCATTTCCCGGAAATTCAAATGTGGGCAGATGTTTGGCTGTCTAATCAAACCAGTTTCCGATTCGAGACATCAGGAACTTCAGGGCCACCAAAACAATTGATTTTTTCTCGAGAACAGTTGTTGGCTAGTTCAAAAAGAACCTGTGATTTTTTTGATTTGAAGAAAGGCGCTAAAGTCTTACATCGTCTTCCAATGAAATTTGTTGCAGGAAAAATGAATATCGTTCGAGCTTTAGCCGAGGAGCATTCCGTTTGGGCAGAGAAGCCCTCTATGCAATTTGAATCTCATTGGAATCCGGATAATCTGAAATGGGATTGGTGGACAACAACACCTTCCATGATGGCGGCGTTTCTGGAAGCAAAACTGGATTTTAATGTTTTTCAGAAAGTTTTATTGGGAGGAGGTAAAGTTAACCCGCAGTTGATTAGCGGACTGAAAGAATTTAAAGGTTTTTGTTATGAGAGTTATGGAGCCACCGAAACCCTTACCCATATCGCGGTGCGTTCAATCAGGCCTGAGCAATCTTCGTTTCGTCTATTATCCGGTGTGAAAATTAAAGAACTTGATTCCGGATTAGAAGTTAATGATGATTGCACGGGGATTCAAGCTAGGTTGAACGATGTGATACACTTTGTCGGTGAAGATGAATTTGAAATTTTAGGACGATTGGATGACGTGATTAATTCAGGTGGTGTAAAGATTCATCCGTTGATGATTGAAGATATTCTGTCTCATTGGACATCACTTCCATTTTACATTACCCAATCATCTGATAACAAGTGGGGAAGTGTTGTTACTTTAGTGGTTCTTGAGTCGGATTTTTTTCATTGGAAAAGTATGGATTTCAAGAAGTTTTTTGAACAACAGCCCAATTGGAGGCCTAGAATAGTTATTGGTGTTAAGAAAATAGATAGAAATGAGAATGGAAAAATTATTCGGAGGCACAGTCCAGAAGGATTGGTTGATAGCCTCTAACAATCAGCATAAAGTGGAGGAGATTAAGTTGTTTTTTGAAAAGAATGGAGTGGGGCTTAATGCAATTAGTCTTAAGGAAGCAGGAATTGAAATTGAGGTCGATGAGACTGAATCGACATTTGAAGGCAATGCTTGGTTAAAGGCCAAGGCTCTCAGGAATCTTTGGAAAGGAAACATTTTGGCGGATGATTCAGGACTTTGTGTCAATGCAATGGGGGGAGCGCCTGGTGTGCATTCTGCACGTTATGCCGGAGAGCCTGTATCTCATGCGAAAAATGTATCCAAGCTCCTTGCTGAAATGACTGGTTTTAATGATAGAGCCGCTCATTTTTTAACAGTGCTTGTAGGGTATTACAACGATGTCCCTTTTGAAGTAAAGGGTTATGTGTATGGGAAAATAAACCGCGCCCCTATGGGATGGGATGGTTTTGGATATGATCCTATTTTTATCCCAAACGATTGCTCAAGAACATTTGCAGAATTGTCAAATGAAGAGAAGAATTTGCTCTCTCATAGAGCAAATGCATTGCATCTATTGTTAGAAAGAATCAAAAGTTTAGGCTAAAGGATTTTGACGTAATTTGCAAACCCAAACCATTGTTATATGAGAAATTATTTGGAATTTGAATCTCCAATAAAAGAGTTGAACGAGCAGATTCAAAAGTTGAAAGATAGTGCTGTTAAAACAGGTGTCAACGTGGATACAGCCGTGCAAGAATTAGAAAGAGCTTTGGAAGAAAAAACCAGGGATATTTACAAGAATTTAGATCCATGGCAGCGTGTTCAACTAAGTCGCCACCCCGATAGACCTTATGCTCTGGAGTATATCGAAGCACTGACTGAAGGCACTTGGATAGAACTGCACGGCGATCGCACGGTGAAGGATGATAAAGCAATGATTGGTGGATTTGGTCTAGTAAACGGACAGTCCGTTATGTTTATCGGACAGCAGAAAGGAGTGAACACCAAAATGCGTCAGTACAGGAACTTTGGAATGGCCAATCCTGAAGGCTACAGAAAAGCATTGCGCTTGATGAAGCTTGCGGAGAAGTTCAATAAGCCAATTGTAACATTAATCGATACTCCAGGAGCCTTTCCTGGTTTGGAGGCAGAAGAAAGAGGACAAGGAGAGGCCATCGCTCGAAATTTATTCGAAATGATGCGCCTTAAAGTACCTGTAATTTGCATCATTATTGGCGAAGGGGCCTCGGGTGGTGCATTGGGAATTGGCATAGGGGATAAGGTTTTAATGATGGAAAACACCTGGTATAGTGTAATATCTCCCGAATCATGCTCGTCAATTCTCTGGCGTAGTTGGGATCATAAGATTACTGCCGCCAAAGCACTCAAATTAACGGCGGAGGATATGCAAAACAATGGTCTAATAGACGGAATTGTAAGAGAGCCTCTAGGTGGTGCACACTCTAATCATTCAGAAGCAGTTGAAATATTGAAATCAGTGATAACTGAGGCAATTCATGAACTGTCACAGCAGCAAACTAAGGAAAGAACTGCCAAACGGATTGAGAAGTTTTGTGGCATGGGACGTTTTATTGAGCCACAGATGCAATAAATTGTTAAAAAAATAACAATCTTGTACCTATCTACATTCATTATTAATGTAATTTCGCAAACGATAAAGAAAAGAAAATGAAAAAAATTAATTTGTTTGTTGTTTCAACAGTAGCCTTAGCCATGGGTGTTCTTTCAGCTTGTACCAATATTGGTTCTATGCAGAAGAGAATGGCAGAATTTAATGCGAAAGTAAATCCAGATCCTTTAGAAGTTCACGGTGATACTATTTCCGTTTCTATTTCAGGTAAGTTCCCACCAAAATTTTTCGCCAAGAAGGTTTCTGTTGTTGCTACCCCTGTTTTGCTTTATGGTACAAGTGAAGTAAAGCTCAAGGACAAACAATTTCGTGGAGAAGCAGCACCTGGAAACGGTGATGTGGTTCCTTTTGAAGCAGGTAAAACGTTCAATTACTCTGATAAATTGGCATACGCTCCATCGATGCAATCAAGCGAGTTGAAATTGCGTATTGTTGGAACACAGGGAAGTAAGTCTGCCAATTTACCTGAAATAAGTTTGGCCAAAGGAGTTATTACCACTTGCTATTTGGTGAACAAACAAGAAGGAAAAGTGATGACCTCCACGGATAAGTTTGTTAGATCTACCTCAAATTCCTTTGAGGCTGAAATATTGTTTGATTATAACAGTGACAAAATACGTCCAGCAGAATTGAAGGATAAGGACATTGCAGCGTTAGTTGAGTTCCTTTCTAAAACAATGCCAGCCAATCCAAGAATGAAAATTACCAACATCGAGGTACAATCATATGCGTCTCCTGAAGGAGAGATTTTCTTGAACAATGACTTGGCAACAGGTCGCGGTGATGCAGGTAAAACAGTATTGATGGAACTTTTGAAGAAGAACAAATTGGATGCACAATACGCATCAATGATTCAATTGAATCCTAAAGGGGAGGATTGGGCTGGTTTTAAAACGGCTATGGAAAGATCTTCTATCGAGGACAAAGATCTTATTATTCGTGTATTGCAACGCACTACAGATTTAGAGGCACGTGAGCAAGAGATAAAGAACATTTCAAAGACCTATCAAGAGATTGAAAAAGTGATTTTCCCAGGTTTGCGTCGTTCTATTATTCGAGTTAATTATACGCTAGAAGGATATTCTGACCAAGAATTAAAATCCATGGCCTCTAATCCTTCAAGCTTGAAGTATGAGGAATTGATGAGAGCAGGTGGTTTGATTTCTGATTTAAACACCCAAGTGTCTATTTACAAAGAGGCTACTTTGAAGCCCGAAGCAGATTACAGAGCTTACAATAATTTAGGAGTGGCTTATTACAATCAAGGTAAAACCGCAGAAGCAAAGGCCCAATTTGAAAAGGCGTATACCATGACTAAGAATGCTGAAACAGCTTGTAATTTTGGTCTCGTTACTCGTTTGGGAGGTGATGTGAAAAAAGCTGGTGCACTTTTCAATGAAAGTGGTTCAGCAGAAGCTAAATTCAATATGGGTGTTGGAATGATTATGGCCGGTAACTACGGTGCAGCCATCAACAATATGGGTAACAGCAAGACCTTCAACTCCGCTCTAGCAAGATGCTTGAACAAAGATTTTTCAGGTGCTAAAGCTGATTTGGACGCTTGTAACAACGATAACAACAGTGCAATGGGTTATTACTTAAGAGCTGTTGTAGGTGCGCGTTTGAACGATGCAAATATGGTAAAAGAGAGTTTGACCAAAGCCATTGAAAAAGATGGTAAATTGGCTGAAAAAGCCAAATCTGATTTGGAATTCAGAAATTTCCAAGGAAATTAATGCAATGTATTGAATGAACAAGAAAGAGGCTTCGGCCTCTTTTTTTTTGCACAAAAAAAAGGTTGTCAAAAATGACAACCAAGAAAACATTCTACTAATGGATTACATCATTTGTTTGATGCTCAATGCTACTTTGGATTTTAATTCATTGCGCTTGACGATGTAATCCAAGAAGCCATGTTCTAAAACAAATTCTGAGCTTTGAAATCCTTCAGGCAAATCTCTGCCGATGGTTTCTTTTACGACGCGAGGTCCAGCAAAACCTATTAATGCTTTCGGCTCCGCAATGTTGATGTCTCCAAGCATTGCAAAAGAAGCTGTGACGCCTCCAGTTGTGGGATCCGTTAAAAATGAGATATAAGGCAAATGATGGTCAGCAAGTTGGGTCAACTTAGCCGATGTTTTAGCCATCTGCATCAAAGAGAATCCAGCTTCCATCATACGTGCACCACCACTTTTTGAAATACACATAAAAGGGCATTTTTCTTCAATCGCTTTGTCTACTCCTCTTGCAAATTTTTCACCGACAACAGATCCCATAGATCCACCGATAAAACCAAAATCCATGCAAGCTATCACAGCCTTTTGACCGTCAATTCTACCAAAGCCTACCCGCAGCGCATCCTTCAAACCAGACTTTGCAATTGTGGTTTTAATTCGATCCTTATAAGCCTTGGTATCTATAAATTCGAGCGGGTCTGCACTGATCAGATGTGAAGCAACTTCCGTAAATTCATTTTCATCAAAGAGAATTGAAAAGTATTGTCTTGAATTTATCTTCTCATGATACTCGCATGAAGAACAAACCCAATCTAGCTCGGCATGTTGTTCACTGGTGACGACATGTTTACATTCGGGACATTGGTACCATAACCCCTCAGGGATTTCTTTCTTCTCTTGACTTTGGGTGGTTATCCCCTTTTTCATTCTTTTGAACCAACTCATCTTATCCTAGATTAAGTCCCAAAAGTAATAAAAATTAAGGTTGAAAAAACGGTTTCAGCAGAGTTCAATCCCATTAACGGAAACAACGTCTTTCAGTGGAAATTGCCCAATCTCTTCTAGTTCAATCCATTCTGATTTTCCAATCATTTTTAGCTGTTTTAGTTTCCCGGAAAATTCTAGGATTTGATCTTGGATTTGAACACTAATTCGCAACATAGGTCTTTTGTTTGTGCAAATTTGGTGTTTGGATGTCGCTTTAATCTTTCCGCAATGTGAAAAAAAGGTTATTCGATGTTAAGAATTGACTTTTCTATCTCAAATTTGCCACATGCCCATAAACATCGATCGCAATCTTGCAGAGTCTCTAGGTAATTTGGAATGGATGGCCAAACAAACCGTGGAGGGCTTTATTACGGGTCTCCATAAAAGCCCATTTCACGGTTTCAGTGTGGAGTTTGCTGAGCATCGCTTGTATAACCATGGAGACAGCCTACGTCATCTTGACTGGAAATTGATGGCACGCACGGATAAGATGTTTTTAAAACGATACGAGGAGGAAACCAATTTGCGGTGCCAACTGATCATTGATGCCTCTGCATCTATGCGTTTCCCAATGGGTCAATTCAAAGCAAATGGTAAGCACAATAAATTGAGCTTTTCAATCTATAGTTCAGCCGTTTTAATGGAGTTGTTTAAAAGACAACGAGACGCTGTTGGGTTGACTATGTTTCAGGATCAAATTGTATTCAATGCCAAACCTGCAACTTCCAATGCACATCTCCAACGTCTGTATCATCAACTAGAGGAGTGGCTCGATCAAGATTGGAAGGCTCAAGATCAATGGAAAACAGACATAGTTCAAACCCTTCATCAAATGGCCGAAGAGACTTCGCGCAGATCTTTGACAGTAATATTTAGTGATCTATTGGATAGTTCTTCTCATTTGGACGATTTGTTTGCAGCATTGCAGCATCTTAGATTTAATAAACACGAGGTTGTTATATTCCATGTTGTGGATGAGGATAAAGAAACTTTATTGAACTTTGATTCTCGTCTGCACACCTTCATCGATCCAGAATCAGGTGATACCATCAAGTTAAATCCCAATTTATTGCAGTCAGAATACCAAAATAAATGGAGGAAATGGAAAAATGAAATTGCATTAAAATGCAATCAGTTTTCAATAGATTTTGTAGAGGTAGATGTTTCGAAAGGTTTTCAAGAAGTAATGACAGCGTATTTGATTAAAAGGCAAAAGATGCTAGTCCGTTGAGGAATTAGAAGGGGAATCCAATTCCAAAGTTTAATATCCCCTTTAGTTTGTAGTCCTCTGTTATCCCAAAGTGTTTTTCTCGGAATGCATTGTATTGGTTTTTAGGTTGCCAACTCCAGCGTTCTCCTATTGCTTTTTGTGGGTCCCTCATTGGGAATCCAGCGTCAAGACGAATAATGAAAAAGTCAAAATCCAAACGCATACCAGCTCCGGCTCCAATTGCGATTTCACCTAAAAATCTATCCCATTTGAATTCCGCATTTGGTCTTGAAGAATCTCGGTTAAACAACCAAATGTTTCCAGCGTCGATAAAGAATGCAGGTTGAAATTTTTTCGTTATCTTGAATCGGTATTCGGCATTGAATTCAAGCTTTATATCTCCTATATTATTAAAAGAAATAGCATTAATGGTGTCCCTAAATGCGCCTAGGCCTAATGTGCGAGCTTGCCATGCCCTAATGCCATTGGACCCCCCAACAAAGTAGCTTTTTTCAAATGGAATTGATTCCAAATTCTTTAGGGGTATTGCACATCCCACAAAGCTTCTTAAGACTACGGAATTTCGCTTATCCTTGGAGTAGTAAAGCCTTAAGTCATGATCTGTTTTTATATATTGAGCAAATCGAATGTCTTTGATTTCATAACTGCCAAGTTCATCTTTGCTTTCGGGTGATAAAAGGTTAAAGACTCCTCTCAAGGCGTTACCAGCTCCTTCTAGTAGTAAACCATTGTAATAGTAGTAAAACTTTTGAAAGTTTGATTTTTGCGTATTTATTGTCAATCCCAATTTGGATGCTGAAATGAAATGGTTCTGATAGGAGTTTGCTAAAAACTGATCATTGAAATTGGAAATATAGGATTCAAAAGATGGTGATTTGTCAATTTTGATTACAGAGAACTCAGCCCACTCGATGCTGATTTTACTGGTTTTGTCAGGGTTTTCAACAAACCCCCAAAACATGCTAATTTGTGTTAGATATCTCTCGTAGTCAGGTCGTACTTGGTAGTTGTATGTAGCTTGTATCGTTGATTTTGGTTCACTGCTTTTTTTACTAATGCCAAAGGAAAAAGGAAACAATCTAGGGAACGAAAGTGAGATTTGAGGACCAATTTCAAAGGTGTTTAGTTGAAAGTTGTTTTGTATGTTCTCTTGTATATTAGATTGTTGATTGAGATTACTTCCTAATAGTTGTGATGCTTCAAACCCAAGAAGTATCTTAGCCTCTAGATTTTCAGCACCGCCAAAAACATTTCGGTGCCTGTAAACAACATTCCCAAAGATGCCAGCATATCCTGAACGATTGGTTACTTTTGGCAATACTGATATGCTTTGCCTAGGTAGTGGATTTAGATGCACATGAGCATCTAAAGTATAGCTACCATTTTCTAAGTATTTGCTCTTGGGCTCTAATTCTAAATAGATGTTTTTTGTAAGACCCAATTGTCCTAATCTTTTGTATGTTAAGTCAATTTTTTCTCGGTTGTATAATTGGCCGGATTCTATTGCTAAATTGTGAGAGAGTAGATGGGGATTAATGAAATTTTTTTGATGATAGTGTATTTTTAATCCGTTATAAATTATTGTATCATCTTTGTTTTCGTTTAAAGATAAGGGGTCGTAGTCCGTATGTATATATATCTGATCTATGGTGTATTGCTTGTGATTGGCAGATTGCGTTTCATTGTTTAGTATTAGATTGGATTTTTTAATATTGTACGTTAAATCAATTTTGTTTTTTTTATTTAAACTGTCTGCTTTGATTAAGATGTAATCTTTTGTGAAGTCAAAATAGCCTTTGTTGTTCAGATATTGTGTTATTCTATCCCGAGATGCATCGATGGCATTCACGTTGAAATTGCCACCGGTATTCAGTTGTATTTGGCTATAAATCTCTTTTGAGTAAGGTTGCATCCCTTCATCTTCTATCGTCAATTGAACGTTGTTGATTTTGGTCGCTGTTCCAGGATAAATATGGTAAGTGACATAATAGGCATTCTTATCCCAGCGTATCCATCTTTTGTACAAACCTGGCGTATACACGGGCCTAACCTTGACTTGAAAATATCCTTGTTTCTTAAGGTGGGTTTCCATTATGCGTGCTGACTTTTCAACCTTGGTTGAATCCAAAAGTACAGGTGGCTCTCCAACAGTATAGGCAAGCCACCCCCAAAAACTATTGCACGTGGTTGGTGTTTTCCCTTTCTTTAAACGTTTGTCATTTTTAATTACGCATCTTTCTTCTGCACGTTTCATGCTTCGCGCAAGTGGTTGATTGGGCACAAACCAGGTGTGAATTCTCATATTCAGTCTAAAGAAAACCAGTTTTCTGTTGGGACTTATTTTGCTCAAACCCAATAACTCCTCTCGGTTAAAGTCCAACACAGGAGCGTCATGAATGATGATGTTGTGGTCCTTGAAATAACTTTTACCTTCTGGAATTTTATTGAAAATGGTACACGAACTGATGAAGAGCATGACCAGCGCAAGAAGAAAATTGTTTTTTTTATGCAGATTCAACACCACTAAATTTACCTTTGCCGAAGGTACAAAGTCTTTTCTTTCATCATGCCAATTTCAAAAGCGCAAATAAAAAATATACGATCCTTGCACCAATCCAAATTTCGGAAGGAGAAGGGGTTGTTTATTATCGAAGGAGAAAAGCTAATTCAGGAAGCCAAATCTTCAGGAGCCATATTTGATGCGCTATATGCAACAGATGATGGAATTTGTTCTAGGTTCAGCGCTGAAAGGATCGAAGAGCATGAGATGCAACAAATTTCTTGTCTGAATAACGCTTCGCCCTGTCTAGCTGTTGTTCATCAGTTGACTTTTAAACCAATATTGATGGGCTCTAAGGTGTTGTATTTGGATGGTATCAAAGATCCTGGAAATCTTGGTACTCTCATAAGAAGTGCAGATGCTTTTGGTTGGTCCCAAATAGTTTTGGCTCCTCAATGCGTGGAATTGTACAACCCCAAAGTGATTCAGTCCACAATGGGCAGTATTTTTCATGTCAACATATGCACGGATATCATGGGTATATTTCTGCATGATGCTAAACAAGCCAATAGGCAAATGATCGGTGCTGACCTCAGTGGTCAAAAGCTAATGTCCATGAACAAACCCAACAAAGATTTGGTTCTGATCATTGGAAGTGAATCTCATGGCATCAGCGATAACGCTAGAGCATTGATTGACAATTACGTATTGATTGAGCAGTTGGGCAATGCAGAATCGCTCAACGCTGCTATCGCGGGCTCAATCATCATGCACCAATGGAATC
This sequence comes from uncultured Chryseobacterium sp., assembly GCA_964576575.1. Lineage (GTDB taxonomy): Bacteria > Bacteroidota > Bacteroidia > Flavobacteriales_D > Sanyastnellaceae > CAMCTV01. The sequence continues at coordinate 28,590 of CAZNVU010000004.1, forward strand.
ATTGATGCTTTTGGTTATTTGAGAAACGTCTGATAGGGTAAGGTAATTGGATCAAAAACATAGCGCTGCGCCAATCCTATTTCACCTCTCTCATTCATGGCCCAAAAATATTCCGCATCCCATGGACTAGGGTTACCATTGGCGTCAACACCACCTTCTTTTCCTCTTTTCAAGAATAATGATACAGTTTCTTTATTTCCTTTTGTATTATACACGTTGATGCGAACCACTGGAGGCATTTTTCGAATGGAGTCTTCAACAGAAGGTTTTAAGAACGTTCTGTATGATTCCAAATGCACCTTTTTAAAACTCAAAAGAAAATCTTTCACTTTGATTGAATCAAATTTTTCAACGGGCTTTTTGTTGTGCAATAATGCAATTTGATTCCCCCCATTGTAAGTCACATCAAAAGAGTAATCTGGGATACTATGTTGCACTTCTATTTTTGCAATATCTAATTTGGGATGGTCAAAAATCCCCGTATATCGCCATTCCATTTCTTCAGCAAAGAAACGAGGATTCAAGAAACCAGTGAAACCTTCCATATGGCATATGTATGGTTCAGGTGATTTTCCTTCTTCAGGAATCTCCAACAACATTATTGTTCCAGTATGATCCTGTGTATTGGGGCCAATGTAATAGATCTTTGAAGGTTCTGTTTCGCCATTGGTATAGAGTTCAACTTTCTTTGCAGATGATGCCAATACCTTCATCATGTTGTCGCGTGATTTGGAAGATACATTGCCCCTTACTTTGATTCGATTGACAACTTGCAATAGATTCTTTACAGCATCCTCACGCGCTTTGTATTGCTTGTTCAATATCCAAAGGCGACCCTGCTGCGGACGTTCCAATAGGGCAGTGTTGCCTTGGTTATCAGCGATAAAAATCTTCGTCACAGAGCTGGTGTCTGTAATGGCAAATTGCGTAAAAGGATTTTCAGCAATGCTGCTGCTCTGATTTTTGCTGTAGTAATAAATAGCAACTCCAATCAACCCAACCAGTAGGATGATGGACAGAATATTTCTCTTGTTTTTCATTTGCCCCACTTTCTTTTTCTCAATAAAAATTGTCCAACACCCATTACCATAGCCAATAACAACGGAATGGCTGTGTTGGCCATTTGGATGCTCGTTTTTTGGTGTGCGATTTTCTTAGCATCTAACTTACGCAACTTGATGGTTCTTGAGCGAACACTGATCAAAGCTTGATCATCCATCAAATAATTGATGCAATTCAGGAGAAACTCCTTGTTGTCATATAATACAGCCTTGGCGTAACGATCATATCCCAGTGGCAATGGTGTGTATCCTGACTGCGCGGGCATCAAGCCATTTCTAATGATATCTCCATCTCCGACAACAATTATGGCAGTTTTGTCGCTGTTGTTTTTAAAGCCAATACTTTTATCTTGGCGGATGTTGGTTGGGAGCTGATCATAGTATGCAGAGTGAAAGCTTCCTTCAAGCAGCATGGCCATAGGCATGCCATCATTTTTGTTTGCTTCGAAATAGTTTTGTTCTAGGCTAACGATAGAGGTGTTGATACGCACTGGCGTATTCCATGCTTTGCTCAGCGGGGAGCTTTTAAGCAGTACCGTTTTTTTGATACCTTTCCCTGCATTCACAGAATCAAGGCTAGAAGCAAATTCCAATTTAATGGGGTCCAAATGAGAAACTATAGGGTGGGTTTGCCCCTGTGTAAACATCAGAGGAGCGTAATACCAATTAAACATTTGAATATCGCGCTGATTTCCATTTGGTCCTGCGTCAAAGGCGATAGGCGCACATTGATAATCAATAACAATGTTCCGATTCAACCTGACGCCATATTCAAAAAGTTGCTCGTATACACCGTTTTCATTGGAAGTAGCCATCGTTTCCTGTCTTACTCTTAAACTATCCAAATCCGTTTTCACAGGATCCACCAACCAGAGTACTTTGCCGCCGTTCATTATAAACTGATCGATAATTACTCGATCTTTTTCACTGATAACGCTATCTGGCTTTGCAATTACAAGTGTTTGGAAACGGTTCTTACGTCCTTCAAAACCATCCACTTTATCAGAAAAAGCATTGATTTTTTCATCTATTCTAACAAAGGCTAAATTGTAATTTTCTTCAACTGCTGTAAGGAAGTCAGCCATCTGAATCGGGGCCAATTCCCGATGGCCTTCTAGTACGGCTACTGCAGGCTTTTCAGGTCTGATTGCCATGCGTAATCGACTTGCCAATTCATATTCTAGGTTGTTGACAGATGCGTTGATCATCTCATCTGTAAACGTCGGTGATTCACTCTTAAACAACTGCACTGGAGTTTCCTTTCCTCTGTATTCGATAATGCAACCAGGCCAAATCAATTTAAATTGCTGTGCACCGCCTTGCTTGAGCGAAAGGCGTGTGAATTTAATGCCTTTTTCATCCAATGCTTTTTCTTGATCAGCAATTCTTTTTTTATCAGGATTTGCATAAGGATCTATAAACTCAAATTGCACCTTTCCATCACTGTAGTCTTTGAATTCTTCTAGTTTTTCGCGGATACTATTTTCAAGACGTTTGAAGTTGGCTGGAAATTCACCGTGTAGATAACAGCGAACAAAAACTTTGTCTTCCAAATTCGTTAACATGTCTTTGGTTGCTGCCGTCAAGGTGTGGCGTTTTTCTTCTGTCAAATCCCATTTGAAAAAGGAGAATTGAAGAATGTAGCCTGCCACTAATAATATTAATGTCCCAATAAGAAATTGAGTGATATCTGTTCTTCTTGCATTCATGAATTGCAAAAATGAGGAAAATGTGGAACCAAAAAGCAAGTAGAACTAAAAAAATGGGAAACAAGGTTTTCAAAAAATAGCAGTGGATAATTTCCGAATAGAAAAATGATTAAACAGCAAAAAAACGGTCTCAATGTTGAAAAAAAATGATTTTCGACTCATTTTTATTTTATTGAAAATGAGATGCTTGCAAAGTAATTTTACTAATTTCAAAAAATAATCAACAAGAGGTCTTGCGAGAATGAAATAAAGATGTACATTTGCAACCCGAATTTCGCGTAGAGTGACTACGTAAGAAATCAGTGAAACAAAGGAACTTAGAACGAACATGCCAACAGTTCAACAATTGATTAGAAAGGGCCGAGAGCCCAAAACGTATCGCAGCAAGAGTGCTGCGTTAACGTCATGCCCACAGCGTCGTGGAGTATGCACCAAGGTTTATACAACAACTCCTAAGAAGCCTAACTCAGCTTTGAGAAAGGTAGCTAAGGTGCGTTTGACCAATGGATTTGAAATTATCGCCTACATCGGAGGAGAAGGGCACAACCTACAAGAACACAGCATCGTGTTGGTTCGTGGAGGTCGTGTAAAAGATCTTCCTGGTGTTCGTTATCACATCGTTCGCGGTGCATTGGATACAGCCGGCGTGAATGGACGTGGTCAGCGCCGTTCAAAATATGGTACAAAACGCCCTAAGCCAGGTCAAGCACCAGCGGCTGCAGGTAAAAAGAAATAAGCTTAAGTCATGAGAAGAAGAAAAGCGAAAAAAATCGTAGTATTACCCGATCCAAGGTTTAACGACACCGTTGTAACCAAGTTCGTAAACAACATCATGTTGCAAGGTAAGAAGAGCGTTGCTTTCACCATTTTCTACGATGCAATCGAGAAGGTGGCTGCAAAGACGCAAGAAGAAGGATTGGAAGTTTGGCGTCGCGCCTTGGAGAATGTAACTCCAGCTGTGGAGGTTCGTAGCCGTCGTGTAGGTGGTGCTACCTTCCAGATTCCATCTCCCATTCGCGATGAGCGCAAAAGTTCAATGGCCATGAAATGGTTAATTGGATATGCTCGCAAGCGCAATGAGAAAAGCATGTCAGAAAAATTGGCTGGTGAAATCATTGCTGCAGCCAAGAATGAAGGGGCTGCTTACAAAAAGAGAGAAGATGTCCACCGTATGGCTGAAGCCAACAAGGCATTCTCACATTTCCGTTTTTAATATTTAGAGAGAAAGAAAATGTCACGCGACCTTAAATTCACAAGAAATATTGGTATTGCCGCTCACATCGATGCGGGAAAGACCACAACCACTGAGCGTATTCTTTACTACTCTGGGGTGAACCATAAAATTGGTGAGGTACATGATGGTGCTGCCACAATGGACTGGATGGTTCAGGAGCAAGAAAGAGGAATTACAATCACCTCTGCAGCGACAACCGTATTCTGGAACTACCGTGGAGATAAGTACCACATCAACATCATTGATACTCCTGGTCACGTTGACTTTACCGTTGAGGTAAACCGCTCATTGCGTGTATTGGATGGTTTGGTTTTCTTGTTTTCAGCTGTTGATGGTGTTGAGCCACAATCAGAAACCAACTGGCGTTTGGCCAACAACTATAATGTTGCACGTATTGGTTTTGTGAACAAGATGGACCGCCAAGGTGCTGATTTCTTGAAGGTTGTTAAGCAAGTTAAAGATATGTTGGGTAGCAATGCTGTGCCATTGCAATTGCCCATTGGTGCAGAAGATGATTTCACAGGTGTTGTTGATTTGATCAACTTCCGTGGAATGATTTGGAATGAGCATGATAAGGGTATGACTTACGAAGTTGTGGATATTCCAGCAGATATGATGGATGAGGCCATGATGTATCGTGAGAAGTTGTTAGAAGCAGTTTCTGAGTTCGATGACAACTTGATGATGAAGTTTTTTGATGATCCAAACTCTATCACAGAGCGTGAGATTTTGGATGCATTGCGTCAAGCTTGTTTGAATCAGACAATTGTTCCAATGGTTTGTGGTTCCTCTTTCAAAAACAAGGGAGTTCAAACCATGTTGGATTTGGTAATGGAATTGATGCCATCACCAATGGATAAAGAAAGCATCAAAGGAACGCATCCTGATACTGGCGAAGAGATTTCTCGCAAGCCTAGTTTCAGTGAGCCATTTGCAGGTTTGGCATTTAAGATTGCTACAGATCCATTCGTAGGTCGTTTGGCTTTCACACGTGCTTATTCTGGTAAATTAGATGCTGGTTCTTATGTTTTGAATACACGCAGTGGAAACAAAGAGCGTATCTCTCGTATCTTCCAAATGCACGCTAACAAACAGAATCCAATTGAGTACTTGGGAGCTGGTGATATCGGCGCTGTGGTTGGTTTTAAGGATATCAAGACTGGAGATACTTTGTGCGATGAAAAGAATCCAATCATCCTTGAGTCAATGGTTTTCCCTGATCCAGTTATTGGATTGGCGGTTGAGCCTAAGACACAGGCGGATAGTGATAAATTGGGCATGGCCTTGTCAAAATTGGCTGAAGAAGATCCGACTTTCCGCGTAAAAACAGACGAAGATTCAGGACAAACCATCATTTCCGGAATGGGTGAGTTGCACTTGGAAATTATCGTTGACCGTTTGAAGCGTGAGTTCAAAGTGGAGTGTAATCAAGGTGCACCTCAGGTATCTTACAAAGAGGCTTTGACTTCTTCAACAGATCACCGTGAGATTTACAAGAAACAAACGGGTGGTCGTGGTAAATTCGCTGATATTGTATTCACATTGGGACCAAACGATGATCCTGAGAAGACAGGATTGGTATTTGTAAACAACATCAAAGGTGGTAACATTCCTCGTGAATTTATCCCATCCATCGAGAAGGGTTTCAAAGAAGCCATGAACAATGGTATCTTGGCAGGGTTTCCAATTGATACATTGAAAGTTGAATTGAACGATGGATCTTTTCACGCAGTTGACTCTGATGCATTGTCTTTTGAGTTGTGTGCTAAGATGGCGTTCCGTGAAGCAGCACCAAAATGTCGTCCAATCATCATGGAGCCTATCATGAAGCATGAAGTGGTTACCCCAGCCGAGAATATGGGTGATGTGATTGGTGATTTGAACAAGCGTCGTGGTTTGATTGAAGGTACCAATGAACGTAACGGAGCAACTGTAATCAATGCCAAAGTTCCTCTGAGTGAAATGTTTGGTTACGTTACTGACTTGCGTACCATTACCTCAGGTCGTGCATCCTCAACAATGGAGTTCAGCAATTTCGCCCCAGCGCCCAACAACGTTGCAGAGGCAGTAATTGCAAAAGTTAAAGGAAAGAACGGATAATATATCGATATAAAAAATCAAATGGCGCAAAAAATTCGCATTAAATTGAAGTCTTACGATCACAACTTGGTTGACAAATCAGCTGAGAAAATCGTAAAGACGGTAAAAAGCACAGGTGCGGTGGTTAATGGACCCATTCCATTGCCAACACACAAAAGAATCTACACCGTGTTGCGTTCACCTCACGTAAACAAGAAGGCTCGTGAGCAGTTCCAATTGGATAGCTACAAGCGTCTTTTGGACATCTACAGCTCATCTTCCAAGACAGTTGATGCCTTGATGAAGTTGGAGTTGCCAAGTGGAGTAGAGGTAGAAATCAAAGTGTAACAAATTATAAAACAATAAGCACATGCCAGGAATAATTGGTAAAAAAGTAGGGATGACTAGCATCTACAGTGCCGCTGGAAAGAATATTCCATGCACGGTGATAGAGGCTGGTCCATGTGTAGTGACTCAAATCAAGACACAAGAAAAGGATGGCTATACTGCTGTTCAAATTGCCTTCGGTGATAAGAAGGAAAAGAACACCAGCAAGCCCATGCAGGGTCATTTTAAAAAGGCTGGAGTAACGCCTAAGCGTTTTTTAGCTGAGTTTGATGGATTTGACCATGAAGTGAAAATGGGTGACACCATCACTTTGGAGGGTTTTTTAGTAGAAGGAGAAAACGTTGATGTAGTAGGTACTACAAAAGGTAAGGGTTTCCAGGGTGTTGTAAAAAGACATGGATTTGCAGGGGTAGGAGAGGCAACACATGGTCAGCACAATCGTTTGCGTGCACCCGGTTCTTTGGGAGCGTCTTCTGACCCAAGTCGTGTATTCAAAGGAATGCGCATGGCGGGTCGTGATGGTGGTGCACGTTGTACCATCCAGAACTTGGAAGTTGTCAAGGTTTTGGCTGATCAAAACTTGATTTTAGTGAAAGGAGCTATACCTGGCTTCAATGGTTCAACCGTTTATATCGTGAAGTAATATGCAGATCGAAGTATTAAATACAGAAGGTCAAAAGACCGGCAAGAAAGTGAACCTCGATGATGCAATCTTTGCTATCGAGCCCAACGATCATGCGATTTATTTGGATGTGAAGCGTTACTTGGCTGCCCAGCGTTCAGGTACTCACAAGACCAAACACAGAGGTGAGATTCATGGATCTACCCGTAAGTTGCACAAACAGAAAGGTACTGGTGGAGCTCGTAAGGGTAGCATCAAGAATCCTTTGTTCCGCCAAGGGGGAAGTATTTTTGGTCCTCAACCACGCAAGTACGATATCAAAGTAAATAAGAGTACACAGCGTTTGGCCCGTGCTTCCGCTTTGTCTTACAAAGCAAAAGAAAATGGAATCGTTGTTTTGGATGCTTTAACAATGGCACAACCAAAAACTCAGTCTTTCATTCAAGTTCTAAAAAATATGAATGTTGCTGACAAGAAGACTTTGATTTTGATGGGTGAAAAAGACAATAATTTGTATTTGAGCTCACGCAACGTTCAGGGTACTCAGGTTCAAATGGCCAATATGGTTAATACCTATGATATCATGAATTGCCATCAGGTAATCTTTATCGGCAACGCTCACGAAGTATTGACAGAAATTTTAAAAAAGTAAACAGATGAATCCAATTCTAATACGCCCATTGATCACGGAGAAAATGACCTCCATTCAAGAGAAGCAAGGTAAGTTTGGCTTCATCGTAGATGTCAATGCCAACAAGATTGAAATTAAGAAGGCTGTTGAAACTGCTTACGGAGTGAACGTTGTAAAGGTGAATACCTTACGTTACGATGGTAAAGCAAAAAGCAGATATACCAAAGCCGGTATTTTAACAGGAAGATCAGCTTCTTACAAGAAGGCTCTGATCAAGTTGGCTCCAGGTGAAACAATAGACTTTTATTCCAACATTTAATATTGAAGAGAAATGGGAATTAAAAAATTAAATCCAATCACTGCAGGAACACGTTTCAAAGTAGCTGCTACTTTTGAAGACATCACCGCAGATAAGCCATACAAGCCATTGGTGGTCCCGATTAAGAAGTCAGGAGGCCGTAACAACCAAGGTAAGCGCACCATGAGAATGATTGGTGGTGGTCACAAAAGAAATTACCGTTTAATTGATTTCAAGCGTGATAAGCATGGAATTGACGCAACAGTAATGACGATTGAGTATGATCCAAATCGTTCAGCACGCATCGCATTAGTCGAGTATGCAGATGGAGAAAAGCGTTATATTTTGGCTCCACAAGGTTTGAAGGTTGGTACAGTAATCGTTTCTGGAGAAAAGGTTGCCCCTGAATTGGGAAACACTTCTCCGTTGCGTGACCTTCCTCTAGGAACTGTGATTCACAACATAGAGTTGAAGCCAGGTAAAGGTGGGTCTATGGCTCGCAGCGCTGGTAGCTACGCTCAGTTGTCTGCAAGAGATGGTGAATACGCAGTTATCACATTGCCTTCAGGTGAAACTAGAAAAGTGCTGGCTAAATGTTTAGCTACTGTAGGAGCAGTGTCTAACTCAGAACATAATTTGGTTCGTTCAGGTAAGGCTGGTCGTAGCCGTTGGTTGGGTCGCCGTCCGCGTGTTCGTGGTGTTGCGATGAATCCGGTGGATCACCCAATGGGTGGTGGTGAAGGACGTCAGTCTGGAGGTCTGCCTCGCTCTCGTAAGGGAACACCATCTAAGGGGTACAAAACCCGCGCGCCTAAGAAGGCTTCAAATAAATTGATTATCGAACGTAGAAAGAAGTAATATAAGAAATGGCTAGGTCATTAAAGAAACCACCTTTTATCCACTACAAACTCAACAAGAGAGTAGAGGATGCACAAGCAAACGGCAAGAAAAATGTCATCAAGACATGGAGCCGTGCCAGCACGATCTCTCCCGATATGGTAGGATTGACGATTGGTGTGCACAACGGAAAAACATTTATTCCTGTTTATGTTACGGAGAACATGGTAGGACATAAATTGGGTGAATTTTCTCCCACACGTAACTTCCGCGGACACGCCGGTAACAAGAAATAATAATACGCACCAACGATAAACAATAAGTCATGGGAGCTCGTAAAAGAGAAATGGCCGATAGGCTCAAGGAAGAACGTAAGAGTTTAGCGTTCGCCAAGTTGAATAGTTTTCCAACTTCGCCTCGTAAGATGCGATTGGTAGCGGATACCATTCGTGGTAAGGAAGTGATTGCAGCATTGAACATTTTAAAGTTCACTCGTCGCAATACAGCAACGCCATTGGAAAAATTGTTGAGATCAGCAATCGCTAACTGGCAAGCTAAAAACGAAGGACAAGATATCACTACTTCAGAAGTTGTTGTAAAAGAAATCAAAGTAGATGTATCTCACACATTGAAGCGCATCAGCGCTGCGCCTCAAGGTCGTGCTCACAAAATCCGCAAGCGCAGTAATCACGTAACGATCATTTTAGATAAAAAATAAGCAATAAGCATGGGACAAAAGTGTAACCCAATAGGTAATCGTTTAGGTTTCATCAAAGGATGGGACAGCAACTGGTTTGGTGGTAATAACTATGCGGACCGCATCGTTGAAGACGATAAAATCCGTAAGTATTTAATGGCTCGTCTTAAAAAGGCTTCAGTATCTAAAATCGTTATTGAAAGAACATTAAAGTTGGTTACGGTAACTATCAACACCGCTCGTCCAGGGGTGATCATTGGAAAGGCCGGTACTGAGGTTGATAAGTTGAAAGAGGAGTTGAAGAAGTTGACAGGTAAGGATGTTCAAATAAACATCTTTGAGATTAAGCGTCCTGAGCTCGATGCACGCTTGGTTGCAGATGGTATCTGCCGTCAAATTGAGGGTCGTATCTCTTATCGTCGTGCTACCAAGATGTCCATCGCATCAGCCATGAGAATGGGTGCTGAAGGAATCAAAGTAACCATTGCAGGTCGTGTTAACGGAGCGGAGATTGCACGTTCAGAATCATACAAGGAAGGTCGTACACCTTTGCACACATTGCGTGCTGATATTGATTACCATCATGCTGAGGCTCATACTAGTTACGGAAGAATTGGTGTGAAAGTTTGGATTTGTCGCGGTGAAGTATACGGAAAACGAGATTTATCACCTAACTTTGGCGCCCCTCAACAGGGTGGAAATAGCAACAACAAACGTGGTGGTTCACAGCAAGGCGGAAACGATCGTCGTGATAGCCGTGATAGCCGCGACAGAAGAGGAGATCGCAAGAGCCGTTAATTAAATAAGAACTCGCTAAAAGAATTGAGAGATGTTACAACCAAAAAGAACCAAATACAGAAAACAGCAGAAAGGTAAGATCAAAGGGATTGCCTACAGAGGGTCTCAGCTGGCTTTCGGAAGCTTTGCGATCAAAACCTTGGATGAAGGGTTTATCACTTCCAGACAATTGGAAGCAGCTCGTGTGGCTCTGACCCGTTTCATGAAGCGTGAAGGTAAAGTGTGGATTAGAATATTCCCAGACAAGCCTATCACTGCCAAGCCTGCTGAGGTTCGTATGGGTAAAGGTAAAGGAGCTCCCGACCATTGGGTAGCAGTTATAAAGCCAGGTAGAATTCTGTTTGAAGCAGAAGGAGTGCCTTTGGCAACTGCTCAAGAAGCCTTGCGTTTGGCTGCTCAAAAGTTGCCATGCAAAACCAAGTTCATCGTAAGACCCGATTATACTGAATAATAGAAGTTATGAAAGCCGCCGACTATAGAAACATGTCTGAAACTGATTTGTTGGCTCAAATCAGTGAAAGCGAAACCGCCTTGGCCAAAATGAAATTTGGACACCAAATCGCGGGGACAGAGAATCCAATGACCATCCGCAATAAGCGTCGTGAGATTGCTCGTATGAAAACAGTATTAACCGAATTGAAGAATAAATAATAAGCCGTGATGGAAAGAAATCTTCGTAAAGAACGTGTCGGGATCGTTACCAGCAACAAAATGGAAAAGAGTATTGTTGTGTCGGTAGAGACAAAAATTCGTCACCCGAAATATGGAAAGTTTGTGAAACACACAAAACGATTCATGGCGCATGACGAGAAGCAAGAGTGTGGTATCGGTGATACTGTAAAAATCATGGAAACGCGCCCATTAAGCAAATTGAAGCGCTGGAGAATGGTGGAAATCATTGAAAAGGCGAAATAACGAAAAAAGGAGATTGAGTCATGGTACAAAATGAATCACGCCTAAGAGTGGCAGATAACAGTGGAGCACGCGAAGTTTTGGTCATTCGTGTTTTAGGCGGAACACGTCGCAGATATGCGTCATTGGGAGATCAAATCGTAGTAACGGTGAAAGATGCCCTTCCTTCTGGAAACGTTAAGAAGGGTGCTGTTACCAAAGCGGTAATAGTAAGAACCAAAAAAGAAGTGAGAAGACCAGACGGTAGTTACATCCGTTTTGATGACAATGCTGTTGTATTGTTGAACAACAACGGTGAAATGCGCGGTACCCGTATCTTCGGTCCGGTTGCTCGTGAGCTTCGCGAAAAGGATTACATGAAAATCGTTTCATTGGCGCCAGAGGTGCTCTAAAACTTAAGTACGATGTTTAAACGTTTGAAAATAAAGAAAGGCGATATGGTAGTGGTTACTGCCGGAGATAACAAGGGCAAGCAAGGTCGTGTTATTGAAGTGAATCGCGAAAAAGACACGGTAATTGTGGAAGGTGTGAATTTGGTTACCCGTCACAAGAAGCCTTCCGCTCAAAATCCACAGGGTGGAATTGAAAAGAAAGAAGCCGGTATCAATATCAGTAACGTTATGTTATTGGATGCCAAAGGCAGTGCCACAAGAGTGGGCCGTCGCAGAAATGAAAACGGTAAATTAGAACGTTATTCCAAAAAGTCAGGGGAGGCAATCAAATGAGCTATACACCAAGATTACGCAGCAAGTACAGTGAGGAAATCATTCCAGCATTAAAGGAGCGTTTCGAGTACAAGTCGTCCATGCAGGTTCCAAAAATTATCAAGATTTGTTTGAATCAAGGTATTGGAAAGGCTACGGCTGATAAAAAATTGGTTGACTCTGCAGTAGAAGAGATGACCATGATCGCAGGGCAGAAGGCTGTTCCTACCATGTCAACAAAAGACATTTCTAACTTCAAATTGAGAAAAGGCGTACCAATCGGTGCCAAGGTAACTTTGAGAGGTGACAAGATGTATGAGTTTTTGGATCGTTTGATCGCAGTTTCTTTGCCTCGTACACGTGATTTCCGTGGAGTAAAGAACACTGGTTTTGATGGTCATGGAAATTTTACTTTTGGTGTCAAAGAACAAATCATCTTTCCTGAAATTGATTTGGACAAAGTGAAGATGATCAATGGTATGGACATCACTTTAGTGACAACAGCCAAAACCAACGAGGAGGCTAAGGCATTGTTAGAGGGATTCGGTTTCCCATTACAGAAATAATAATAAACGAGATATAAAGAATTACAATGGCTAAAGAATCAATGAAAGCCCGCGAGCGCAAGAGAATTGCACTTGTTGAAAAATACGCTGCAAAGCGTGAAGCTTTGAAAGAAGCAGGAGATTGGGATGCTTTGCAAAAGTTGCCCAAGAACAGCAGCAAGGTTCGCGTGCACAATCGTTGTCAATTGACCGGACGCCCTCGTGGGTACATGCGCCAATTCGGTCTTTGTCGTAACCAATTCCGTGAGTTAGCTTTGGAAGGAAGAATTCCCGGAGTGAAGAAAGCAAGTTGGTAATATAATTAAGAAGGACTAAGAAAATGAATACTGATCCAATAGCAGATTACTTGACCCGCATCCGCAATGCGCAGATGGCACGCCATAAAGTGGTGGAGATTCCAGCTTCAAACTTGAAGAAGGAAATTACTCGCATTCTTCATGAGGCAGGGTATATTTTGAATTACAAATTTGAAGAGGGTGTACCAGGGGTGATTAAAATTGCCTTGAAATACAATGCAAAAACAAAGCAACCCGCTATCTCCAAGATTGATCGTATTTCCTCTCCAGGATTGCGCAAGTATGTTGGTGTAGATGAAATGCCTCGTGTATTGAACGGTCTGGGAATTGCCGTATTGTCAACTCCAAAAGGTGTAATGACCGACAAGTTGGCTCGCAAAGAGAATGTTGGTGGAGAAGTATTGTGTTACGTTTATTAATACTAAAAGATTATGTCAAGAATAGGAAAATTACCCATCACCATTCCTGCTGGCGTTAACGTCACCATGAATAATGACGTTGTTACTGTGAAAGGTCCAAAAGGAGAGCTTTCTCAGGAAATCACAGGAGCAGTGAGTGTGGATATTGCAGAAGGACAAATCGTGTTGACACGCGCTAATGACCACAAAGATTCACGCTCTAAGCACGGATTGTATCGCGCCCTGATCAATAATATGATTGTTGGTGTAAGTGAGGGTTGGAAGAAGAATTTGGAAATGATTGGTGTTGGTTATCGTGCAAAAACAACTGGACAACAGTTGGAGATGACACTAGGATTTAGCCATCCCATAGTTTTTGAATTACCATCGGAAATAACAGTATCTGCAAAAGCAGAAAAAGGGGAAAACCCATCCATCACATTGGAGTCTTATGACAAACAATTGATTGGTCAAGTTGCAGCAAAGATTCGTTCATTGCGCGCCCCAGAACCATACAAAGGAAAAGGTGTTCGTTACGTTGGTGAGTTTGTACGCAAGAAAGCGGGTAAATCAGCAGCTAAATAATAAAAGATTATGGCATTCACAAAAGAAGCAAGAAGAGCGAAAATTCGCGCACGTGTCCGCTCTACCGTTAAAGGTACAGCAGAGAGACCTCGCTTGTCTGTATTCCGCAGCAACAAGCAGATTTATGCGCAGATCATTGACGACAATCAGGGAAAGACATTGGTGTCTGCAGGTTCTGCCTACATCAAGGAGTCTCAGAGCATGGCCAAGATTGATCAAGCCAAAGTAGTAGGTAAAGCAATTGCTGAGCGTGCTATGGCAGCTGGAATCCAATCAGTGGTGTTTGATCGTGGAGGATATTTGTATCACGGAAGAGTTAAATCATTGGCCGAAGCTGCTCGCGAAGCAGGGCTTAAATTCTGATAAAAATGGCAGAGGTAAAAAATGTTCGCTCTAGCGAAACAGAATTGAAAGACAAGTTGGTTGCGGTAAATCGCGTAACCAAAGTAACCAAGGGAGGTCGTACCTTCGGATTTGCAGCCATTGTTGTGGTTGGAAATGAGAATGGTGTTGTAGGACACGGTTTGGGTAAGTCTAAAGAAGTAGCAGAAGCGGTGACCAAAGCCATCGAAGATGCTAAGAAGAATTTGATTAAGGTGCCTATTCATCATGGAACGATTCCACACGAGCACTCTGGTAAGTTTGGTGGTGCGCGTGTGTTCATCAAACCTGCTTCTCATGGTACTGGTGTAATTGCTGGTGGTGCTATGCGTGCTGTTTTAGAGTCTGCTGGTGTAACAGACGTATTGGCCAAATCAAAAGGTTCTTCTAACCCACACAACGTAGTGAAAGCTACTTTGAATGCGCTCGCTGGTCTTCGTGATCCAAAGGAGATTGCTCGCATGCGTGGTATCACATTGGATAAAGTGTTCAACGGTTAATATTAAAAGAAATGGCTAAAGTTGTTATTACACAAGTAAGAAGCGCTATTGATTATCCAAAGCGTCAAAAAGAAACCATCAAAGCGTTGGGCATTAAAAAGTTGAACGTTGCAGTTGAAAAGGATTTGTCTCCCAATATTGAGGGTATGATCCGTGCGGTGAGTCACCTTTTAAGAGTTGAATACAAATAATATTTATTCGCATTACAATGAAATTAAATACACTTAAACCTGCTGAAGGTTCAGTAAAGAATAGAAAGCGCATCGGTCGTGGTGAAGGTTCTGGTCACGGTGGTACTTCAACACGTGGTCACAAAGGAGCTGGTTCTCGTTCCGGTAATAAGCGCAAGATTGGTTTCGAAGGTGGTCAAATGCCTTTGCAACGTCGTCTCCCCAAATACGGTTTTCGCAATTTCAATCGCGTGGAGTACAAAGGAATCAATTTGGATACATTGACTATGTTGGCTGAGAAGTTCAGCCTTACAGAAGTTACACATGATATCTTGGTTCAAAACGGTATCTGCTCCAAGAATGAATTGGTGAAGATTTTGGGACGCGGAGAATTGAAAGGTAAAATGAATGTTTCCGCTCATGGTTTCTCTGCAACTGCAAAGGCTGCTATTGAAAACAACGGTGGAGTAGTAACTGTTCTTTAATCAGAATTATGAAAGGCTTTATTCAAAAAATCAAAGATATTTGGAACCATGACGAGTTGAGACGCAAAATCGGGTATACCCTTTTGTTGCTTTTGATTTATCGTGTTGGTTCCTTTATCGTTCTTCCCGGTGTAGATTCTGCTAAATTGGATGCAGGTGCACAAGGTGGTTTGTTGGGATTCTTGGGTTTATTCACGGGAGGGGCTTTCTCTCGGGTTTCTATCTTCGCCCTTGGAGTAATGCCTTACATTTCAGCGTCAATCATTATTCAATTGTTGGGATTGGCTGTTCCATCTATCCAAAAAATGCAGAAAGAAGGTGAGTCAGGTCGCAAAAAGTTGAATCAATGGACTAGAACGTTGACTATTGCCATTGGTTTGGTTCAAGCGCCTGGTTATGTTGCGCAATATGTCCCATCTAATGCACATCCGTCAGGTTCTTTGTGGTTGGTGTCTGCTGTCATTATCTTGACTTGTAGTACACTTTTTGTAATGTGGTTGGGAGAAAGAATTACAGACAAGGGAATTGGAAACGGAACGTCTTTGATCATCATGACGGGTATCATTTCCGATATTCCTCGTGGTCTATTTGCTGAGTTTGCAGCCCAAACGCCATTTTTCTTCTTAATTGAGATGGCTACTTTGGTGGTCATTATCGGGGCAACAATTGGAATTATTCAAGCTGTTCGCAGAATTCCTGTTCAGATGGCTCGTTTGAGTGCTGGTTCTGTTGCAGGAATGCCTCAGGGTGAGGCTGCCCGTTCATTTATTCCTTTACGCGTCAATTCCGCTGGTGTAATGCCCATCATTTTTGCTCAGGCGATCATGTTCATCCCATTGTACATGCAGAATACTGAATCTTTCCGAGATAACGCAGTGTTGGCTAGCTTGACTAGAATCGATGGAATTGGTTACAATGTGTTGTTATTTGTTACGATTATTCTGTTCACTTTCTTCTACACAGCCATCGTTACCAATCCAACTCAGATTGCAGATGACTTGAAAAGAAATGGAAATTTTGTCCCCGGAGTTAAGCCCGGAAAAGACACTGCAGAATTTATTGATAGAGTTTTGTCCAATATTACCCTTCCTGGTGGTATCTTTGTCGGCCTTATTGCAATCTTACCTTCCATCTTAATGATGTTAGGCTTGGCAAAGGCGCAACAATTTGCACAATTCTTCGGAGGAACGTCTCTGTTGATTACCGTGGGAGTTATGTTGGATTTGTTACAACAAATAGAGAGTCACTTGTTGTCTCGTCACTACGATGGATTGATGAAATCCGGACGCGTAAGAGGACGAAATACAGGTGGTGCTGCTGTCAGCACAGGTTATACTGTCTAACAGTGACGAGGGGGGCGAAACCGGTTGTTAAAACCGAGGATGAGATTGAGCTCATCCGGGTAAGTTCTTTGCTTATTGGAAAAACACAAGCGATGTTGGCGTCGCACATACGACCCGGAGTGTCTACTGCGGATTTGGATAAATTGGTGCATGATTTTATCAAAGATCATGATGCCTATCCAGGCTTCTTGGGATACAATGACTTTCCGAATAGTATTTGCGCTAGCGTTAATTCAGCCGTTGTTCATGGTATTCCCAACAGAGATCCTTTGAAAGAAGGTGATATTGTATCCGTGGATATTGGTGTGGTTAAAGATGGTTATTGGGGGGATTCAGCTTTTACTTTTGCAGTAGGAGAAATAGCCCCAGAGGTGAGTAAACTGCTTCAGGTAACCCGAGAATGTTTAGATATGGCTATTGCTAAGGCTGTAGCCGGAAACAGAATCGGTGATATCGGCAATGCAGTTCAGACTCATGCTGAGAATCATGGTTTTGGCGTAGTGAGAGAATTGGTTGGACATGGGGTTGGAATCAACTTGCATGAAGCTCCAGAAGTTCCTAACTACGGAAGAAAGGGAAGTGGTCCAGTGCTGCAAGAAGGTTGGGTATTGGCTATTGAGCCAATGATTAATTTGGGAACTAAAAACGTACGCCAAATGAAAGACGGATGGACCATTCAAACAACAGATGGAAAGCCGAGTGCGCATTTTGAGCACACCATAGTGGTTAGAAAAAACAATGCAGAAGTGTTATCCAGTTTCAGAGAAGTAGATTTGGTATTAAATAATAATAAATAGGGTTAGACCCTGAGAGGAAAAGAAAAATGGCGAAACAATCATCGATCGAACTAGATGGCGTAATTGTAGAGGCTTTGTCCAATGCAATGTTTCGTGTAGAGTTGGAGAATGGGCATGTAATTATTGCACATATATCAGGTAAAATGAGGATGCACTACATCCGAATCTTACCAGGAGACAAAGTAAAGGTGGAGATGTCCCCTTACGATTTGACAAAAGGAAGAATTAGTTTTAGATACAAATAAGTAACTTAGAAAAGATGAAAATAAGAGCCTCTATCAAGAAGCGTTCGGCAGAATGTAAGATTGTTCGCCGCAAAGGGAAGTTGTATGTAATCAACAAGAAGAACCCCAAGTACAAACAAAGACAAGGATAAACCCCAATTGGGATATAACTAATATCAGAAAATGGCAAGGATTGCAGGTATCGATTTACCACGTAACAAAAGAGGAGAAATAGGTTTGACCTATATCTACGGTGTTGGTCGTAGCACAGCGCGTCGCATTTTAAGTGCAAGCGAGATCGACTTCAACAAGAAAGTATCAGAATGGAATGACGACGATTTGGCTAAAATCCGTGGTTTCATTACCGAGGAGATTAAAGTTGAAGGCGCATTGCGTTCAGAAGTTCAAATGAACATTAAGCGTTTAATGGACATCGGTTGCTACCGTGGTATCCGTCACCGTTTGGGTCTTCCATTGCGTGGTCAGTCTACCAAGAACAACTCTCGTACTCGTAAGGGTAAGCGTAAGACAGTAGCGAACAAGAAAAAAGCGGTTAAATAATCAATAGCACCATAGATACGAATCATGGCTAAAGTAGAAAAAAAGAAAAAGAAGAATGTTGTAGTAGAAGCAGTGGGACAATGCCACGTGCAATCTACTTTCAACAACATCATTATCAGCTTGACCAACAACAGTGGTCAGGTGATTTCATGGTCATCTGCTGGTAAGATGGGTTTCAGAGGATCAAAGAAGAACACGCCCTACGCTGCACAAATGGCAGCTGAGCAATGCGGAAAAGAGGCATTCGATTTAGGTCTTCGCAAAGTAAAAGTATTTGTAAAGGGACCTGGTGCAGGCCGTGAGTCTGCTATCCGTACGATCCACACTGTGGGTATTGAGGTTACAGAGATTGTGGATACAACTCCACTTCCTCACAACGGATGTCGTCCTCCTAAAGCACGTCGTATCTAATTAATTGAACTAAGAAAATGGCAAGATATATTGGACCCAAAACAAAGATTGCACGTAAGTTTCGTGAGGCAATCTATGGCCCTGATAAAGGTTTAGAAAAGCGTAATTACCCACCCGGACAACACGGTCCTAACAAGCGTCGTGCAAAACAGTCTGAATACGCAATTCAGTTGGCTGAAAAGCAAAAAGCAAAATATACCTATGGTATTCTGGAGAAGCAATTTGAGAATCTTTACAAAAAGGCTTCTGCCCGTCCAGGTGTTACCGGTGAGATTTTGTTGACTTTGTGTGAGTCTCGTTTGGATAACGTTGTTTATCGTTTGGGAATTGCTCCTACTCGCTCTGGCGCTCGTCAGTTGGTAGGTCATGGTCACATCACTGTTAATGGTCATGTGGTAAATATCGCTTCTTATTTATTGCGTGCTGGTGATCGTATCGCAGTTCGTGAGAAATCAAAGTCTTTGCAGTCTATCGTAATGTCTTTGTCTAATCGTCAGAAATTTGATTGGTTGGACTGGAACGATGCTGACAAAGCAGGAGTTTACATCAAACACCCAGAGCGCGTTCAAATCCCTGAGAATATCAGAGAGCAGTTGATCGTCGAATTGTATTCTAAGTAATCTATAAACTAAAACATTTAAGAATGGCCATTATTGATTTCGTAAAACCAGACAAAGTAATCATGCTTGAGAGCAATGATTTCACTGGTTCATTCGAATTCCGTCCGTTGGAACCTGGATTCGGAATTACCATCGGAAACGCGTTGCGCCGCATTTTGCTTTCCTCTTTGGAAGGCTTTGCCATCACCTCTATCAAAATTGAAGGTGTTGACCACGAATTCTCAACCATCAAAGGCGTTGTTGAAGATATCACTGAAATCATTTTGAATTTAAAGCAAGTTCGTTTTAAATGTCAAATTGATGGCACTGACTATGAAAAGTTCTCAATCACTGTTGGTGGTCAAGATCAATTCAAAGCCGGTGAAATCGGTAACTTTACTACTGCATTCCAAGTTTTGAACCCGGATTTAGTGGTTTGCAACATGGATCCAAAGGTGAAAATCAAAATGGATTTGGTTATTCAAAAGGGTCGTGGATA
>CAZNVU010000005.1:0-48018 GCA_964576575.1 uncultured Chryseobacterium sp.
GCCATCAATCCAAATGCAGCAGAATCATGCAACAACATTGATGACAACTGTAACAACCAGATTGATGAGAACTTGACTCAGTATGCAGTTTACACAGATGCAGATGGTGATGGATATGGCGTAGCAACAGGAACAACTTCTTGTACCCCAAGCACAATCCTACCAGGTGACTGTAACGACACCAACAATGCCATCAATCCTGCAGCAACTGAGATTTGTGAGAATGCTATTGACGAGAATTGTGATGGTTTGTTATCTCAGGGATGTACATTGGGATGTATGGATGTTAATGCATGTAATTATGCTCCTGACGCGACAGCAGATGATGGAAGTTGTATCTATCCACAAACTGAGATTTGTAACGCAATAGATGATGACTGTGATGGTGAGATCAATGAAGGATTCAGTTTGGAATCGTTGAATGCAACAACTGTAAATACAGCGTATTTCCCAGCGTGTACACCTACAAATATATTTTCTGCTAATCCATTCCTTGGAACCAATACCGAGACAATAGAAGGTGACGGAAAGGACAGATGGTACAAGTGGACTGCACAGCACAACAGTGTGCGCATTGGATTGAGTGCAGCCATAGGAGATTATTCCATTCATTTGTTCAGAGAGTACCCTGGATGTTTGGCCTTGGAAATGATAGAGCACGAAGTGACAACTGGAAATCAGACATTAATCACAGATGAGTTGACAGTTGGGGCTAGTTATTTCTTTGCAGTCCATGAAAATGCAGGACCTGGAAATACCAGTGCTAAATTGTGCATCAATCACTTCTTGCCATCTGACTGTGATCATTTTTACAGCAATGGTACAGGTGAGTATGCTAGCGTATGTGGAAGTTTCAAAACTCTTTATCGCGGAAATGCTAATAATTACATGATCAATGTGTTATCAGCCACACAGGGTGGTCAGAACATGGCAATTGAACCATGGGTATATCAAGCTGGTTCAAGTTCGGTGATTGCACGTTTGGGATCAATTTTACCTTCTAACCTAACTGAATCGCCAATAGTTTATAGAGTGAATGTCCCTGTTATGTATAGTATTCCAGACGCAGCTGAAAATTATACTCCGGTCTATGCTCAAGCCACATCGACTTGTACAATAACATTGTTACCACAGGCGCCGATACAAGTAAGGGCTTCTGACAGGTGTCCAAATGTTAAGCCTTTGAACTCATTTATTGCACCAAATCAGACAATTTGTGGCAGTGTAGCTTATCAATGGGAGTTTACGGATTGCACCAATGGAGTATCCAATGCTACAACTCAAGTCTTGACAGGAGCCAATGGATCATCCATCTTTATGTTGAACAATATTCCCGGAATTGCTCCTGGTAAGTTTTACCAAGTACGTGTGCGTCCTATTCACAGCAGTGGGGTAGTTACAGCCTGGGGTCCTGTTCAGTGTGTAATGATACAAGGTGCTGGTATGGTTGCGCAAGAAGACAATGCAGAGGGCGTTAAAATCTCAAATGATTTAAACAGTGTAATGGTTTATCCTAACCCCACAACAACAGGCGATTTAAATATTGTATTTGAAAAACCGCAGGATGGGCAATTGACTATCGAGGTTACCAACCTGTTGGGTCAAAGAGTTTATTCTGAGACATTGGAATTCTCTGGAGTTGCGCACAAGTTCAACATGAGCAATGTTGCTAAGGGAATGTTTCAGATGTCCATTAGAATGAATGGAAAGGAACAAACAACTCGAATTGTTAGGGATTAATTGAATTTATTAAGTTGAAGAAAGGCCGTATCATCGATATGGCCTTTTTTGTATTTAAAAACAAAAGCTTATTTTAGCCCCTGTTCGATTCCATCAATTAAGGAATGAATTACCTTGATATGAATTTCTTGGATTCTATCAGCATATTCAAACCAAGGAACGATGACGCTGATATCAGCATATTGAACGATATGACCACCGTCTTTTCCTGTCAATGCAATCACTTTCATACCTATCTCCTTGGCTTTTTTGGCTGCTTCCAATACATTTTTGGAATTACCGCTGGTAGTAATGGCCAGCAGAACATCTCCAGCTCTGCCAATACCTTCTAAATATCGGCTGAAAATAAAATCAAAACCGTAATCGTTTCCAACGCAAGAAATGTGGGATGGGTCGGAAATACTAATGGCCCGATAAGCGGGACGATCATTGCGGTAACGACCCGAAAGCTCTTCCGCAAAATGCATTGCATCGCACATACTTCCACCATTTCCACATGAAAAAACTGTTCCTTGCTTTTTTAAAGCATCTACCATCATTTGGGTTGCTCCTGTAACGTCATTCAGAAATTTTTCATCCGAGAGAACTTTCCCTAACAATTCATGCGCTTGTTGTAAATGAAGTTGAATGGTTTTCATATTGCGAATATCCAAAACTTAACACAAATTACTGATTATATTTGTTCCTTTTGTTCAATATGGAAAAGTTCACAGTTTCTAAGTTATCCATCGTAATACCGGCCTACAATGAGGGAAAGACCATTCATCTTATTTTGGATAAAGTCAAGGAGGTGCAATTGACTGGAGGTATTCAGAAGGAAATTATAATCGTTAATGATTGTTCAAAGGATGATACTGAGGAGGCGGTTCAACGTTACCACGGAGCCAACTCTGATTTAGATATTCAATATTTTAAGCATGATGTCAATAAGGGAAAAGGGGCAGCTTTGCATACCGGAATCAAATTGGCAACGGGAGATATTGTGATGATTCAAGATGCCGATTTGGAATATGACCCTCAAGAATACAACATTCTGATTAAACCAATTGCGGATGGCTTTGCTGATGTGGTTTACGGAAGCAGGTTTATGGGGGGTAAACCTCATCGCATACTGTTTTTCTGGCATACAATAGGTAATAAGTTTCTGACGTTTCTTTCAAATTCAATGACCAATTTGAATTTGACGGACATGGAAACATGTTACAAAGTTTTTAAGAGAGATATTGTACAATCATTGGATTTAAAGGAGAATCGTTTTGGTTTTGAACCTGAAGTGACTGCAAAAATTTCTAGAATTCCCAAGATCAGAATTTATGAGGTGGGAATTTCCTACTATGGTCGTACCTACGAAGAGGGAAAGAAGATCGGTTGGAAAGATGGATTCAGGGCCATTTATTGTATCTTAAAATACAATTTGTTCAAGAAGTAATCTTGATCTCCTCAAGAAAAACTTTGTGATTTAAAGCGGCATTGTACTGAAAAGTAATAGTTTCTTGTGCATTGATAGCCTTACTCTTCCAAAGATTGGCATCTTCAAAGCAGGCGATTATTTTTATGGCTATTTCTTTGAGATCACCGGTCAAAGGAATGATGAATCCGTTGTTTTCTGATACAATTTCTAAATTACCTGGTATGTCGGTGGCAATAAAAGGGATCCCAAACAAACCCGCTTCCATCATGCTTACAGGAACCCCTTCCCAAGTGCTGGTATTGGCAAAGTAAGCCATAGTATTTTTGTTTAAATACTCATAGATTTCAAATTTGTTCATATGCCCAAGAAACTCCATTTGAATCTCTTCTTGGGCGCAACGTTCTTTTAGCCTTGTTTCTAATTCTTTATTACCGGAACCAATGTGAACCCAAGTAAAGTGATTTTTAAGCAGTTTCATTAAATCAATCATTCTAGGGAAATTTTTCACCTCTCCCAAAAAGGAAATGGTAAGAATTTTAGGCAAGGGTTTTTTGATCTCTGGTATAGAATGGATATCAATACCAAGAGGTTGATGAGCAAATTTGCTTCTGAGTTCAGGAAAATTAGATTGCAAATACTTTAACCCATGTTGAGAAACACTGAATATTTTAGTTACTAAATTGTGTTTAACAGTTTCAAATGGTAGATACCCTCCTAGCGGCCAATCTTTGTGGTAGAGATCAATTGAGTGAGCGCGCGCAAAGTGACTTTGATTTTTTGCCGTTTTAGAGAAATTTGAAATAACTAACCCGTCGTGAAACCAGTAATGGTAATGTGTAATTCGAGCGTTTTGTTGATTGATCCAAATATCCAATTGTTCTGCCTGAGCTGCAAAATGATAAAGTCTAAAGAAGTTTTGTTTTATTCTCTTTAGGGCTTTCGTTTTTTGTCTTGAAAACAAAATCTCGCCCACGGAAGTCATGAGGGCTTTTTTAAGAAATTGCAATTTTTTGATCAAGCCATATTTTTCTTTGGCTTGATTGAATTTCAGGATATGGAACTTTTGGCCCTCTTCAATTCTCAGTTCATTTTGTTTGAACCGAAACTCAGCATATGGATAAAAGTAAACTTCATCGAAATTCGTTTTGAGCGCCTCTAGCTCATCAAGTATGTATGTTTCCCTAAAACCAAAGGGAAATTGCTTTGTATAAACAACAACAATTTCCCTTTGCTTTTTCGTGCTCATTGAAATTTATGCGTTGGCATAGCTCTCCATAGGTGGACAAGTGCACACCAAATTTCTGTCACCGTAGGCATTATCAACCCTTCCTACGGATGTCCAGAACTTGTTGTCTTTTAAGCTGTCAATTGGATAAGCTGCCTTGGAACGCGAGTAAGCATGTGTCCATTCATCAGCACATACTTCATGTGCTGTATGAGGCGCCATTTTAAGCACATTGTCTGCCTTGTCTGCTGTTCCATTTTCCACTTCTTCAATCTCATGACGAATAGCGATGAGCGCCTCACAGAAGCGGTTCAACTCACTGAATGGTTCACTCTCAGTTGGTTCAATCATTATGGTTCCTGCAACAGGGAAAGAAACCGTTGGTGCATGAAATCCATAATCCATTAATCGCTTGGCAATGTCTTCCACTTCAACACCTGCGGCTTTGAAAGAACGACAATCCAAAATCATCTCATGCGCAACACGACCATTGGAACCCGTATAAAGAACAGGATAATGATTTTCCAATAAGGCCTTCATGTAATTGGCATTTAAGATGGCTATTTTGGTTGAGTCTGTCACGCCATTGGAACCTAGCATTTTGATGTAACCATAAGAAATCAAAAGAATCAATGCACTTCCAAAAGGAGCACCCGATACAGATTCAATGGCTTGATCGCCTCCTGTTTTAACCAGAGGATTACCTGGTAAGAATGGCACCAAGTGTTTTGCAACACCAATGGGACCCATGCCAGGACCACCACCGCCGTGAGGAATAGCGAAAGTTTTGTGTAGGTTTAAGTGACAAACATCGGCACCAATGTTACCAGGGTTGGTCAATCCTACTTGTGCATTCATGTTGGCACCATCCATATAAACCTGACCGCCGTTGTCATGAACTATACCAGTGATTTCTTTGATACTTTCCTCAAATACGCCGTGGGTAGAAGGGTAGGTAACCATCAAAGCCGCCAATGTTTCTTTATATTGCTCAGCTTTTGTTTTTAAATCTGCAACATCCACGTTACCGTCTTCATCGCATTTCACCACTACTACTTTCAATCCGGCCATAACCGCAGACGCTGGATTGGTTCCATGCGCTGAGGAAGGAATCAAGCAAATGTTTCTTTGATGATCTCCTCTGCTTTGGTGATAAGCCATGATCACCAAAAGTCCTGTCAACTCTCCTTGCGCTCCACTGTTGGGCTGCAATGAAACTCCCGCAAATCCAGTACATTCACACAAATCATTGTGCAATCCATTGATCATTTCCTGGTAGCCTTTGGTTTGTTCAACTGGAGCATATGGATGCATATTCGCAAAGGCGGGCATCGTAACTGGAATCATCTCACTGGTGGCATTGAGCTTCATGGTGCATGATCCTAATGCAATCATGGCGTGGGCTAAACTCAAATCTTTGTTTTCCAATTTCTTCATGTAACGCAACATCTCTGTTTCGCTGTGGTATTGGTTAAAAACCGGATGAGACATGAATTCTGAACTTCTGCTGAAATAGGTCAAAGAAGATGCTCCGTCTTGCAAAGTTGCATCCTTGCCTGAAAGAACGTACACCAAGTTCTTGACATCCTCCAATGAAGTATTTTCTCCAATCGAAACAGATACATGACCATTGTTCCAAAAGCGAACATTAACTTTCTTTTCGTCACATCTTTGCGCCACTTCTTTTTCATTTACCGCAAAAAGGACGGTGTCAAAATAGGATTGACTAACCAATGAAACTCCGTTGGTCTTTGCACTATATGCCAACAAAGTAGCCTTGTGATGAATATCTTGTGCAATGGCTTTTACTCCGTTTGGCCCGTGGTATACACCGTACATAGAGGCCATAACAGCCAAAAGCGCTTGGGCGGTGCAAATATTTGATGTTGCTTTTTCTCTTCTGATGTGTTGCTCTCTGGTTTGCAAACTCATTCTTAATCCTAAGTTGCCATGACGGTCTTTTGAAACTCCGATGATTCTTCCGGGCATGTTTCTCTTGAATTCCTCTGTAGCGCAGAAGAACGCAGCGTGTGGACCACCAAATCCCATAGGAACACCAAAGCGTTGAGAATTTCCGAAACACACATCCGCTCCCCATTCGCCGGGAGGGGTAATCAATGTCAACGCCATCAAGTCTGATGCTGCAGCAATGTGACCGCCCAATTGATGAATTTGATCTGCAAATGCTTTGTAATCGTGCAACTCTCCTTTGTTGTTGGGGTATTGGACCAAAGCGCCAAAATATTGTCCGTCAAGCTTAGCTTCGTTGTAATTTCCTACAACCAATTCAATACCCAAGTGCACAGCTCTTCCTCTGAGGACAGATAACGTTTGTGGATAAACTTCTTGATCAACAAAAAACAAGTTGGCTCCATTGTTTTCCTTCTCCTTACTTCTAGAATGAAAGAACATTATCATCGCCTCTGCCGCTGATGTGGACTCATCTAACAAACTGGCGTTGGCAATCGGCAAACCCGTTAAGTCCGTAATCATCGTTTGGAAATTCAAGAGAGCCTCCAAACGGCCTTGTGCAATCTCTGCTTGATAAGGCGTGTAGGCGGTGTACCATCCTGGATTTTCAAGAATATTGCGCAATATCACAGTGGGCGTATGGGTTTCAAAATAACCCAAGCCAATGTAGTTTTTGCGAACATCATTCATGGCGCCAAGTTGACTTACATGATGCAAATAATCCGCCTCACTCATGGGTTCCGTAATGTTCAAAGGTTGCTGCAATCGTATCGATGCAGGAACGGTTTGGTCAATGAGTTGATCTACGGAATCAACACCAATTTTTTTAAGCATTTGAGCAACTTCATGCTCGCGGGGACCGATGTGACGAGAGGCAAAATTCTGCATGTTTTGATATTTCATTGATATGAGGCAAATATAACTCTTGAATGTTAAACACAAGGAGTCACTTCTTACCTTTGTTGCATGGGTTTTCAAAACACCAATACCATTTTTCAATCCAAGGAAGAGCGATATCATTATTTGAGGCAAGCCTTGCCTGCTCTGCTAGATGTTGAGTCAAACTTTTTGGCCAATTGCGCCAACGCAATTGCGCTAATTCAGTCTCAATTTCAATTTCATTGGATAGGTTATTATTGGGTGGAAAATGAATCTTTGGTGCTGGGGTGTTTTCAAGGTCCTGTTGCTTGCACCCGCATTGCCAAGGGAAAGGGAGTTTGCGGCACTGCATGGGAATCTGAAAAAATTCAGAATGTCCCCAACGTAGATGAGTTTCCTGGTCATATTGCTTGTAGTTCATTGAGCAAGTCAGAGCTGGTGATTCCATTAATGAATGAAGGAAAGGTTTTGGGAGTGCTGGATATTGATTCCGATATTTTCAATTCATTTGATCAATTGGATGAGATAGAGTTGTCTTATTTAATGGGCTTGTTACTTAAAACACGTTCGGCATGAGAATGAGTTTTCTTTTGTTTGTTGTTTTTTTCTCTGCATGCGCTCAGATTAAGACTTTGGACGGTGGAGAAAAAGATACGGAGCCTCCGTTGATGTTGTCTTCCTCACTGAACAATGAAACCCTAAAATTTAAAGGCAATTCAGTTACTTTTTCTTTTGATGAATTCATAACCATCAATGATATTCAGGGGCAATTGATCTTTTCTCCGCAGCTCAAGACATTCCCTGATGTGCAAGTAAAAGGAAAAGAATTGACCATCTCTTGGAAAGATACTTTGTTAGATAATACAACGTATCAATTTGACTTCGGAAATGCTGTGGTAGACAATACTGAAGGAAACCCGGTGGAAGTTTCTCGGGTTTTTAGCACGGGTTCTATGATTGATTCTCTGAAAATTGTTGGTCAAGTGAGAGACGCTTGGACATTAGAAAAATCAGTGGGATCATTGGTTCAACTGGTAAAGGAACTTCCTGTGATGGGTCAATCTTACCAACCCATGTATCAAGTAAAAACCAAGCAGGACGGTACTTTTCAATTGAAGTATTTATCATCAACTCCTTATCATGTCATCACTTTCAATGATGCAAACGGCAATGCCCGCTGGGATGATAAAGAGGCAGTGGATTGGTCTATCAACCCAATAACCCCTCAGTCCATTCCAGACTCATTGAACATGCTGCAGGCCAAATCTTTGATTCCCAACAATGGTTTTTTGGATATTCACGTGGATTCTTGTGGGTGGATGAGTACTTTTTGGGACCACAGGTGGTCGCCGGCGCAATTAAAGTCCAAGGATTCATTAGATTTCCAGACAAAATACCAAGACGATTCATTATTTATTGTTTTAAACCCATCTGAACGCGAGGGTTATTTTACCTTCATGATATCAGACACTAGTTTTCAAGACTCTCTGAATATTCCTTGTTTCAAAGAAGCATTTACCAATAGAAACATTGTTATTCCGCCTGGTCAACGTGTATTGGCTGGTGATTCAATGCTATTGAAGTTGCCAATGGTGGTTTCGGGTTGGAACTCAAAAAAATGGAAATGGGTCTTGGAGGATTCTGCAATTGCTGTGAATGGATATTGGCATAAAGAACAACGTGTGTTGATTATAGCCCCTCCAATGAAAATGTTTACAGGAGAGGCTCAGCTGCAAGTGATCAATGGTGGAATCTATGCAGGGGAGTGGTTTATGGGAAAGGACACGGTGCTTGCTTCAGTGGAGTGGTTGAGTATTGAGCAAAATGGTCTACTTCAAGTGAATTCTATACCTAATGAATGGCGCAATGATCAGTTTGTGCTAGTAAGCGGGAAAAGAAAGTTGCCTCTTGAGCCAAGCCAATTGGAAAAAGGTGTTGCTTTGGTTCCTGGAAAATACCATTTGCAAGTTTGGTCAGATGAGAACAATAATGGAGTTTGGGACAACCATGATTACTTGAGAGGTAAAAAGGCGGAAAAAGTTGTTTATAGATCTAATGAAATCAATATCAGAGCCAATTGGCAAGAAATCCTTGGATTAAAACTTTAAACGTTAGAAGGAGACAAAGCTTTTCTTTTTGAATTTTGGACTTCCTTTTTTATCGAAACACACCTTTTGGTGATTTTCTTTGGATTCCTCATTTCCATAATTGATGGCGTCCTTCCAGTATTCGCAGGCTCCTTCTTCATCGTGCAAACGATAGCGTATTTCACCAAGTAAAGCCAATACATCAGGGAGAAGAGGTGTTTTTTCAAGCGCCAACTCAGATAGTATTTCCTCAGAAGATTCTAATTGTTGTGCGTAGAATTTGGTTAATCCCATATTGAATTTAGCATCCAGCAAAGTGTTGCGCGTATCGTAGGCTGCTTGGAAATAAATAAAGGCTTTTTCGTAATCGCCTTTTTCAGTGTGTATGATACCCATTAGATAGAAGGCATCGGGATCATCCGGAAAGGAGTCAACTGCTTTTTGCAAAACACGCAAGGCATCCTTGGGTTTTTGCATGTAATAATAACATTCTCCCAACCAGTAGATTGCTTTGTATTCCTCACCGTGGTTGAGGTAGTAGTCATTTAGTTGGGCAAAAGCCAATTCAAAAAGTTGGTTTTTAAGCAAACAAATTCCGTAATACAATGGATAGTTTTCATTGTGATACGAAATGGATTCGTAGTGTGATTTGGCTTCGCTGAACTTGCCCACTTTCATTTGAGCATTGGCCAATAGAAACTGCCAATCATCTACTTGTCCGCCCATTTGAGTGGGGCAGCATTTGAATAGAGAATCAACATCTTTGGCTACTTGGGTGTATTTTTCTTGGGCATACAGGGTTTGATACTCTACCAATTTTTGACCCCATGACACTGAGGTTAGGATAAAAATAGATATGATCAAAATGAAATTCCGCATTGTTCAAATATACCGCAGATTTCTGAACAACAAAACCAAACCTCAAAGGTTACAAACTGCCTGAAGTTAAATTTTCCAACGATCCTTGATGTTGTACTTTTTTTTCTGATCTTCAGATTTTACATCAAAAGGAACCAAAGAAATTCCAAAAGAAGCGGAGTAAATGTTTTTCATAACTTTTTCCTGGAAGAAAGGTGTTATGCCTTGAGTAACGAAAAAAGTATATTTTCCAAAACCCAATCGGAAGGTGTGGTCAAGAGAAAATCGATTAACACCCACATTCTGTTTCCTGTAATTTTGGAATCGGCCTTTTTCATTGCTGTATTGAAAATATTGATCTTCAGACAAATTCCAATTGGCTAAAAATCCACTGGCCATATGAAAGTGGCTCTTTTGATTTTTTGAAAAGTTTATTTCGAGGATTAATGGTACAGATAAACTAAGAACATTTAGTTGATTCAGTTTGAAGTTTTCCTCAGTGTTTTCAATGATTTGCAATTGATTGACCGCCAGATCACCATTGTTTTTTAGTTCTATATTTTTTTCCCAATCATATGATTTAATTGAGAAGGAAAGACCTGTAAAGAAGCCTGTTCCTGAACTTGAGTTCCCCCATTTTTTTTCAAGTAAGTTAAATCCAAAAGAGATGGAATTTCTGTCCTGGGTTGTCAAGTCGTGATTTTCATTTAGACTTTTCCAATTGCCTGAATTGAGTGTTGGAAAACCAATTTCAATGCCTGACCAATGGGTAAAACTGTGGTTCGCTTTTTGAGATTTTCCTGCAAAGGGAAATGAAAAGCACAAAAAGGCAAGCAATAAGAAGGTTTTGTTAGTCATAATGACAAAGAAAGCTTTTTTGGAATGATTATGGCTTGAGAGAGAATTAAAAATCGTTAAACAAGGAAATAATAAAACTTTTTTTAACGTTAATGACAAAAAGGGATGAAATTTGTAGCAATGAGATTTATGATGTTGGTATTGGCCGTTGTTGGGTTAACCAGTTGCTCGAGCGCCCTGGAGGCTCGTCAGGTTGATCAAGGCTGTGCATTGTTCACATCTGCTAAATCTTTAATGACTGGATTTGTTGTTACAGTCCAAGGAATATTTGATGGTGACGATGAAAAATATGGCAATCCGGATGAGGTGCAAAAACCCGTTACCAAACAATTGAAGTATAAGAATCAAGAGGGTGTGGTAGAAGTAGTTATGAAAGTGGATGAAAAAGGCAATTGGAAAGTGGTGAACATGGCTGCTACCAATGAGGAATTGGCCAAATATGTTTTGACTAAATTAAAGGATTACAATCAGACATCTCATAAAGCTGTTGGTCAGGTGATCAAATATCGATTTGTATTCAAAAAGCAAGTGTAATGGGTGTTTTGAAGGATTTGCGTTCATTGACCAACGATGAATTAACAGATTGGTTGATTCAGCATGGCGAAAAGAAATTCAGAGCGCAACAGGTGCAAGAGTGGTTGTGGAAGAAGGGGGCTACGGATTTTGATCAAATGTCCAACTTGTCAGTTGATTTGAGGTCTTTGTTGAATCAGAATTTTTCATTTCCCAATGCTGTTCGAAAGTCAGAACAAATCAGTTCAGATGGTACAGTCAAGTGCATTTTTGGTGTTGACAGTGATAAGGTTGTTGAGGGGGTTTTGATTCCAACGCCCAAAAGAATGACAGCATGCATTTCATCACAGGTTGGATGCAGTTTGTCATGCGCTTTTTGCGCCACGGGCAGGTTGAAAATGATGCGTAACCTCACTGCGGGTGAAATTTTTGACCAGGTATATGATTTGAAAATGGAAGCCGAGAAAAGGTACCAAATTCCATTGTCCAATATTGTTTACATGGGCATGGGAGAGCCTCTTCTGAATTACAAGAATGTTTTGCAGTCCATTGATCACATTACTTCTCAAAAAGGATTGGGCATGTCTGCGCAACGCATTACGGTGAGCACGGCCGGTGTGGCCAAGATGATTGCCAAGCTGGGGGATGATGCTGTGAAGTTCCATTTGGCTGTTTCTCTTCATGCTGCAACTGATGACAAACGGGATAAAATCATGGAGATCAATGAGACCAACAATCTTGAAGCCTTGGCCAACTCCTTGAGGTATTTTTATGAAAAAACAGGTTCTCGTGTGACTTTTGAATATATCATATTTAAGGATTTTAACGACAGCATTGAGGATGCCAAGGCTTTGGCTGCTTATTGCAAACAGCTTCCTGTAAAAATTAATGTTATTGAATACAATCCTATTGTCGGCGGGGAGTATCAGCAAACAACTGAGGAGCGATTGAAAGCTTTTACTCAGTATCTATTGGAACGAAACATGGTGGTGAATTTGCGTCGTTCTAGAGGAAAGGATATTGATGCCGCTTGTGGTCAGCTCGCCAATAAAAATCAATCTGCGTTGAAACCTGCAGCTGCTGAAAAGTTGGGCAACTTAATCTAGTTTACTCAAACGGAATCCCACATCGGCTATCCCTTCTAAATGATCTACCCGCATCGCTTGTTGAATGCTGACACGGTAGTGTCCTGCCATCGGGAATTTTCTTCTTTCTTTGAATATGATTCTGTTGTCATATAAGTCACCAAGTCCACTGCCGTACCATCTCCCCTCGGCATCTGCTAATGGACAGTTGAGTGTGTCAATGTTCAATTTTCCATTGGGAAACTCAAGTGAAACAAATAGAAAGATATTGGAAAATGCATAGGATTCCTGATTCCTAAGGGTGACATAGAAGTTGTGTAATGATACAGTGTCGTTGATATCAAATTCAAAGCTTACAGGCGTGTTCATATCCCAGTTTGCCTCTGGTATTTCTTGACTTTTTTCAAAAACCAATCCTTGGTTGCAAGAAATCAGGCCAATCATTACCACTAGGAATAGGAAGAAAAATTTTTTATTCATTGTTGGGCTTTGCAGGAGGGTTTGGTTTGTTGTTATCTTTTTTGAATGGAACTTGTTTCTTCTTTGGAGGGTTGGGCTTAGTACCGTCATTCACGGGTCCGTTAACTTCTTTATTTGGACCTGAAGGTTGTTGTTTTTGTCCTGGATTTTGTGGTTTGGGATTATTATTTTGCGGCTTATTGTTGCTTTGATTTTTTGGATTTCCTTGTGGCTTGTTGTTTCCTTTTACAAAAGGTTTCTTTTTGTTCTTGCTGCGGTCAAAGCGGGTAAGACTATCTTGCCCCACTACCTGAGCAAAGCCAACTTCTTCTTCTTTTTCTTTTTCCTTATCAGATAGGTAAACACTTTCATTGATGAAAACGTCTTGACCTTTTTTGTTTTTCTCGATAATGTCAAAAACCATTTGCGTACTTAGGGCAAACGGGGCTGAGCCAGGTTCGTTTTCTAATGTGTAGTAGATGACTTTTTTGAAAATATCTGTTTTGAAATGGTTGGCTGTTCCTTTTGGAAGGCGCAATTTTACATGTGTTGGAGGTAGGTCTTTCACCGCCTCAACATATTGATCCAGCTCATAGTTTAAACAACATTTTAATTTGCCACATTGACCTGCCAATTTTGTCGGGTTAAGTGATAATTGCTGGTAACGAGCGGCGCTGGT
This sequence comes from uncultured Chryseobacterium sp., assembly GCA_964576575.1. Taxonomy (GTDB): domain Bacteria; phylum Bacteroidota; class Bacteroidia; order Flavobacteriales_D; family Sanyastnellaceae; genus CAMCTV01. The sequence continues at coordinate 13,766 of CAZNVU010000005.1, forward strand.
TGAGACAGCACGGAAATCTGTTAACCAGGTGCTGCAGCACAATTCACGACCACAACTTCCAATGCCGCCTAATCTCCCCGCCTCGGCACGGTAGCCAATTTGTTTCATTTCAACTTTTACCTTGAAACGCTCTGCCAGTTTTCTGATCAATTCACGAAAATCAACGCGGTCTTCTGCGGTATAAAAGAATGTTGCCTTGGCTCCATCTCCTTGGTACTCCACGTCGCTGATTTTCATTTGTAAATTAAGGGACTTGGCAATTTCTCTCGCCCCCATCATGGTTTCATTTTCCAATGATCGGAAACTTTGCCATTTGGTGATATCTTCTTGTGAAGCCTTGCGCAGTACTTTTTTTAGTTCGTAATTGTCCTTAACTTCTTTCCTTTTTAATTGGATTTTTACCAATTCTCCCGTCAGTGAAACGATACCTACATCATGACCAGGTGCCATATCAACAGCCACAACATCACCATTGTAGAGTTCCAATTGGCTATTTCTAAAGAATGTTTTACGGCCGTTTTTGAATCTTACCTCAACAATATCAAAGGGTTTTTGACCAGCTGGCAAGGGTATTCCTGTCAACCAATCAAAAACATTCATTTTATCACAACCACAAGTACCGCAAGCACCATTATTATTGCAGCCTGCAGGCAGGCCATTTTTTCCAGACGAACAAGAACTACATCCCATATCACAAAGCCACTACCATTTGAAGTAGTTGGTCAAAGGTAATGAAAACAAAAGATAGAATCAACGGCCGTAGCTATTCCTTCTCAACAAGTGATGGACCTTGATTGATAGATGCGTAAAGAGCAATTTGGCATTCAGGTTTCTTCCAATGTGGTAGCTGGCATCGGTGAGTTCTTTCATCAAGTCTTCGATGTTAAAGTGGTTGATGAATTTAGAGAATTTATCGGCAAAGGCGCATTCTCCAGGTGTCATTTGTTCCAACGCATTCCCCACATAATTGCGCATTAGATTTTGTCTCACTTGCTCCAGGGCATATTCAAAAAAGTGTTTTTGAACTTCTCTGCCCCATCCGTGGAATGTGACAGATAGATCAGTGAGTGCCAACAAATCCTTTTTATAACAGAGCCTCATCCATTGTTGAAACGTATCGTCAAGCCCTTGATTGAAGTTGTCATTTAGAGCAAAGAGCATCGCTTTCCACAAATTTCCATTGGCATAAGTGGTTGACATGGTGGCTCTGTCTTGCTCGATTTGATTTTGAATTAAAAAATCAAATATTTTTTGGTCCTCTATCTTGGGGACTTGGATGGTCTGAACCCTTGATAGCACTGTCGGGAGCATCATTTCCATGTTTTCCGTCACCAAGATAAAAAGGGTGTTGGAAGGAGGTTCTTCTAAGAGTTTGAGCAGCTTATTGGCTGTATCTTCTTTGATTAGCTCAGCCATCCAAATGACCATAATTTTTAAGCCACCATAAAACGCTTTAAGAGAAACTTTTCTTGCGATGTTATTGGCCTCAGCAACAGGGAAGAATAAGGTTTTATTTTCCTTGGTGATTTTGCTGATCCAGTGATCAGTATTGAAGTAAGTGTGTTCCAACAAGCAGTTTCTCCAATCTTCTGCAAAATCATCTGACAAGGTGCTTTCACTGCCACTGCTGGATTTATTGAAAAAGGGAAAGCTGAAATGGAGGTCGGGGTGCTGCAGTGTTTGAATGGATTTGCAGGATCTGCAGTGGCCGCAGGAATCTGTGCTTGTTGGTTGTTCGCACAACAAATAACTACTCATGGCCATAGCCAAAGTCAATCCGCCGTGACCTTCTCCACCATTGAACAAAAGCGCATGAGGAACTCTGCCCTCTTGCTTGCTGTGGAGCAATCGCTCTTTCACCGTTTCTTGCCCAATAACCGTTTGAAAGGAATACTGCATGCGGTAAATTTACTAACTATAGATGAAAAAGCTCATAGAAGATTTCAAGGGATTTGATCGGTGATGTTTTGTCGCTTTTTATGAAAATATAGTCAACCATTTGTTTCAATATCTCTCTTCTCTGATATGCTGAAATGTGCGGTTGGTAAAGAGATTCCCAATTACCTTGAATAAGCTGTTGAAATAAGTATAGTTGGTTATTGTCTGGTAGGATATTTTTTCCAGGTGGAAAATAATTTTGACCAAATTGTCCCTCATTTATATTGAACCAATCTGCGTTTTCATTGGAAACTATGGGACAGCATCCAAGGGCTTTCATCAATCCAACTAAAAAAATATAGTGAAGGGGCTGTTCGTGTTGCGTTTCATCAATGTCTTGTATGATTTGTTGAATCAAATAGAACAAGGGAGGGTTTTGATAACCATCTGTCAGAAGGTGCATCAAAATCTCTTGGAAAAAGAGTAGACTCGCACTCTTTACTGGGTGTATGCGCGCGCTTAAGAGTATCTTGGTGGTTTGCGGAGTTTTGAGCCATTGCGCATTTTCTTTTTGTTCTTCTTTGCTTTGGAATCGAATGGTATCAAAAACATCAAAGGAATTTATGGATTTGGGGCTTGCACTCCACCAATATGTTTTTAAACCTTGTGACTCAGAAAATATTTTTACCAAAATTAACCGATCGCGAATTCTTTTTTTTTGAAGTACGATACCGATTAATTCTCTCATGGAGCGGGAAGCTTTTTATTTTTGTTTAAAATTAAGTCAAATGGACAATTATTTACCAGTAATCATTTTAGTAATAGCCATTGCCATCTTCTTGCTGTATCGTTTTAAGGATGAGATTACCATGAAGTTTCAGTATGAAGATTTTGATGGCACCATTGACAATTGGGCAGTGGCAATTGTAAAAGGCGAAAAGCAATTTCATCCTATGATTTCTTATACTACGGACGATGGAACTGTACGTTTCAGAGCTGATGAATTCTGTATTGGCGAACCTATGTATCCTTTGGGCACCGCAGTAGTTATCAGAACCCATCTCAGAAAAAAAGCCTTGCGGAGAGTTATTTACCCCAAGCGTTAGTTTTTCTCAATCCACTGATAAATTTCTTTCATGCTGGGTTGAATGATGATTTCAATCCTTCGATTTTTTGACTTATCACTTGGATCAATAGGGTGGTACTCACTTCTTCCCGCGGCAGATAATATCTGTGGTTGAACTCCGCTGTTAGCGGACATTATCTTTACAACTTCAGTAGCTCTCAATACAGACAACTCCCAATTGTCTCTTGGAATGATGGAGGAGTTGAGTTTGTCAGTATCTGTATGACCCTCAACAACAATTTCTACATCGTTTTCATCTTTTAGCGCTTCGGCAATTTCAACAAGTGCTTTTTGTCCATTGTCATCTACTGCTGTACTACCAGAAGCGAAAAGTAATTTGGCTTCCATACTAACGTATACCTTGCCGTCTTTTTCTGTAACTGTAAGCCCTTTGTTTTTAAATGCTTCAAGTGCCTTGGACAACTTATCTTTTAGAGCGTTGGATGCGCTGTCTTTAGCGGCCATCATTTGTTGAAGGTCTTTTAGTTTTGATTCTCTTTCCGCAATTGCGTTTTGTTTTTCGGAAATGAGATTCTCCTTGTCTTTGATGACTGCCTCTTTTTCACGAATGGCCTCTTCTTTTCTTTTTATTTCCTCCAATAGAAGTCTGTTTTCTTTGGATGAAGCTACCAGAAGAGTGTTCATTTTTTGTGTTAGTGTGTCATTGAGAACGCTCAGGTTCTCAACTTGATCGCGCAGTGAGCGGTTTGACTTGCCGTAATTTGTTGTGTCTTGAGACAACTCTTCAATGCTCTTTTTTGCAGTGTTCAATGAGGTGTTGCACTCTTTATTAGCGGCCTCCATTTTTTCATTTAGATTTCGCAAGGTTTCAATCTCTTGGTCTGCTTTGTTTTTCTTGTCGGAAAGCTCTATGAACTTTTTCTTAGGAACGCAAGCGACAAAGGAAGTGGCAAACACTACCGCTAAAATGAGCAATTTGTTATTCATAGCCTTTTTGGGTTATTGAATACAAATTACCGACCAAACACTCTATTTTGAGAATGATGGCTTTATGAATTACAAACTTTGATTTGTCAATTGATTTGGCTTATCCAAGCTAGAACATCCTCCAATTGAATGGCTGGAATTTCTAATTTGTTTTTCTTCCGGTAACCGTTCAATTGTTGGTGAATGGCGGTGGGCTTAGCTTGTAGTAATTCCTCAATGGAATGAAATCCTGCTTTTGGCAAATGCTCTACCCATTCTTCGCTCACACCAAGGTCTCTTAAGGCGTTCAAGTCTGGACCTTGTTGGTGTTTTTCTGGTCTCATTTGAGGGAAAAGCAGTACCTCTTGTATTGTTTCATTGTTGGTCAGCAACATAACCAATCTATCCACCCCGATTCCCATCCCTGATGTTGGCGGCATGCCATACTCCAATGACCTAATAAAGTCGTGGTCAATGAACATGGCCTCATCATCACCTCTTTCCATTAATTGCATTTGCTCTTCAAATCTACCTAGTTGGTCGATGGGGTCATTGAGCTCACTATATGCGTTGGCAATTTCTTTTCCATTAATCATGAGTTCAAATCGCTCTGTCAATTCTGGATTATCTCTGTGTCTTTTGCACAGGGGAGACATATCAACGGGGTAGTCTGTGATGAAGGTGGGTTGGATATAACTCTTCTCACATTTTTCTCCAAAGATGGTATCGATGAGTTTTCCTTTTCCCATATTTTCATTGACTTCTAGACCAATGGAGAGACAGAAATCGTGAATTTCTTTTTCTGTTTTTCCAGTGATATCAAATCCCGTATGATCCAATATGGACTGCGTCATCGTCACACGCTTGAAAGGCGGTTTAAAGTTTAAGACATTATTCCCATGCTGCACTTCAGATGTCCCCAATGCTTTTTGACAAACATGGTTTAACATGTTTTCCGTGAAGTCCATCATCCAGTTGTAGTCTTTAAATGCAACATAGATTTCCATCACGGTAAACTCAGGATTGTGGGTTCTGTCCATTCCTTCATTGCGGAAGTTTCTGGAGAATTCATAAACACCTTCAAATCCACCGACAATTAATCTTTTCAAGTAAAGCTCATTGGCGATGCGCAAGTACATGGGAATGTCAAGGCTGTTGTGATGCGTAATGAAGGGTCTGGCAGCAGCGCCTCCTGGTATGTTTTGAAGAACTGGTGTATCTACCTCCAAATAACCGTGGTTATTAAAGAAATCGCGCATGGCATTGATGATGTGCGTGCGCAAAATAAAAGTGTGTTTCACTTGTGGATTAACAACAAGATCGACATATCGCATTCTGTAGCGTGCTTCAGGGTCTGTGAATGCATCGAAGATGTTGCCATCTGCGTCTTTTTTAACCACGGGCAATGGTTTGATGGATTTAGCCAAAAGCTGAAACTGTTGCACCTTAATGGATATCTCTCCCATTTTGGTGGTGAATAATTTACCCGTAATTCCAATAAAGTCACCGTAATGCACCCAGTGCTTTACCACATCGTTGTAAAGCGATTTGTCATCTCCAGGACAAATCTCATCTACGTTTAGATACAATTGAATTTTTCCATTGGCATCTTGAAGATCAGCAAAGGTGGCTTTTCCCATGACGCGCTGGTTCATGATTCTTCCAGCAAGGGTTACTTCTTTTCCCTCCTCATATTGATTGAGGCAATCTTTTGAAGTGTGGGTTGTTTTGAATTCAGCAGCTGGAAAAGGATCTATTCCATGACTTCTGAGTTTGTTTAAAGCTTCTCTTCTTACAATTTCTTCCGGAGACAAGTGCGCATTCATAATGCGAATTTAATCTTTCTGAGGCGATACCAAGACAACAAATTCACCTTTTGGTTCATGATTTTCAAACCATTCTTTGGCACTTGCCAAATTTCCCCTAAAGATTTCTTCATGTAATTTCGAGATTTCTCGAACCACAGCGCATTCTCTTTCTGGACCACAGAATGTTAGGAGTTGGTCAATCGTTTTAATGATGCGATGTGGACTTTCATATAGAATGGTTGTTTTGTCTTCTAATGCAATTTTTTTTATTCTTGTTTCTCTTCCTTTTTTATGAGGAAGAAATCCTTCAAAGACAAATTTTTCAGCGGGTAATCCACTGCAAACCAGCGCGGGAACAAAAGCTGTAGGGCCAGGAAGGCATTCAATGTTGATATCCTCTTTGATACATTCTCTGATGAGCAGAAACCCAGGGTCAGAAATTGCAGGTGTACCTGCGTCTGTTATTAAACAAGTCAAGTTGTTGGACTTGATTTTTTCTACAACTTTGTGCAGAGTGTGGTGTTCGTTGTTTTGATGATAACTTAGGAGTGGTTTTTGAATTCCAAAATGTTGCAGAAGTTTGCTGCTGTGGCGTGTATCTTCACAAAGAATTAAATCACATTCTTTGAGGTATCTAATGGCCCGTAAAGTGATGTCTTCTAAGTTACCCAAAGGGGTGGGAACCAGGGCTAACTTCATATTTCGTGGCGGCGTTGAACCAAATCCAATAATTCAATAAAGGCTATCGAGGTCTCATCCCAAGCCCATTTTTGCTTGTAGTTTTGAAACATTTCAAACGCCTTGTCAGCCTCACAGTTGTTTAATGCAGAGATGGTAATCTCATATTGTTCAGAATCACCGTTGAAAAGTTCACGGGCAAATTGGAAACGTTGGTTCATCGTGATGCTTTTTTTAAGATCATCGATTTTTGATTTTTCCAATCTGTTTAAAATGGTGGACGTATTTTGATTTTGTGATAGAATATCATTGAGAGAAACAATAGGAGTGGATTCAAGTTGGATGGAATCAGATGAAATTTCAATAGGAGTTTCCGCTATGAAAGTTTCACTGGTTTCAATATCAGTAGAATGGTCACTTTTGGTCACCTCATCTATCATGTCCATGAGGTTAACTTGACGCTGATCTGTCATGGATTCTATTTGTGCTGGAATAACTTCTTCTTCCGTAGCAATATCAATTTTTGTTTCTGAGATTTCTGACAAGTCCAAAGTGAAGGTGGGCATCTGAACCTCAATGTCAGCATTTGGTGTTTCTTCCGCGGAATTTATATTCACTTCTTGCTCATAAGCTTTGTGTCTTAGCACAACCAATCGTTCGTAGAGATCTCTGGCATTGCTAACCATAGACTCTAAGCTTTCTTTTTTGTATTGACCGCTGTATAAATGATTCAGCTGGTCAGTCAATTGCTGGGCTAGACTTTGTAAAGGGATAAAGTGATTTTCCATATGCGTCATGTTATGGCTAAAATAGGGGTATGTTTCAACTCCTATTTTTGGAATTGAAAGAGTTATTCAATACAAAAAGTGAGTTACTTAAGGGCGTTTCTTTGTGATTTTGGAATGCCATTCCAAACACATTCATAGCTGTGGTCTATTAATTCCCAAATTATAGTTTGAGGGACATCTGACGGGAAACAAATCGTGTTCCAATGTTTTTTATTGGCGTGATAACCTGGCCTCACTCCATCATAAAGGTTTCTCAATTCTATTGCTCTTTCAGGATTGCATTTGAGGTTGATACCATTAAATTCAAAGACGTCCGTCATCGCAAAAATTTTCCCGTGTACTTTGAAGACTAACGTTTTTTCGTCAAAGGGAAATTCTTCAGTGGTATGGGCTTTGGATAGACAGTAATCTCTGAATGATTCAATGTGAAAATCCATGATTACTCGTAGGCTGCGCAGAGTTCTTTTTCCTTACCGAGCACAGCGCAAGTTTTTAACGCAAGGCTGATTTCATGGGTGTGATAAGAGCCATATTTTAATCGATTCAATGTTAAATCATAAGCGTAAGAAACGGACAGTTGTTTGTATAAATCAAACTTGACAATTCCACTTACACCGTGCCCATTTCTAGCAGCAAAACCAAGGCTAAACCTCCTTTTATAGGTTAATAGTGCCTGGGCATCAATTGCTGGGCGCGTTCCTTTAACCCAACGGAACATGAAAGATGGTTTAAACGCTAGGTCTTTAGAAATCTTGATGTACTTTCCGTAAACGATGCTGTAATGTCTGTTATATCTTCCTGACTGTAAACCATCGATAGCAGAATTGGTAAGTGACCTGATGGAAAGGCCGTAGAATCTGTCACCCCGATACAACCATACTCCGGCATTGATGTTTGGGAAGATGTAATCGCTAACCACCCCGTTGATGACGGTTTCATTGTAGGGATCCATGAAGTTTATCTTGGAGTAGTCTATTCTTAGTTGTGTTAAACCAACCGCAATACCTCCGGCTAGATTATAACCTTTGCTTACTCGCGTATGGTAAGCGTAGTTCAGCATCAAGGACGTGGAACCAAAGGCGCCATTGACGTCTGATTCTATGTTGGCACCAAGACCTTGGAACGCATTTCTCATTGCTCTTAAGCGTCCATGCACGAAAACATTTGTGGTTTTGGGCGCACCATCAATACCTGACCATTGTTGACGATAGTTTGATTTAATTTCTGTGCAAGTTGTATAACCCGTTGCAGCAGGATTTACCAACTGATAATTGAATATGAAATTGGTGAATTGTGTCAACTGCTGACCCCATAACCACTGGAAACAAAGCGAGAATGCAATAACGAGGCTATATTTTTTTACGGTATTCATTAGTGCATTACGGATATATAGCCGGTATAAGGTTCAATGTAAACAACAGGACTATTCAGTTCAATGACATAGTAATAACTCCCAGTAGGGAGTTTTTTTCCTCTGTTGGTTCCGTCCCAGGGAGAAACATAGCCGATGGATCTAAAAATATTTTGGCCCCAGCGGTCGTAAATGTTTACTTCTGCACGAGGAAATTTCTGTATACCATAAATTTCCCAGAAATCGTTGACATTGTCTCCGTTGGGGGATATTGCATTGCTAAAACCTATTGCTTCACCGACATTTATGTTTACTTTACTGCTTGTCTCACATTCTCCAATTTGTGAGTTTACAAGAAATTCTGTAGACTCAGTGGGAAATGCGTTGGTGGTTGCCGCTGATGGATTCCCCACAAATTCACTAGGGGTCCAACTTATTGTGGCGTCCGGGGATTGACCAGACACAGTTATTTGAGCCTCTTGACCTGCGAAAATAAAACTAGGGCTATGGGCAGCTCCGATTTCCAAAGGTGGGCCCGATACTGAAACTGCTATGGAACATGGTCCAAAAAGAGTTTGATTGTGATTTGATCCAACAACAATCAAAAAATCAGAATGAGTCGGAAGATTGGATAAAATGAATGATTGCGTTTCACCTAGGATTAAATAGCAACCGATCTGATCAATGAATAAGGATGTGTCACAAGCTCCCAGATCACGGTTGATTTGTATTACAGTTAAAAAGATAGAGTCAAGCGCAACTTGTGCTGTTCCTAATATGGGATCAATTTGAATGTAATCACAATCAGATCGCTGAATTTCTATTGATACATTTCCTCCTTGACCTCCTGTGGTCATCAAATAACTAAAACTAGAGCTACTTTGAAAGCAGCCAAAGTTAAAGCTTCCTGCGCTGAGATTGTTTGAGGGATTTTCATCGTTTCCGCCACAAAGAGCGTTAGATGCTATCTCCGCGCAAGATTGACTCTTGGCATTGATACCAAGAAAAATCGCTGCTAATAATAGAAACCATTGTTTGCGCATTGAACAAATATAAGCTGAGCAATCAATAGAATTCTACAAGCAAAGCACTTTTTTCAACCGCCTGACCTTGATTAACTTGGATGGATTTAATCTTACCTTCTCCTTGGGCCTTGATCACATTCTCCATTTTCATGGCTTCTAAAATCAGCAATGGTGTGTCTTTGGTGACCTCTTCATCAATACTTACTAAAATTTGTCTGACTAATCCTGGCATAGGTGCCTTCAGATTTTTCACTTTTTTAGTGGATGAACCTCCCATGCCCAATCGCTCTAGTAAAGCGTCAATGGGTTGAGTGATGGTTATATTGAATTCAGTATGGTTGATCTTGATTGTGGCTAACTTTAATTCCCATTGGAAGGCAATCCACTCTCCTCTGTAATTTTTATTTTGGTATTTAAGACAAAAATGACCTTTTTTCTCCGATGGATGTATTTCAATCTTTTCTCCATTCCATGTTGCATTGTGAAATGAATTGTCCCAACTAAAGTCAAATTCTTTATTTCCGATTCGCGCTTTTGTCATAATATCGCAAAGCTAATGAGAAATCGATTGGGGATTTATTTTCATGTTCCTTTTTGCAAGCAGGCATGTACCTATTGTGACTTTCACTTCTCTACCCAAACTAAGCTCCTGGAGAAGATGGCCTCGGCTCAGACTGCGGAGCTGATTCATTATGTCGGATATTATAAGGAGTCTCTGGTGGAGACCATTTATTTAGGTGGTGGTACTCCTAGTCTAATGGATGCTGAATATCTGAGAGTTTGGATGGATACTATTCATCGGTATTATAATGTGTCTCCATCATGTGAGATCACGGTGGAGATTAATCCCGATGATATCTCTCAGGATAAAATACAGCAATGGAAAAAGATTGGGATTAACCGATTCAGTGTTGGTATCCAGTCCTTTGATGACCGAGTTTTGAAATGGATGAATCGAGCCCACAACGGAGCTCAATCGAAACAAGGCGTGAAAATGCTGCAAGATGCTGGCTTTGAAAACATCTCCGTTGACTTAATTTATGGTCATGGAAAGCTATCGGAAGCTGATTGGCTTCAAGATGTCAATCAATTTCTAGCACTCCAAGTGCCTCATATTAGCGCTTATGCACTAACTGTAGAGCCAAAAACATTGTTGCACCATCAGCTTCAGAATGGCCTGTACATTGGTCAAGAAGATGAACAAACTGTTCAAGAGTTTATGCATCTCCATGAAGAGCTGGGTCGTTTGGGGTTTGTTCATTATGAGGTTTCCAATTATGCCCAGCCAGGCTATGAGTCCAAGCATAATCAATCATACTGGGAAGGTCATCAGTATTTAGGTATCGGCCCATCTGCACATTCTTTTGATGGAAGAGATAGAAGATACAATTTGGCCAATAATCCTCAGTATATCCAATTGGTGAATGCTGAACAATGGGATAAATTGGTGCAATGGGATAGGATGGATGATAAATCCATTTGGAATGAGCTTTGGCTCATTGGACTGAGAACAAGAAAGGGTGTTAACCTTAAATTGGCTCAAGATAATAAGTTGTACAAAAAGTCAATTAATGAGAGTGTGCAAAAATGGGTAAAATCAGGACATTTGATTATTAATGGAAATCAATTAACTTGCACACCAATGGGGTGGATGGTCCTTGACCTAATACTCCTTGATTTTTTTAGCTGAATAATTTCTCAGAAACAATAGAAGTTGAGTGACCAATCTGAAATAGACAACAATGAATCCTGGGATTTAATCATTGCCAGTGAATCCAAGTGGTGGAATATACCGTTCAAAGAGATATGGCGCTACCGTGATTTGTTGTGGATTTTACTGAAAAGAGATTACAAAGCATCATTTAGACAAACCATATTGGGCCCTCTGTGGTTTTTTATTCAGCCCATTTTTACCACTTTGATCTATACGGTTGTTTTCAATCGCGTAGCAAAATTAGGAACCGATGGTATGCCACCTATTCTGTTTTATTTGTCAGGTGTGATATTGTGGAATTATTTTTCTACAAGCATCACATCCACATCTAGCGCGTTCATTTCTAACGCTAGCATTTTTGGTAAGGTTTATTTTCCTCGACTGATTATTCCCATTTCTATTGTTTTGTCCAACATGATGAAGTTGATGGTGCAGTTTTCATTTTTCCTTGCCGTCTTTTTTTACTACTGGCAGCAAAGCGGATCACACATTCAACCTACTTGGCACGTTTTGTTATTTCCTTTTTTGTTTTTGCTCATGGGGATTCTGGGTTTGGCGATAGGAATGTTGATTTCTACTTTCACTACCAAGTACCGGGATTTTCAATACCTCATCACATTTGGAATTCAATTGCTTATGTATGCCACTCCAATTGTGTATCCCAGTTCGATGGTAAAAGGCATTTGGCATGATATATTGGTTTTGAACCCGATGACAGGAATTGTTGAGGGATTTCGTTACTCATTCCTTGGAACGGGATCTTTTCAATGGGGAATGATTGGTTATAGTTTTATGTTTTCAATGATTTTGTTGGCTTTATCCGTTGTATTGTTTAACAAAGTGGAAAAGAAATTTATGGATACTGTATAGACATGTCAGATATTGCTTTAAAAATAGAAGATGTCAGTAAGTTGTACCGATTGGGATTGGTGAGCACGGGGACATTTATCCATGATTTTCAAAGGTGGATGCACCGCATTCAGGGAAAGGAGGATCCATTTATGAAAATTGGTCAAGTCAACGATCGAACAAAAAAAGCAGAAGGAGATTTTGTTTGGGCGCTAAAAGACATTGACTTTGAGGTAAAGAAAGGTGAGACATTGGGAATCATTGGCCGCAATGGTGCGGGTAAATCAACGTTGCTTAAATTGTTATCTAGGGTTACACAGCCCTCGACAGGAACCATCAAAGTTAATGGACGAATTGCATCACTTTTAGAAGTTGGAACTGGTTTCCATCCTGAGTTGACAGGAAGGGATAATATCTATTTAAATGGCGCAATATTGGGAATGCGCAGGGCTGAAATTAAGCAAAAATTTGATGAAATAGTAGCCTTCAGTGGTGTAGAGAGATATATAGATACTCCGGTTAAACGATACAGCAGTGGAATGTATGTTCGGTTGGCTTTTGCTGTTGCTGCGCACTTAGAAAGTGAGATATTGATCATCGATGAGGTATTAGCTGTTGGTGACGCAGATTTTCAAAGAAAGTGTTTGGGGAAAATGGACCAAGTAGCCAAAGGAGAAGGTCGAACAGTGTTGTTTGTCAGTCACAACATGGCAGCGGTCAAATCCTTGTGCTCTCAAGGGTTGGTAATTGAGCATGGAATGAAAACTTTTCAAGGAGACGTTTCGCAGGCTGTTTCATTCTATTTAAAGGGAGGAAGCGACGTTCAACATTTTAGAAGTTTCGATTTTGTCAATCATCCTCATTTTACCTTGAATAGTATTAATGTTCACCATCAAAATGAAAGTCGTTCAGAAATTTTGGATGAGAAAAAAGATATCCATTTTTCAGTTGAATGTGAGGTGAAATCTTTGGATATTAGTCACCTCACTTTTCATTTGTATGATGATACAGGTGAGCCCGTATTTTCCTTTGCGTCTGTTCAGTTGCCATTGGTTTTGGGTCGGAATAATTTGACTTGTGTTTTTCCAGCTTTATTTTTACAAACAGGAACATACTACGTCTCTCTTTATGTAGTTGCAAAAGATAACAAGTGTCCTCTGATTGAAAAAGACGTTATATCCTTTCTCATTTCAGATGGGGGACGAGATTTTGGAGCGTATATGGGCAGAGAACCAGGTGTGATAAGACCGCAGTTTAATTGGTACAATCAGTGATGATGGATTTAACAATTCCTCAGAAACAACGCGTATCCGTTATGCAGCCATACATTTTCCCTTACTTGGGCTATTTTCAGCTCATTGCTGCATCTGGAAATTTTGTTTGTTATGATGATGTAAATTTTATCAAACAAGGGTGGATCAATAGAAATAGAATTTTGGTGAATGGTCAGCCATTTACATTTACAATTCCATGCAAGGGCATTAGCTCAAATGTTTTTATTCATGATGTAAAGGTGGATCGTGATAAAAAGGAATATTCCTCTTTTTTGAAAACGTTGGAATTGGCCTATCGTAAGTCTCCTTTTTTTGCTGATGTATTTCCGTTGATCGAGGAACTGTGGCAAACAAGATTTGATTCTATTGCATCATTGGCAAAGGCCTCATTGGAGCTCTGCAGTGATTATTTGGAGATATCTACTCAATTTTATGTTTCCTCGGAATCGTTTCCTGGCTTAACCGATCTGTATCGCGCAGATAGGTTGATACACATTGTAAAGGCGTTGGATGGTCAAGCTTATTTAAATTTATCTGGTGGAAAGGACTTGTATGAGAAACAATATTTTGAGGAGCGAGGAGTTGATCTTTGGTTTCATAGAATATCTGAGATTTCTGCGTATCCGCAACAACAAACCCAACAGTTTCATCCTCATCTTTCTGTTTTGGATTTGATGATGAATATTCCAAAATCAGAGGTTCAATTTTTGTTGATGCAGTGCCAATGGGAGTGACACAATAGTTTTGTATATTAGCGTCATTCCTTAGTTGATACCGCAATGATTCCTGTTACCAAGACATATTTTCCTGCAATTGAAAAGTATCAATTTCAATTGGATCGTATATGGAAAAATGGTTGGTTAACCAATCGGGGAGAATTGGTCAGAGAATTGGAAGTTGAATTAAAAGACAAGCTGGAATCGGTACCAATGCTCATCATGAACAATGGAACCGTTCCGCTGCAGATAGCATTGAAGATTTTGGCCAAGGGAGGGGAGGTGATTACAACTCCATTTAGTTATGTAGCCACCACTTCAGCTATTTTGTGGGAAGGTTGTGTTCCGGTTTTTGCAGATATTGATGAGAAGACTTTAACCATTGATGTGGAGGAAATACGGAAGAAGATTACAGATAAGACAACATGCATTTTGGCTACCCATGTTTTTGGAAATCCGTGTGATGTAGAGGCTATCGAGAAGCTGGCTAAAGAGTATCAATTATCCGTTATTTACGATGCAGCTCATTGTTTTGGTGTAAAATACAAAGGGCAAAGTGTTTTCAATTTTGGAGACATCAGTACGTGTAGTTTCCATGCTACAAAAGTGTTTCATACTGCTGAAGGTGGTGCTTTTTTCACAAATAATGAGCACTGGATGACAACGGCGTTTCAATCTCACAATTTTGGTCATCTCAACGCTACCGATTTTGCACTTGTCGGTATTAATGCAAAAATATCAGAATTGCAGGCCGCCATGGGTCTAGCGATGATGGATGAAATGGAAGTTGTTTTTCGTGAGCGCAAGAAGGTCGTGGATTTTTACAATGACCATTTGGATTTTTCGAGATTGCGAACAATTGAAATGAGAGCTGGGACAGATTGGAATTATAGTTACTACCCTATTTTGTTGGAGAGTGAGATGGTGCTAGAGAGAATTATGCTAGGTTTATCAGAATCCAATATTTTTCCAAGACGTTACTTTTACCCTTCACTGAACAAGCTTCCTTATATTCACAATCAATCTTGTCCAATTTCAGAATCAGTCTCAAGTAGGATACTGTGTCTTCCTTTGTATGTAGGTTTGAGCATGGACGATTTAAAAAGAATAGTGCATGTTATTCATCAGGCTTTATGAAGAAGGTGGTCATCATGCAACCATACTTTTTCCCCTATTTAGGTTATTTTCACCTATTGCACTCATGTGACACATTTGTATTTTTAGACAATGTGAATTACATCAATCGCGGTTGGGTTAATCGTAATCAATTTATTTTTTCTGGTGTGCCCAATATGTATACGGTGCCATTGAATGGCGCTAGTCAGAATAAGTTGATTAATGAACTCACCATAGCAGATGGCAAGTGGGCAAAGGTTTTTCTCAAATCCTTGGAGATGAGTTATAGAAAAACAAAGAACTATGATTTGCTCATTGAACCATTGAAACAGTTGATTGGGGACGGTACAGGAAAGATTGCCGAATTAAATCAAAGAACCACTTTGTGGTGCGCTGATCAGTTAGGCTTGACCAAAAATTACAAAGTGTCATCTGTTGATTTTGCTGCTATTGCTGCAGTTGGGCAGGATAGAATTATCCAGATTTGTCAGCAAGAGTCTGCTGAAGTATATAACAATGCGATAGGCGGTGTTGATTTATATAACAAAACCGATTTTGCTAATTGTGGAATAACATTGGAATTTGTTCGATCTACTCTTAATCCATATCCGCAGACGGTTACTGGGTTTCATCCAGGAATGTCGATATTAGATGTACTGATGAATACTGATTCAAACGAGCGACAAATTTTGTTGAAAGAATATACGTTTTCATGAGCAAGCGATACGAGAAAATAGTAAAGCATTATGAAAGCTGCTATGTGCAGCACGGGGATAACCATAAGGGGATGGATTGGCCAAAGTTGGAGGATAACCACATGAGGTTTAAGGTTATGTTGCAGTTGTTAGATTGGGATATTAAACATCAGGGCTCGAGTAAATTGCTCGATTTTGGATGCGGAACAGGGCATTTGTTGGAGTTTATGCAAGAGAGAAATATTGCTATTGATCAGTATCTAGGGTTGGATTATTCCCAGATTTTTGTGGATCGTTGTTTGGAAAAATTTCCAGACTTCACTTTTACCTGCGGCGATGTTTTACAAAAAGATTTCATTTGGCCTGAGTATGATTACGCAGTGATGAATGGTGTATTTACAGAGAAGAGAGAATTGAGTCAGGCCGAAATGTGGGATTATTTCAAGGAAGTCATTGCAAGCGCTTTTCATCATGCAAAGCGAGGTATTGCTTTTAATACCATGTCCAAGAACGTGGATTGGGAGCGTGATGATCTTTTTCACGTTTCCACTGATGAACTAACTTCGTGGTTGTCCAAAACATTATCCAGAAACATCGTCATCCGTCAGGATTATGGTCTTTATGAATTTACAACATATCTTTACAAGTGATGTTGAAGAATGTAGTCATATTTGGAGTAAAGGACTTTGCTGAATTGGCACATTATTACCTTACCCACGACAGTGCTTTTAATGTGGTAGCCTTTACAGTGCATACAGCATACATGCCTGAGGAGTTAATTTTTTGTGGGTTACCAGTGGTTCCATTTGAGGAGTTGGAGTCTCACTACCCACCATCAGAATTTGCTTTTTTTGCTCCGATGGCACCTACCAAGATGAACCAACTTCGTGAAAAGGTTTACACCGAGGGAAAACAAAGAGGGTATTCATTCATTTCATACATTAGTTCACGATGCACCAATTTTGCTGCCACTATCGGTGAGAATTGTTTTGTTTTAGAAGACAATACTATTCAACCATTTGTACACATTGGTAATAATGTTGTTTTGTGGTCAGGAAATCATATTGGTCATCATTCAACAATTGGTCATCATGTCATGTTTACCTCGCATGTCGTGCTGTCCGGTCACTGTCAAGTAGGTGACTTTAGTTTGTTTGGTGTGAATTCTACAATTAGGGATGGCATTACCATAGGTCAAGGGACATTTGTAGCTATGGGTACATCCGTTATTAAATCGACACCAGAGTGGTCTTTCGTTAAGGGTTCATTTGGTGAAGTTTCTGGAATCGATAGCAGAAAGATGATATGAGTTGGAAAAAAGGAAATCAATTGTTTGAATGGAATCAGTTTCCAGGTTTGAGCGGATACTCGCATGCAAGTGTTCCTTTTGCTCTTTCCCAAGGCAATGGAGAGTTTCTTGTTTATTTTGGTGTTAGAGACCAAAAAGGACATTCCCTCCCATTTTGTATTAAGGTGACAATTGAGAATGACAGTTTTTCAATTGTTGGAGATCCAATAGGCCCTCTTATGGGTTTAGGGAATCAAGGGACATTTGATGATACAGGTGTTTTACCAACATGTATTGTCAAGCATAATGAAGAGTTTTGGATGTATTATATTGGATGGACTCCTCAATCAACGGTTCCATATCAGTTGTCGATCGGATTGGCAATTAGTCAAGACGGGATTCATTTTGAGCGATATTCCAATGGTCCAATTATGACCAAGTCACAGGAGGAACCTTATTTTTTAACAGCTCCATTTGTATCCAAGGATGGCGATGATTGGGAGATGCATTATGTGTCATGTACAGCTTGGCATGCTTTGAATGGTCGAACAGAACCGCAGTACTCAATAAAAAGAGCCAAATCAGTGGATGGTATAAATTGGGAAATAGAGAATAAGATATTATTGGAGTATGATAATATGTCAGAGGCTTTTGGAAGGCCATCTCTATTGAGACTTCCAGATGGAGAAAAGCTACTTTTCTTTTGTTACAGAAAGTTGAATGGTTACAGAAACGAGGCCTCTAGTGGTTATCGCACTGCATACGCTGTTTGGGATGAGTCTGAGCAGTCTTGGATGAAGAATTATAACGATGTCATGCCATTGGGTTTACCAGGGCAGTGGGATGAGGTAATGGCCTGTTACGCGCATGTTTTTGAGTATTCTGGCAAATATTGGATGCTTTATAACGGCAATGATTTTGGAAAATCTGGATTCGGTTATGCCCAATGGATTGTCAAGTAATACCAACCCACCGTTGGTGGCTATATTTATGGTTACATATAACCATGAAGCTTATATCGAAGATGCTATAAAATCTGTTTTGTCTCAAAATACAACATTTAATTTTCAATTGTTTATTGGTGAAGATTTTTCATCTGATGAGACAGGAGCTTTGTGCAAAAAGTATGCAGACCACCATCCCGATAAGGTAAAGTTGTTTTGTCGCGAGAAAAATCTAGGTGTTTTTGAGAATGCTAATTTGTTGTTTCAGTCTTGTTTGGCTTCTGGCGCAAAGTACATTGCTATGCTGGAGGGTGATGATGTGTGGATTAGTTGTGTTAAACTACAAACACAAGTAGACATGCTTGAGAAAAATATGGATATCGCGGGAACTTATCACAATACCTCATACTTATATCCAGATGGTAGTACAAGGCCAGTAAAAGAGTCTGTGCCAGAATTTATGGACTTAAGTAATGTTGTTTCAAAGTACTCACCCTTTCATACAAGTTCATTCGTTTTTCGGTCGGAACATTTTTGTAGACCTAGTTGGTTCAAGTGGATTGATAGTGTTGATTTGGCGATGTACGTTTGGCATGCACAGTTTGGCAAATTTCAAGGAATCAACGAATGCATGAGTCTATATAGAGTGCATCAATCTAGCATGACTGCTGGGGATTCCCATAGAAATTATTTTGATGATCGACGAATAATATTACATCGAATGATGCAAGGAAAAATTCAACATGAGTCATTCGAGATGTATCGTCAATTTATCCGCTTTCATGAGAAAAATTCAAAAGGTGTTTGGAGCAGCATTATGAGCAGTCCTATCGGTTTTTTCTTTCAAGAAGATAGTATGATAAGTCGTGAATATAGGTGGTTAAGGATGTGTCTGGAAGCGCCCATATTGAATTTTACTATCTCAGAGAGTGGAATATTGAGGTCTCAAGATATTAATTGTAAATTGTACGGTAGATTTTATTTTTTCAATCAACTGCTTTGGAGAAAGTTGATTAGCAGGATGTCAGAGAGAATACCAAATACTTTGTGTTTTTTGGATGAGTTAAGCTTTTATCGATTCAAAAAGTACATGGGATCATCTAGTTTGAAGATTTTTGTTTTATTTCCTTTTTCACCGGAAAGATTTGAGCAAGAAAAGTTGGTATATAAGAACTTATTTCAAGTTGATTGGCTTTCCTTGAGAGAGATAGAAAGAAGTGAACGAGTTCTTAAGTGGAATTCAGAAATAAGAGCAGAGGAATGACAAAAGAGATTACAATAGCGCATATTTCTCCCACAGAGTATTCTGATTCAAGCTCTTTTATAAGAGCGAATATACGGGGTTTAAAAGGTAAAGTCAAGTGTTTTTATGGGGGGTATATACCAACTCATGTGGATGGAAAGGAACTACTTAGATTAAACATAATTGAGAAACTGGAATTTCTATTATTTAAAAAAATCTCTGGTTTTAAATTACAAGAGTATCTTTTTTATCGGGAATTAAAAAAACAAAGAGTTGATTTGGTTTTTGCAGAGTACGGGCCAACAGCCAATGCTATATATCCGGTAATGGAGAGATTAATGATTCCCTTGGTTGTACATTTTCATGGTTTTGACGTCTATCATCATGATACATTGAAAAAGCATGGAGTCCATTACCAGAAATTGTTCTCTATTGTTTCGTTTGTTATCGCTGTATCAAAAGAGATGCAGAGTGATTTGATTAGTATGGGTATGCCTAGTGATAAAATTTTGTATTCGCCATGTGGTTGTCAAGTTGATGTTATCGAACCTAATCTATGTCAAGATAGGCGCGGGTTTTTGGCTGTTGGAGCTCTTGTAAATAAGAAGTCCCCTATCAATCTTTTAAAAGCTTATTTGGAAGCACAAAAAAGAGGTACTCGATTTCAATTTTCAATTGTCGGAGATGGTCCGCTTTTGAATGAGTGTAAGAATTTTATTATGCGAAATTCATTAGAAGAAAGTGTTGTTCTATTAGGGAATCTTCCGCATGATGAGGTGCTGTCAATGATGCAAAATCACGCCGTCTTTGTTCAGCATTCGGTTAAGAGTCAAGATGGAAACAGAGAGGGTACGCCCGTTGCGATATTGGAAGCTAGCGCTATGGCAATGCCAGTGGTGAGTACAAGACATGCCGGGATACAAGATGTTGTAATTCATGAAAAGACTGGTTTTTTAATAGAAGAGCAAGATTTTGTTGCAATGGGCGAAAAGATGTTTCAATTAGAAAAAGATACACAATTGTGTCGAAGAATGGGCTTGGAAGGATTCAAGTTTGTAACGGAGAACTGGACATCATTTCATCATTTGAATAGAATAAACCAAAGAATTCAGGAGATAGTTTGATGGCCAAGCTTTTTTTGATGCAGATAGGTCAGTATCTTTTAATGCCAAATTCTGGCGTTTACCAAAAGACGATGTCTATTTATCATTCATTTTCTAAAGGATGGGATGTGAAAATTGTAGGTTTTGGTAGAGGAGTTTCAAAGAGATTAGATTATATCGATTGGTACAATTGTGAGGGTCTTGATGTCTGGGAAGAAGTTAATCAATGGATGGTATCAAATATTAATGTTGGGGATGTTGTTCTGCTTCGTTATCCTTTTGCGTCTTCCTCACTTTTAAAGTTAATGAAGCGCTGGGGAGGCCAGATAATTTTGGAACACAATACCAAAGAGGAGAATGAGGCTATTTTAACCCAAAAAAGGGCATGGAAAGCCGCAAAAATTCGGTTTTCTAGATCCTTTTTACATTACACCTGGAATACTTGGATAACAAATAGCACAGATGAATCATTATTTGGTGCAGAAGTCTTGTCATATGCTCTTGGGGGTGTATGTGTAACCCATGAGATTGCAAATTATGAAGCTTCTCGTTTAAAGGGTTACTCAACCTTTGTTCTTCCCAATGGAATTGATTCGGTTTCAAATGTCATTAAGACACCTGAATGGAATCGTCGTGATTTGAAAGTGGTGATGATCATTGGCTCTTTCTCTCCTTGGCACGGCATAGAGAGAGTGGTTAAGAGTATCGAGCATATTCAAAAAGTTGGGATACATGTAGAATTGGATATTATTGGATTAAATGACATTTCACTTTTTGAAGTCCAGGATTGTGATTTTTTTAAGGTTAAATTTCTAGGAATTAGATCCGATGAAGAAATCGAGAAGCTCATGTCTAATTATCATGTTGCTTTTGGTTCACTAGGTTTACATCGTATAGGTTTACATGAAGCATGCCCTCTCAAAGTTCGTGAATATTGGTCATGCGGATTACCTGTTGTTTTATCATTTCAAGATACTGCTTGTATAGAGCATCCGGAGATGTCTGAGTGGATTGTTCAATTACCATCTGATGAGAGCCCTGTTGATTGGAAAAGAGTGAAGGATTATTTAGATAAATTGTATTTAAAACCAAACTGGAAAAACCGATTGGTTGTTGATTCAGATAGTTTTTTGAGATATGATCAATACTTAGATAGTTTTAAAGAATTTATAGCTCAACGTCTCAAAATGAATAGGCCAGTTGCACGTCAAGAAGGTTTATGAAATCAGATCTTTCTTGATGATGGGGGTTATGCCTTTCTACTTTTATCGCCCATCTCCAGGATTGATATTGGTATTGTGCAATGAGAAAGGTTCGCTTACCCTTTCCATTGTATGGTGGAATACTCATCCCTCCCTGTAACTCTCTGTCTATCATGTAAATTCTCAAATCCCAATCAGGTATGGCAAAAAAGATTTGCCTAATGACAATCTGCCATCTCTTGTTCATTGGCTTCCATTCGTATTCAACAGCACTGAGCCAGCCCACTGAACGATGTATAATGTGTTGTTCTATGCGACAATGGGCTTTGTTGTTTTCATCTATTTTCCATTGCCCATCGCATCTCCATTGGTGGGTTATTTCAGGATTTTTTTTTATCAGATACCTCAGGTAAAAGAGGTGGTACCTTGTTGGCGTATAATCCAATTGCGTGCGCAGTGTTTGTCCCTTTTCATGAGCACTTTCCCAGATCCCTTTGCCGTTTTCTTGGTCAACAGAAATAAGGCCTTTCCATTTTTTATGAAAGAAGATTTGATGCACATAGGTTATTTGTTCCTCAATCAAAATTGGTGATTGGTCCACATGATATGATAAGCGCATCCACTGATTTTTTAATACCGGTTGTATCCAATGGGCATTGATTTTTACTTGATTTATTTGCCAACTTGACTCTGCCTGTAAAATGCCTTTACCTATGGCGTAACTAGTACTCAGAGCTTGGCGGCTTTTACTTTTATCTAACATACCAATATCATAGTAATGGTATTGAATGTTGATTTTTTCCCCCTTCCAACCTACTGAAGCCCATCTTTGCTCAGGTTTTATTAGAGTTTGATTTATGTTTACGTCAATGGCCATTTTTATTGAGATGGATTTTAATGTTGTTGAAAGTCCTGCTCCCCGCCAATGTCTATTGGGAATGCTTGATGTATATGGAAGAAAAAATTGTGTATTGGCCGTTACCGGGGATACATTCCAAGAAGTGGAGTTCATGAGATTATTGCCAAATAACAAGTGCAAAGGCGTTTGAGGTAAGTAATCACCAAGTATGATGTGAGAGTTTTTTCTTTTGAGGTGCACAAATCCAGTGGTGAGTGTTTCTTTTTCGCCGTTGTTGTTTGATGCAAAATGATGCATACCCCATCGAAAACCGTTTTCGCTTTTTCCTTTGTAACGAATGTTGTATTTAGGTTCAAAATGGTATTTATCTATTGGATAGTAAACATCTCTAGCTGTAATGATAATACTCTGGGCAATGAATTTAGGCCTTTCCCAACAAGGCTCGCAGGATAGATTAAGATTGTATATCAAACTGTCCCATTGAAAAATTGTAAATTTTTCGATTCTGTATAGCTCTTGGAGATTGGCAAAGCAGCCGAATTCACTCTTGTAAATAAGAATAGCGGCTTGGATATCATAAGGTAACTGCTTAATTTGATTAAGGCTGTTTATATCTATGTTTTGGTTATTCCACTGATCCATTCCATTTTCATCGGGCAAAGCTGCGTTGTATTGATCTTCAATCATCATTGTGTCCAGTTGTTGAGAAAATCCATTTAGGCTCAACAGAAGCAGAATCCATTTAATCCATTGAGATTTCATACAACTGGGATAAAGAAGGTAAAAAGTAGGGTTGGGTGATCAGGCAGATGTTGGATTGTAGTTTTTGTCGTTTGTTTTTTAGTACAATCCAGCACTTTGTATTTGGCCATTGTATTCCCCAAGCTATTTCCCATTGCCTGCTGAGTATGAGGCGATGCTGCAATAGAAATTGTGATGGAAGAGATGTAAACTGCCAGAGAACCAATTGCAGTTGGTGCTTTGTAGAGGAATTCAACACAACTTGGAAGGATTGATTGGGAAATAGGTCATCAGATAGGTTGCTGTTGCTCCAGTTCCAATGATGGAGATATTGAAACTTAAATTTGGTGTGTTGGTATTCAAAGCAGAGATTGGATTCCCATTGTTTCCTGATGTTGTTTTCTGGGAAACGTTCATGCAACACAATCAGTTCTTGAGACAAATGTGTTAATTGGCCCAATTGAATCTGACTACCTACTTGCAATTGCTTGGTTTGAATGAGAGAGTATCTCTTTATTCCACCGATACTCCATAGTGATAGCTTTTTGAGGTATTTGCGGTAGCCCAAAAACAAATCGTTGATGTTGGATTGCAAATGATGGTTGGTGGCCATCATTTGAAGGGAAGAGTGTGAATCATTTTCGCTGTTAGCGTATACATTCATCACGTTCGGTTGTAGGCCCTGCCCATGTCCACAGATCCAGCAAAAAAGTCCAATGGCGGATAAATGCGCGTGTTTTTTCATTGGACCAAACTATAACCATCATTTTTTAGTAGAAAGTTTCATATAAGGCTGTATATTTGTATCCCTTTTGGGAGTTATTTGATTCCCAAATCCGGATGTGGCGTAATTGGTAGCCGCGCCAGACTTAGGATCTGGTGCCGTGAGGCGTGGGGGTTCGAGTCCCTCCATCCGGACAAAATATGTAACATAAATACCGAATAACTCGGTATTTCTTTTTTTAAGACTATGCAAATCTCCCAAAACAACATCGACGCATTAAATGCCGAAATCAAGATTGAAATTTCAGCTGCGGATTATGCACCAGCGGTGGAAAAATCATTGAAGAACTACAGAAAGAATATGCAAATGCCTGGTTTTAGACCAGGTCATGTTCCTGCATCTGTTGTAAAGCAACGTTATGGAAAGGCTGTTTTGGCCGAGGAGATCAATAAGATGTTACAAGATGCGGTTTATAAGCACATCTCTGAAAACAAACTTCCAGTTTTGGGAAATCCTATCCCTAAGGAAGGTGATGATGTGGGCGATTGGGACAATCCTGGCGATTTTTCTTTCACTTACGAAATGGGATTGGCTCCTGAAATCGAGGTGAACTTGGATAAGAAAATGAAATTTGATTTTCAAGTTATTGACGTAAATGACAAATTGATTGATAAGCAAGTTCGTGATTATGGTCGTCGTTTTGGTAAGATGTCCAATCCAGAGAAGAGCGGTGCAGAAGATTTGTTGGATATCACAGTAAAGGCAGTAGATGCCGATGGCAAAGTCATCGAAGGCGGTATCAATAACAATGCAACTGTTACCATTGAAGATGTAACAGATGCCAAAACATTGAAGCAGTTGGTTGGATTGAGCAAAGAAGATACAGTTGTTGTAAATCCACATCACTTGACTGCTGATCATGAAGCTTTAGCTCGTTTGTTGGGAATTACCCACCATGATTTGCATCATTTTGAAGGCAATGTTCAATTGACCATAAACAATATCCACCATGTGGAAGTGGCTGAGTTCAATCAGGAATTGTATGATAAATTATTTCCTGCAGGAACAGTAACCAATATGGAAGAAATGCGCGCCAAGGTTCGTGAGAATATGACTGAAGTTTTTGCACGCGATGCCAATTGGATGTTCAAAAGAACGGTTGCACGTCAAATCAGTGAGGCCATTAATCCTACTCTGCCTGATGCTTTCATGAAGCGTTGGATTGCTTTGAGCAATGAGAAACCATTGACCGAAGAACAAGTTGAAGCAGAATACCCATCTTACGCGCAAGGGTTGAAATGGCAGTTGATTGAGTCTAAGATTATCGAGAAGAATGAGATCAAAGTGACCATGGAAGAAGCTGTTGATCACGTGAAGAAGCAATATGCTGAGCGATTTGCACAATATGGTTTGCCTGTTGAGGAGGATCGTTTGGAAACCATGGCCAAAGAATTGTTGGCCAAGCGTGAGGAGGCTAAGAATGTTTACGATTTGTTGTTTGAAGACAAAGTGATGGAATTCATCAAAGCCAATTGTACCATCAATGAAGTGAAGTTGCCCTTTGAAGAGTTCTTGCACAAGGCGCAACACATGAACTAATTGACCTTGTCCATGGAATATAAATTTGATTTGTCTTGGGCACAAAACCAGGATGCCAATGATCCACTGAGATCATTTAGAAGTCAATTTTATTTTCCTCAACACAATGGTCATGATGCCCTTTATTTTACCGGAAATTCTCTGGGTCTCCAGCCCAAAGGAGTTAAAGAAGCCATTGATCAAGAGTTATCGGATTGGGCTCAATATGGTGTTGAAGGTCATTTTGAAGCCAAAAATCCTTGGTTCAGTTACCATGAGCCCTTCGCAAAATGGATAGCGCCCATTCTTGGCGCCAATGAAAGTGAAGTTGTGGTGATGAATCAACTGACGGTGAATCTTCATCTGTTGTTGGTTTCTTTCTATCGCCCGCAGGGCAAACGCAGAAAAATATTATTTGAGCATAAACCTTTTCCATCAGACCATTACGCTTTTGAGTCTCAAGCCAAAATGCATGGTTTGGATCCCCAAGATGTAATGGTGGAAATGCAGCCAAGAGCAGGTGAAACTTTGCTCCGTACAGAAGATATCATTGCTCAGATTGAGTCTTGTGGTGAGGAGTTGGCAACGGTCTGTTTTGGTGCAGTGAATTATTACACAGGACAATGGTTTGATATGAAAGCCATCGCTGCAGCAGCGCATGCCGTAGGAGCTACATGTGGTTTTGATTTGGCCCATGCAGCCGGAAATGTTCCCGTGCAATTGCACGATTGGGACGTGGATTATGCTTGCTGGTGCAGTTATAAATATCTGAATAGCGGTCCAGGCGGAGTTTCTGGGGTTTTTGTACATGAAAAACACCACAAGTCTGATTTAATTAGAATGGCCGGTTGGTGGGGACATGATAAGTCAACGCGTTTTTTGATGCAGCCTGGTTTTCATCCTATCCCCTCTGCTGAAGCTTGGCAGTTGAGCAATGCGCCCGTGCTTTCTATGGCCGCGCATCGCGCTTCACTGGCGTTGTTCTCCAATACAACCATGTACGACCTCCGAGCCAAGTCTCTTAAGCTGACTGGCTATCTTGAGTTTGTCTTGCAACAAGTTTCACTTATATCTGGACAAGCCATGGAACAGGTAACGCCCACACAGCCAGAAGCAAGAGGGTGTCAAATCAGCGTTCGTTTATTGGGCAAAGACAAAACCATTGTTCAACAGTTGTCTGCTGCAGGTATCATTGTCGATTGGAGAGAGCCGGATACCATCCGATTGGCTCCCGTTCCATTGTATAACTCATTTGAGGATGTTTGTCTTTTAGGACAAAAAATGGTCGAGTTGTTGCAGCGTTGATATTTTCTTTTTTTGTTATATTTGAACATGATCAAAAACCTCTTGGCTTTTTCAGCCCTATCCCTTTCTGTCTTTTCTGCAGTATCCCAATCCCCAGGTAGTTTAGACCAAACCTTTGGCGGAACGGGACAGGTAATAGCTTCTCCAGTCTCTAATGATTCCTTTGATAATTGCCAATCCGTGGGTGTGCAAAGCACCGGAAAGACCGTTTTTTGCGGTGTTTCAGGCAATTGGTCCAATTTTGAAGCAACAGTGGGACGTTTGAATGTAGATGGAACATTGGATGCTTCGTTTGCTTCCAATGGTGTCTTTATTTACAACAATACTTTGGGTGGTGATTTTATGTATGACTTGAAAGTATTGAATGATGACAAAATATTGATCTGTGGTGCAACGTCATTGTCAGCAGCCAATACCCAATGGGCGGTATGGCGTTTTCTGCCGGATGGTGCATTAGATGCCACGTTTGGTGTTGGTGGTGTAATGCAGTGGGATATTGAAGGTGGTGAAGATTATTCGAGGGAAATTATTGTGCAGAATGATGGCTATTTGATTGTTGGCGGCTCTATGCCAGCTGGCTTTTCCAATGAGCGAATTGTGGTGGCCAAGTTGGATTTGAACGGATCAATGGTCAATACGTTTGGAACCAATGGTGGTTACACCCTATTTACCACTAGCACGCAGGATGATGTGGTTTCACGTGGTGCGGCAATAATGCCCAATGGAAATATTTTTATTGTTGGTTCCAGTTACAGCATGATGGACAACATGGATCATCCTATGATTGCGGTATTGGACAATGCCGGTGCACCATTGACATCTGTGGACGATGATGGAATTTGGATTGATCCCGCTTATGGACGCTACTACCGCGCTGTTTACCAGAACGGTCATGTATTGGCTTGTGGCAATAGAGATGGTTTTGATTATAATTTTATGATTGCCGCCCATTTGGCTGACGGTAGTTTGGATAATACTTTTGGTTTTGCCGGAGTCAATATTTTAGATAATGATAATATTGATGTTTTGTATGACCTTACCATACAAGGTGATGGAAAAATATTGGCATGTGGGACAACAGGGCAAGGAGGTTTTGGTGGTTCAAGAGATTTTTGTTTGATGCGTTTCAATTCTGACGGCACATTGGATTTGGATTTTGGCACCAGTGGATTGGTCATAACAGCAATGGCTGCTGGTTTCGAAGATGCCAATAGCCTGACTTTGACCAGTGATTTTAAAGTGGTTTGCGGTGGTTTTGTGCAGCAAGACAACAATGATTTTGCTTTTGCTCGCTATCATTTGGGCACTGTTGTTTTGGTGGATGGATGCACAGATGCCACTGCTTGTAACTACAATCCAAATGCTTCCAACAATGATGGCAGTTGCTATTTTGTGGGAGATCCTTGCAATGATGGCAATATGGCCACTTTGAATGATGTTTACAATGCGAACTGTGAGTGCGTAGGCAGTGTTACAAGTGTTGAACAATTGGAATCTTTATCAATTACGCTATTTCCCAATCCAGCCAAAGAAGTTTTGAATGTCCAGAATTGGAAAAATGGTCACGTTGTTATTTATGACTACCAAGGACGAATAGTTATGGATCAACAACTTCAAGACAATGTTATTGCTGTGAAACAATTATCATCGGGTATCTACCGCATATTGGTAGACGGTCACAGCATTGCCTGGATAAAGGAATAATTACTTTCGCATCGCTTCGACAGGATCTAAATTGGCAGCAGACCATGCTGGCAATATTCCCGCTACCAAACCGACAATTACGGAAATACCTATACCCATAACGATGCGGTTGATAGGTAAGATGAAGGCCATTTCAAATGCGGCATTTAGTCCCAATATGGACAAATAAACCAATCCCAATCCCATCAATCCTCCAATGATGCAAAGGGAAATGGCTTCGGTTAGAAATTGTATTAGAATAAAAACTTTCTTGGCCCCAAGTGCTTTTTGAACACCAATCAAATTGGTTCTTTCTTTGACGCTTACAAACATGATGTTGGCAATGCTGAAAGCACCTACGACGATGGCAAAAATACCAATGAACATTCCGGCAGTATTGAAGACACCAACTATCTGATCCAATACATCGCTGATCATCTTGGCTTCAATGATAGAGAAATCATTGTCACCTCCGGGTTTTATTCCCCTAATAGATCTAAATTGTTGAATGACTTCACCTTTCAAATCATCTGGAGTGGATGTGGATTTGGCTTTGATCATAATGCTTCCATCTACCTCTTCTACGTTCATCCAGCGGATGGCATATCCAACAGGCACGATGATGGTTTGATCCATCCCATTGCCAAACAACGACGCTCCTTCTTTTTTCATTTGTCCAATTACCCGCAGCTTTAATCCCGCTATGGTAATCTCCTTGTCCAAAGATTCTCCTTTGCCAAACAATTCCTGCGCTACTGTATAACCGATGATGCATACGGCTCGTCCACCGTCACATTCATGTTCAGTGAAATATCTTCCTTTGTCAATTTTAACGGTTCGGGTTTGGTTGTAATAAAAGGTAACTCCATTGACCCAAACATTTTCTAAATAATTCCCTTCAAATTTTGCAGTTTGTGATGTGCCTGATTCAAAGGCCAATGCCTGAGCCGTGGTTAATCTGGCCTCCAATTGGGCCATGTCCTTGGTGGATGGTTCTCTGCGTGACATGAACTTCCACCACTCATATTCCTCTTTCCCATCCTCTGGTCCCATGGGCCATTTCTTGATCATCATGACGTCAGAGCCAACTGATTCCAAACTTTCACGCATGTCCTTTTCCATGCTATCCACAACAGCTAAAACAAAAATGATGGAAAAAATCCCGATGGTAACACCCAACAGGGACAAGATGGTCCGCAGCTTATTGCTGACCAATGCTTGAAAGGCCATTTTAACGCTTTCTAGAATGATTCTCCAATAAGTGCGCATGTTGCGAAACTAATCGACAAAGCCTTGTAAAAAGCAATATAAATTGCCAAACTTTGTTGTTAGGCTTTTGTTCATGAAAAAGGGTTGGTTCATTCTCTGGTTTTGTTGTGTTGCAGCGTTGTTGCAGGCGCAGTCAGAACGAGACACCCTTATCCTTGATACGTTGGCCATTGACCCACATGGCTTTGTATTAAAGAACGATACCACAACCATTTCCGACACACTATACCAATTGATTCCCAACAAAGCAATGCTTATTATTCCTAAATCATTGGACTTGTCTCAATTGAAGTGGTATTACAAACGCTTGTCTTATCCTACTGAAATAGGGCAGTTCAAACCCTATCAAAGAACAAAATCAACTTATCGTCCGTCTTATTTGGGTGAACGATTGAATGATCAATCACTAGGTGGAGTAACTGATATTATTCAGGCGGGTGCATTGACCCGCACCATACAATTGGGGAACAACCAAAATCTCAGTTTACAATCAGGACTCAATCTTCAGCTAGATGGCCGGGTAAGTGGCGAATGGCGCATTAAAGGTCAGTTGTCTGATGCACAATTGCCCATGCAAGCGGGAGGTTATTCCTCTAAGCTGGAAGATTTTGATGTGATGAATATTGCGTTGTACAATAAGACCACACAGATTTTAGCAGGAGACTTCACCATTCAACAAAAGGAGGGGTACTTTATGCGTTATTTCAAGCGAGGACAAGGCCTTTCTTATCAGAACAATAGCAATGGCTGGAAAACTGATGTAGCGTTGTCTTTATCCAAGGGAAGATTTGCTCGCCAGTCATTCATTGCCTTGGAAGGTAATCAGGGCCCTTATCGATTGCAAGGAGCCAATGGTGAAAGTTTCATTATTGTGTTAGCTGGTACAGAGCAAGTATACATTGATGGTGTTAAACTACAACGGGGACAGGATAAAGATTATGTAGTGGATTACAATGCGGGAATCATTACTTTTATGCCATCAACTCAATTAACCAAGGATAAGCGCATCGTGGTAGAGTTTCAGTACTCAGATAAACAATACTTCAGACCATTGGTCACCGCGGGAGCTGAAAAGAGATGGGAGAACCAAAAGATCTATTGGCGGTATTTTAATGAGTGGGATGCCAAGAATCAGCCGTTACAGTTGAATTTGTCAGATTCATCACGTTATCTTTTAAGTCAATCAGGAGACAATGTATCTCAAGCCTTTGTGGATGGATCTAAACCTTGGGAAGGACCTGTGGTGGGTGTAGCTTATTACAAGAAAGACACATTGGATTTTGGTTGGGTATGGGAGGTAAGTCAGGATACCGCTCGGCAGTTGTATCAGGTGATTTTTAGTTATGCCGGTCTAGGCCAAGGCAATTATGTGGAAGCGGGTTTCAATGCTGGGGGTAAGGTTTACCGGTGGGTGGCACCACTGTGGGATGGTGAAAATTGGGTTAGGCAAGGTGATTTTACGGACAAGGCTCAATTGACGGCACCAAAGTCTTTGCAGATGTGGATTATGGGATACAATTGGAGTGATTCAATAGCACAAGGAAAATGGTCTTGGGAGAATGAGATGGCCATGAGTCACCAGGACCTCAATTTGTTCTCAGCTAAGAATGACGGAAACAATCAAGGTTGGGCCATGAAAAGTGCGTTGGGTTGGGAGAAAAATAGAATAAAGACTAAAGTTGACTTTGAATACAACAGTGTTTTTTTTAATCGAATTGAAAGATTTAGGGAGGTTGAGTTTGAGCGCAATTGGAATTTACTAGGGTTGAATTTCAACGGTGATTTCAGTTTGATTGGTGCGGAGATGACTTTGGAGAATGATGGCAAGTCAGTGATGATGAGAGGTGAGCAGTTGCAATGGTCCAAAGAATATGCGGGACAAAGACTCAGGTGGGTAGGTTTTCCTTTGAGCAAGAAAAATTTAACTTGGAAATGGGACGGTTGGGCCTTGGCCACCAAGGGAGTGAGGAATACCAGTTTTTATCGGAACAAGAATCGTTTGGATTGGACGCCAGGAAAGGCTCGGTTGTATTGGCAGGATGAATGGGAGAGCAACAAAGGTGAGATGGGTGCAGGACCGTTGCCTTATGTCTTTTATGATTTTTCAGTTGGTGCAGGAACCAAGGATACCACGACAAAGAAGTTTGTTGTTTTTTATCGCAACCGATTGGATCATCTAATATCGGTTCAAGAACAGCGCTTGCAAAGAGGTGCACGTGCGGAGCAGTGGGGATTAGATGCAGCATGGCAATTGACCAATGGATGGAGAGTAAGTGCCATTATTGCGAAAAGGCAATTGATGGTATTGTCCCCGGAAGTGTTTAATGGCCAACCTGAAAGCAATTGGGTTGGTCGGGCAGGAACGCAATGGTGGAGTACAGACAGAATTTGGAATGTTAGTAGTTATTATGAATTAAGCACGGGCTTGGAGCAGCGGAAAAGTTATATTTATGTGGAGGTGCCGCAGGGCCAAGGAAATTTTGTTTGGAATGATTACAATGACAATGGGATAAAAGAGCTGAATGAGTTTGAAATGTCTGCTTTTGGTTACGATGCCAATTACATAAGAACACAAGTTCCCAATAATGATTTTGTACCTGTGCATGGCCAGAAAGTGTCTCTTACCATTCAAATGAAGGGGAATAGGGAAAAATGGAGAGGGTGGAATTACCAAGGAAGTCTAATAGCAGATCAGCAAACACTGAATCGGCAATGGTTGGGTTGGAAAGAATTTGAACAAGGAGATAGTGTTTTAGTACAACAGCATCTTACACTGAGGAATCAGTTGATGTTTACCACACGCGATTCAAAATGGACATGGGGGTTACAATACCAGCAAACGGCTTCATTGAATGCGCTGTCCTTGGGTTATGAGCAAAGGGGGGATCAATACTGGTCTCCTTTTATTCGTTTTCAGTGGGACAGAGATACTCAATTACAGCCCAGTTTTAAGCAAGGAGTTAAGCAAGTGGCAAGTGATTTTTTGGCTGGGCGCAACTACCAGATTCAATATCAAGAATTGGAATTGGATGTTGTTATCACGCGCAACAAGAATGCCCAATTGTTGATTCAGCCCAAATGGAAGGACAAACAACTACTTGGGGAGCTACAAGAAAATTTACAAGTAATGGAATTGCCGTTACAATTCAAATGGAATGAATTGGGAAAGTCTGTGAGCAGTGTGGAGATAGCATGGCACCAATTGAATTACACAGGGAGCGGATACTCGACTTACACGTATGATTTACTGGAAGGGTTGCAAGCAGGGACCAATTGGACTTGGATGATGCAATACCAGACCATTGGTGGGCGCTGGCAATGGACTTGGAATTACCAAGGCAGAAAATCACCCCAACATAAGGCCATTCATACTGGACAGATGGGAATTCGGTTGGCGTTTTAATTATTTTCCATATAAATAAACAATTGAAAATGAGTCAATTATAATTTCATTGTTGAAAAGTCTTGGTAGAATAAAAAAAAGGTATTACTTTCGCACTCCGTTTTTAACGGATAAACTGTAACGACATGGATACTTTAAGTTATAAAACATTGTCTGCCAACAAAGAAACTGCAAACAAGCAGTGGTTGATCGTAGATGCAGCAGGAGTGAACTTAGGACGTTTGAGTTCTGAAGTAGCTTCTTTATTAAGAGGTAAGCACAAGCCATTGTTCACACCGCACGCGGATTGTGGAGACAATGTGATTGTAATTAACGCAGATAAAATTGCGTTGAGTGGAAAGAAATGGGATGAGAAGGTTTACATCCGTTACACAGGGTATCCCGGCGGACAACGTTTTGCTACTCCAACAGAAATGATGGCTAAGCACCCAACAGCTATGGTAGAAATGGCTGTACGTGGAATGCTTCCAAAGAATCGTTTGGGCAGCGCGGTGTACCGCAACTTGTTTGTTTACGCTGGTTCAGACCACAAGCAACAAGCTCAACAACCAACAGAATACAAGATT
The DNA here is from genome assembly GCA_964576575.1 of uncultured Chryseobacterium sp. Lineage (GTDB taxonomy): Bacteria > Bacteroidota > Bacteroidia > Flavobacteriales_D > Sanyastnellaceae > CAMCTV01. The sequence continues at coordinate 47,619 of CAZNVU010000005.1, forward strand.
AAAGGATAATACATCGGTATGGCAACTACCCAATACACCAATACTTCAGGTCGTCGTAAATGTGCAGTAGCACGTGTTTACCTTTCAGAAGGAACAGGAAACATGACCATTAATGGTCGTGATTTACAAACTTACTTCCCTTCATTGGTTCTTCAGTACAAAGTGAATCAACCATTCACCATTACTGAGAATATCGGTAAGTATGATATCAAAGCCAATATCGATGGTGGTGGAATTACTGGTCAAGCTGAAGCATTGCGTTTGGCTATCAGTAAAGCTTTGATTGAGATTAACCCAGAGTGGAAATCTTCATTGAAAGCAGAAGGATTAACAACACGTGACCCACGTATGGTTGAACGTAAGAAGTTCGGTCAGAAGAAGGCACGTAAGCGCTTCCAGT